>JASHPE010000431.1 GCA_030038235.1 Terriglobia bacterium
ATTCCTGACCGCGGCGAACGAAACCCTGCAGCAGTTTGTGGAGCGCGGCTGAGCCTATGGAAACACACAACATTCATGCCGATTTGTTGCGACGGCGCGTGCGCGTGCTGGTGGTAGGCTGCGGTGCAACTGGCAGCGCAGTGGCCGCGGGCCTCCCCTACCTCCATCAGGCGCTGATCGCGTGGGGCCATCCCGGCGGTTTGCACGTGACCGTCATGGACGGGGATCTGATTTCTCCTACCAACTGCGTGCGTCAGCCTTTCAGCCGTTTCGAGACCGGACACTACAAGGCTCTCGTGCTGGTGAACCGGCTGAATCTGTTCTGGAACTTGGGTTGGGAAGCCTTGCCGGAGCACTTGAGCGGCAAGGAACCGCTCGACAGGATTGACGTGGTCATCGGCTGCGTGGACACTCGCGGATCCCGCGCTGTGATTCGGGACCGCACGAGTGCTTGGAGTGCTGTGGCATATGTACTTGATATCGGGAATACTCCGGATAGCGGGCAGTTTATCCTGGGTGAACCTTTGAACCAGGTGAACCGACGAAGCAAAGCGCGCTTGAGAACGGTCTTCGAGCTGTACCCGGAATCGGTGGATAGCACTCTGGATGATGACGCGCTCCCAAGCTGCAGCGCGGCGGCGGCAATCGAAAAACAAGAACCATTTGTGAATCAGGTCCTCGCGCAGCACGCGCTTGCCCTGCTGGCGCGGCTTTTCCGCTATGGGAACATCACCTACCATGGCGGCTTCGTCAACCTTCGGGACGGTTGCGGCTGCCGGCTGCCGGTTGATCCGGACGTTTGGCGACGAATCAGAAAGAGCAGCGCTGCAGCCCACCAGAAGCCAGCGACTGCACTGGCTGGCGACTTCGCAAGCCGTGTCCAATTCACTGGGAGTCGGCTGAGGTTGAGCTGAACGAAGGAGCACCATCGCCCCAACCGGAAATGCGAGCCAGTAGGTACTGCGCCGCGTGTCAGCACCAGGTTAAAAGGGAGCCATTTTCATCACTCTTCTGGGAGCCAGCCCTGATGGCTTCATCGGCGAGGACGCGGTAGAAACTCTATATCAGACTCTACAGCCCCGCCTTTTCTTCTTGCCTGGCACCGCCCTTCCGGCGGAGAATCACGCCGGCGTCAAACCGCTCCTGCTCCTCCGGCGAGGCCGAGAGGGTTTCGGCCAGCGTGTGGGGCCAGCTTGGACCGAGCCGCGATGCCCCTTCGAGGGAGCCCGGCAATTCGGCCAGTGGCCGCGTTAGCGCCGACATCGCCCCTGTTTCTCTGGACCGTTCCTGCTGATGGCGCCGGAGGGTAGCCTGCTTGCGTTGACCGACCGCCGGCGAAACCCGCGAATCGATCCGTCCGCGAAGTCTCCAATCGTTTCCGGTCAGCGTCGTTGTGTCTGAAGACTCCCCTTCCTTTACGACTGGCTCCCTTCAAATCGGTGAAAACGGTTCCCTTTTAAGGTGCTGCTAACAGCCGCGGGGTAATTGCCGAGGACGGCGGCGTGCTTGCACTGCTGACCTTGTTATGGGCGCGGCGATTTCTACGAGCAGGGCCTTGGCCAGAATGAATAGCTATCGGCACACTGAAGAGTCGTTGCAGCAGGCACGCCCGGGACAACTTCCGAGTACCCCGTCATCCATCCAAAAAGATGCCCTGATCGTCTGAAAGCTCACTGGCGATTGTCGGGCTTCAGAACTCGGATACGAACTTCGATCATAATTACCCGTTCACACTCCCTTTGCAGGGAGCCGGATGCCCATTCAACGTGCTGATTAGTGAAGCGGGAAAGAAAATCTTGACGATCAGCAGAGACTTAAAAGAGAATTACATAATATAGTGACAACTACGGCTATGTCCGCTATACTCTTCGGTATGGGACATCCAGCCGGAGTAAAACGTGATCGAGTGAAACTCGAGCAGCGACGCCTGAAGGCTGCCAAGCTGCTCAATCGAGGGATGGCGGAAGCCGAAGTGGCGCGCCGCGTCGGAGTGCACCGCCAGTCGGTCAACCGTTGGGCTCGGCAGTTGAAGCAAGGCGGCACCGAGAACTTGAAGCGCACGCCTCGGGCCGGTCGGCCGCCGAAGCTCACTGCCGCCGATCGCCAGCGCATCGTGCAGGGTTTGAAGCGAGGCCCGGAAGCCTTGGGGTACGGCACCAGCCTCTGGACTGCCTGGCGGGTGGCCGATCTGATCGAGCGCGAGTGTGGCGTCAAGTATTCCACAGTGCACACTTGGCGCCTGCTGCATGACTTGGGTTGGACACCGCAGCGGCCGGCGGGTCGGGCCTTGGAACGCAACGAGGCGGCCATTCGGCGCTGGAAGCGCCAGCGCTGGCCGGAGTTAAAAAAAACGCTAAAAAACGAGGCCAAACCATCGTCTTCGTCGACGAAAGCGGATTGAGCGAACGGTCCCACCGGGTGAAGACCTGGGCACCGCGCGGCCAAACGCCGGTGCTTCAGTTCCACTTCAATTGGAAGACGCTGTCGGTCATGGCGGGGATCACGTGGTGGAACTTCTACTTCAAGCTCTTTCCGGGGAGTATCAAGGGGCCACAGATCATCGAGTTTCTGCAGCACCTGATGCGGCACTTGCGCAGACCGCTGCTGGTGATCTGGGACGGTCTGCCCGCTCATCGCGCCGTGCTCATCCGCGACTTCGTCGCCGCCCAGGGCAACCGACTCACCCTGGAGTGGCTGCCGGCCTACGCACCCGAGTTGAATCCGGTCGAACATATCTGGGGCTACCTCAAACAGAACGAACTGCCGAACCTGTGTCCGCGCGACTTGGGGGAACTGAGCTCCGCCGCCTGTGCCGCCTTGCGGCGAATGAGGCGCCGACCCACGCTGGTCACAGCATTCTGGAAGCAGGCCGAACTGTTCTGATGTCACTATATTATGTAATCCTCTTTTAATAGGGGAGACTCAAATCGGAAATCCGGGTTTTAACGGCGGGAGTAACGAAGGGAAGATCGATCAGTGCCTATCCGGCGGTTGGACCCGAAGTGACCATAGCGGGATGCAAGTACTTAAGCATTCCGATAACGGATGCTCATGTGGACGGGAACCTGGTAACGGCCCCACTTAGCCTGTGCATCCGGTTTGGCTCGCGAAGTTCCTGCAAGTGCTTGAGCGCAGCGTTGTTGAAAGAGCTGCGGGCGTATGACCGGCCGCGAGAACGAGGGTTTATTGGCCGACAGATGGCGGAACCGGGTTTCGATCCTGAGACTGACGTTGGTGCCAGTAAGGATAAGGGACAGCCGACTTGCTGGCCTCATCCAGTTTCGCCACTTGCTCCGGCGTCAACCGCCACCCCTCCGCTCCAATGTTCTGCATAAGTTGTTCTTCTGTGCGCGCCCCAATGACTAGGGTTGAAACCGTAGGCTTGCGCAGCAGCCAGTTGAGCGCAATTTGCGCCACGGTCTTGCCCGTTTCCTGTGCGACGGCATCGATGGCGTCGACAACTCGGTAGAGATAATCTTCCGGAACCGGGGGTCCGCCATCCGCGGTTTTAGGCAGACGGCTTACCTGCGGCAATGGCTGCCCATGTCGGATTTTGCCGGTCAATCGTGCCCATCCCAACGGACTCCAGACCAATGCCCCCACGTTCTGGTCGAGCGCGAGCGGCATGAGCTCATACTCGTAGTCACGGCCCACCAGAGAGTAGTAAACCTGATGCCCGATGTATTTCGTCCAGCCATACTTCTCTGATATGGAAAGCGACTTCATTAAATGCCAGCCAGAGAAGTTCGAGCAGGCGATGTAGCGGACCTTGCCGCTGTGCACCAAATCATTGAGGGTGTACAACACCTCCTCGACAGGCGTCAACGCATCGAAGGCATGCATGTGGTAAATGTCGATGTAATCGGTACCCAGCCGCTTCAGGCTGCCCTCACATGCCTGGATTAGGTGATAGCGGGACGACCCGACGTCATTCGGACCTTTGCCGAAGGGGAAGGTCGCTTTGGTCGAGATCAATAGTTCGTGGCGTCTTCCCTGAATGGCTTGTCCGAAGATCTCCTCCGACACGCCGTTGGAGTAGACATCCGCAGTGTCGAAGACATTGATGCCGGCGTCAAGACAAAGGCCAACAAGTCTTTTCCCCTCTTCGACGCCGGTCGAGCCCCACGCCCTAAAAAACTCAGTTCCTCCGCCGAACGTGCCGAGGCCAAAACAGAGAGACGATACTTTAAGACCTGAACCTCCCAATAGTCTGTAATCCATTTGCTCTCCTGAAAAGTCGGAAACGGTAACTGCGATGCCAGCAACCTGATAAAAGGGCCGCCTTTTTAGCATTCTGAACGAGGATTTCCAAATCCTAGCTGGTAGTAGTGGAGCGTGGCCTATGGCCGCAACGAGGTTTGCGCCGGACGCAAAAGTCTTGCTAAATAGTGGGTGCGAGGTACGCGTATTTTGCATCCCCGCAGCATTTTC
>JASHPE010000432.1 GCA_030038235.1 Terriglobia bacterium
ACGCGGAAGATTTCATCGTGCCGCGGCGCTTGAAAATCGGCAACCGCTTGGGTTGGGGCTTCATCCTGGTCAATCCGGTCCCCTCGCGTCGCCGGAGAGTGGCCCAGGGCTGGATTCCGGAGGTTCAACGCGTGGAAGGGTCGCTGCCGAAGGCTCATCGGGTGCGCGCGAGGCGGAGCGCCTCGTCCTCCGGCACCCCGGCGATCGTCCTCCGGGGCGGAAATCCGCGACCCAGAGGGCTTGCCGGCGCGCTCGCCGCCTCGGTAAGGAACGCCGTGGACGCAGCGGCCCGGGCGATCGGGTCCTGGTGGTGAGTCAATTTGACGTGGCACGGCCATCCGGGCCGTGCCACCGGGATGAGTCCGTTATAATGGAGACGCTGCATCAAACTGAGGCTGACGGCACGCGGTGCGCGCCGGATGCCATGAGGGGGCTTGGGGATGAGCTACATCGTGACTCCTTTTGAGGTCAGCTCGAAGGCGCTGCCCGCGCCGGCGCACTGCCGGTTCGTACATCTGTTTCCGGCCATCGCCACCCGGCACAGCGACACCATCGATTGCTGGTTCCGGGTGAACGGCCAGCGCGTGACGGTATCGATCTCCTGCGCTGCGCTCACCGAGGTGCGGCGAAGCCAAGGCACGCTGCTCAAGGACCAGCAACTGGCCCTGATCGCCGCGCTTCATCTGCGCCGGACGCTCGAACGCGGCTACGATCCGACGCAGGCTGAGCTTTTCATTGACGGCGCGCAGTTGCAGAAGCTGGGCGCCGAGCTCGGTTACCTGCAGGACAGAGGTTCCGCCTGATGTGTGGCATTGTGGCGTACACCGGCAGTCGAAACGCCGGCGAGGTGCTGATTGAGGGCTTGCGGAGGCTGGAATATCGAGGCTACGACTCAGCCGGCGCCGCTATTCTGAACTCCGGACCGCCGTACGTCGCCCGTGCCGTGGGCAAGGTCGCAAATCTCGAGCGGCGCGTCCGCGAAGATAAGCCGTTGGGCACGGCCGGAATCGCGCACACGCGCTGGGCCACTCACGGCAAACCGACCGAACCGAACGCCCACCCCCACGCCGACTGCACGGGCCGCATTCTGCTGGTCCACAACGGGATCATCGAAAACTACCAGCCTCTAAAGAAGAAGTTGCTTGCTCTCGGGCACGTCTTTCACAGCGAGACGGACACCGAGGTGCTCGTGCACCTCGTCGAGTCCGCATACGCCGGCGACCTCGAGGCCGCGGTGCAGAAGGCGTTGCTGCAGGCGCAGGGGACTTTCGGAATCGCGGTGGTGCACGCCGATAATCCAGCCAGGATCGTGGCGGCGCGGCGCGGCAGTCCTATCGTACTTGGCATCGGCAAGGACGAGTCACTGGCGGCCTCGGACGTGGCGGCGCTCGCGCAGCACACCGATCAGGTGGTGTATCTCGAAGACAACGAAATCGCCTGCCTTGAGCCCGGGCAGTTCCGCATCAAGACGCTGGATAATCGGGCCGTGGATCGCGAGCCCACGCTGCTCGAAGGCGGCCGCGAAGCCGCCGAGCGCGGCGATTTTCCCCATTACATGCTCAAGGAGATCTTCGAGCAGCCCGAAGCGGTGGAAAACGCGCTGCGCGGGCGCCTGAATCACTCGGAGGGCGTGGCCAAGCTCGGGGGGCTCGAATCCGTCTTCGATCGCCTGCTGCAGGCGCGCCACCTCATCATCGTGAGCTGCGGCACCAGCTATTACGCCGGACTTTTCGCGCGCTACGTGTTTGAGGCGCTCACCGACTTGACCGTCGAAACCGAGCTCGCCTCGGAATTTCGCTACCGCAAGCTGAACATCCGGCAGAACACCGTTGTGCTCGCCATCAGCCAGAGCGGCGAGACGGCGGACACGCTGGCTGCTCTGCGCGAAGCCAAACGCAAAGGCGCGCTGGTGCTCGGCCTGGTCAACGTGGTCGGCAGCACCATCGCCCGCGAGACGCACGCCGGCGTCTACTCGCACGCCGGGATCGAGATCGGCGTGGCCAGCACCAAGTCGTTCACCTCGCAGCTCACGATCCTGGTGCTGATGGCGGTGCTGCTCGGGCGCAGCCGCGATCTTTCTTACGAGCAGGGCGAGAGGGTGTTGCGGGCTCTTGAGCTGCTGCCGGAGCAGATCCGCGAAATCCTGGCCGGCGCCGCGCGCGTCCGGGAACTCGCGGACAAATACTGCCAGGCCGGCCATTTTCTTTATATCGGGCGCAAGTACCACTACCCCATCGCGCTCGAAGGCGCGCTGAAGCTTAAGGAAATAGCCTACATCCACGCCGAGGGCTATGCGGCGGGCGAAATGAAGCACGGACCCATCGCGCTGATCAGCCCCACGTTTCCGACCATCGCGCTCGCGCCCGAAGACGGGTCTTACGAGAAGGTGATTGCCAACATCCAGGAGATTCGCGCCCGCGAAGGGCCGGTGATCGGCGTGACGACGCACGGCAACTCGCGCCTGCACTCGCAGGTGGACGACGTGATCGAGGTGCCGTCGAGCCACGAGATCCTGACGCCGTTGCTGAGCGTGGTGCCGCTGCAGTTGTTCGCTTATTACTGCGCCGTGCTCCGGGGCTGCGACGTCGATAGGCCGCGGAATCTCGCCAAGAGCGTCACCGTGGAGTAGCAGCGTTCAAAACGAGGAGCAACGCTCATGAAGCTGATGAATCTCGACATCACCCGCATTGCGCATGACACATTTCGCATCGCGGGCTCGAAGCTGATCTACATCGACCCCTTTAAGGTGACCAAGAGCGAGGAGGCGGACATCGTGCTGCTCAGTCACGAACACTTCGATCACTTGAGCCTCGAAGATCTGAACAAGGTAATCTTTCCCGGCACGGTCATCATCGCCAGTCCGCTTTGCAAGGACGGACTGAAGGACGTGAAAGTGAAGGACGTGCATTACCTGGATCCCGGAGGAAAGCGCACGGTGGGCAAGGTGGAGATCGATGGGCTACCGGCGTATAACGTCGACAAAGGTCCCGAACCGGGGAAGAAGTTTCATCCGCCCGGCGAGAAGCGCCTGGGGTTCCTGATCAAAATGGACGGAACCACGGTCTATCACGCCGGTGATGCGGACTTCATTCCCGAGATGAAGTCCATCAAGTGCGACATCGCCTTGCTGCCGGTCTCGGGAACGTACGTGATGACGGCGGAGGAAGCGGCCCAAGCGGCTGACGCGATCGACACGAAGATCGTTGTTCCCATGCACTACGGCGCGATTGTCGGTAGTGATGCCGACGCGGAGAAATTCAAGTTGTTAGTGAAGACGCGGCAAGTCGAGATTCTATAGTGCGGCGTGTCTCATTTGCTGGAATCGATGTGTACGGACGATTAACGAGGCTCCGCGCCTCGTCATCAAGCTTCGAAGAGTTGGAAAACGTGTTCGTCACACGAGCTAATGCGGGCCGCCGAACTAACCGGCAATCGTCAAGCGAAAATCGTCAATCACTTCGCCCACGCCAACCCGTCCGCGCTCCTGCCGGCATCGATGAGTTTCTCCACTTTCCAGTCGCTCGTCGAGATTGCCGCTACTTGACGGCTGCGATCGCAGGAGACGTAGGCCGTTTGTCCGTCGGGCCGGACGATCACTTCTTGCGGGGCGGGCGGCACGTCGATGGTCCTCGCCACCTGCATGGTCGAGAGATCGATCACGGCGACGCCGTGCGCGTCGGGCATTGCGATCAGCAGCCACTTGCCGTCGGGGGTCGGAGCCGCGCCATAACCGGTGCCGGGCATGTCGATCCAGCGCGCAACTTTGTTGGTATTGGTGTCGATCACGGCGAGGCGTGGCTTCTCGGTGTCGGACGTGAACACCCAATGGCCGTCATTCGAGATGGCGATGCGCTGGACGTGGGTGGTGACCCGGATGACAGCGATCGTCTTGCGCCCGACCAAGTCGAGCACCGATACCGAGCCGGGTCCGACGTTAGCCGTGTAGCCGAGCCTGCCGTTGGGGCTGATCGCCAGCATGTGCGACTCGGCGGCGCCGGTGGGCACCTTGCCCACGATCTTCAGCGTTTGGGGATCGATGATGGTGACGGCGTTGTCAAGTTCGGTGGTCACGTAAAGCAATCCGTCCCGGGGATTGATCATGGGACAGTGCGGGCGGACGCCATGGCCGAAGTCGATAGTGTGAATCAATCGGCGCGACGCGAGATCGATCACGTCCAGCGTGCTGCCGTCAGTGCCCGGACTTCCGACGCCCGAGTTGCCGTAGATGGGAACGAAGGCGAGACGTCCATCGGACGAGGCGATGACTTCGTGTCCGGTCACGCCGGTTTCCGGAACCGTCGCGATTTGCCGGCCGGCGTCTGGATCGACAAGGCCCAAGGTGTGCTCGCCCTTGTTGGCCACCAGCAGCAGAGCTCCTGTCGAAGGCGCGGGACGGGCGGGCATCAGCGGCGCCATGGCCAGCATAAGGCTGAGAAATGGGGTCATAGGTTTCCTCCTCGAGTGCAGCGGCGTGGATTGAGAGCAGCCTTATCATCACGACAGCGCCCGCACTGCGGTCAAAATCGGTTCCGGCGTCCGATCCAAAGGACCATCATACTTGATTCGACCCTTTTCCAGCGCCACCAGCCGTCGCGCGATGGCAGCTCCCTGGTCATAGTTGTGCGTGGAGAACACCAAGGCTTTTCCTTCGGCAGGCAGACGCGTGAGCAGCCGTTCGAGGTGGCTCGCGGAATCCGCGTCGAGTCCGGTGAAAGGCTCATCGAGCAGCAGGAAAGACGGATCGTGCAGCATCGCACGGGCCAGCGTCATGCGTTGCTGCAAGCCTCGCGAAAGATTACGAACCAGTTCGTCGGCGCGATGACGCACAGCAAAGAGGTCCAGGGCACGATCGACTTGCACGTCGAGCTGACTGAGGCCGTAGAGACGCCCGAAAAAGCGCAGATTCTCGCGGCCGGTGAGCTCTGCGTAAAGATAGGAAGCGTGGGAGACGAAGCCAATCGCGGCTTTGGCTGTCTGGCTGTCATGTCGGAGACTCCTTCCGGAGAACAGGACCTCGCCTTCGTCGGGACGGCAAAGCGCCGCCAAGGTTCGCAGCAGAGTTGTCTTGCCGGCGCCGTTCGGTCCGTAAAGCAGAACAGAATCTCCCGGCTCGATTCGCAGCGTAAGGCCGCGCAGCGCGGGAAGATCTCCGAAGAATTTGGAGACGTTGCGCGTCTCGAGAGCTTCAGTGGGGCTGGGAACGGGTGGCATAGGACTCGAGACCGGCAGGCGGGTTCTTCTTCAGCAAGGTCACCAGACGGGCCTTCAGCTCCAAGCGCTCTTTCCAGTACTTGGACTCGGCAATCTTCTTGGCGGCAAACAGTTCATCGAGGTCGGCTATGGACGTGAGCAGCTTCTCAGCCTTCGAGTCGAGGAGTGTGGCGGGACCGGGGCCTGCGGCACGCGCTTTCAGACGAGGCCAATCCCTTATCACTCGCACTCCCAGCGCCCAGAAGAGAAGCAGCAGAAAGCCGCCCAAAATGAATCCACCGACTTCCGCGATCGAGTTCGGCACGATTTTGACCTGGTCCTGCGTCGCGCCTTGCTCCTGCCCGGCGCTGCCCTGGTCCATGCCCGGCGGCGGACCGGTAGCGGCGGCTCCGTTCAGGCGGATGGCCAGGGCCATGGTATTGGGCGGAAACTGCGGCGCCCCGAACACCGCCACCTGGTGCGCGCTGTCCACCCGGCTGGGCTGGAATCCGGTAGCCGACACCGATAGGCTCGACGGGTACACGTACAGTTCCGCCTGATCGATGGGGAACGAGGCGCCGTCGTGAATCTCCGCGCTCGCCCGCTCATAAGGACGCGTATACTGCAGCGTCAGCATGGTCACGCCGGGCTTCAGGGCGTAATCGATCGAATAGTCGCCCGGCTTCTCTCCGCGATGCGGCGTCTGCGGGAGCGACATGTTCATCAGCCCGGCGACGGTCACGTTCGGCGTTGCAGCATCGGCAGGAATATGAAACTTGAACGTGCCGTCCGGCACAATGTAAGCGCGCGGCGGATCGCTGGAGTTCTGAATGGCATATTCTTCCTGAACGCGCAGATCGGGCCCCTCTGCGCCCATCAGCAGTCGCATCGCCGGAATGCGGATGCCGGCAGCCGAGTGAGTGGCCTCGTAGACTGTGAGCTTGACATCGGCCTCGCCGTTTGCATTGAACGAGGCCGGCGCATTATAGGAGACACCCTGATACTCCGCGTCGACCAAGTAGAACGACTTGCTGTCGATGTCGGCGGATGGGAACGCGAAGTGCCCAGCGCCATCCGAGGTCGCCGTGGCCACCTGCGCTCCAGCGCGCGGATTCAGCAGTCGCACCTGCTGGCGAGCCAGCGGACGGTCGGTGGTGCCGTTCGATATCGTTCCCTGCACCTTGGTCTGCGCCAGAAGCACGGAGGCGTGCATCGCGGCGATGGCGATTGGCAGCGTAAGGAACGACTTGGGGTGACGATAAACCATGAGTCAGTCCAAGTTGAAAGTCAAAAGTCAAAAAGCAAAGGTGAATGGCCGTCGGTGACAGCACGAAACCCTAATCCCTGGCCCCTGACTCCTAATCCCTGACCCCTAATTTCGCGCCGCACTCCCCGCAGAATTTAACCGGCAAGGGATTCTCGAATCCACACTTCGGACAGGTGTAATCTGGCACGACTTCGGCTTTGCGGCGTACACGCCGCGCGGCCACTTCGCGTTCGATGAAGGCTTCCTCGGTGCTCTGCCGGTCCACTTCGTGGGATTCGCTAATCAGGTGCGCGGCTTCGGTGGTGTAAGTTTCGCGCAACGTCTGGTAGTCCTGAGGTGCGATCTTGCGCGCTCGATACTCGAACTCCAGGTCCTGGATGTTGTCGTAGACCACCAGCCGCCGGCGCTTGAGATCCGTCTCCAGAGTCACGTCAACCGGCAGGGTGCCCTCATCGGTGCCGGCAGCGAGCAACGGCTTGACCACGAAAAAGGCCAGGCCCAGCGCCAGCGCGAAAGCGAGTGCGGTTAGCATCTGTTACCTCTTCAAACCCGAAATCAGAAGCCAGAAGTCACAAGCCAGAAGTCTCTCGCTTTGACACCTGACACCTAGCACCTGGCGCCTACCCAAGGTGCTTCATCTCCTCTTCGACCTCCGCCAAAGCCTGTGGATCGACCGTACCTGGCTCCGCCGAACCCGCCGCTGGCGCCTGCCGCCAGCGCCGCACCAGCAGCACCACCAGTGTCAGGCCCATAATGCCTCCCACAACGGGCAGAATCCACACCATGAGATTAAATCCGTTGGGGGGCGGCGTGGCCAGCACCTGGGTGCCATAGCGCAGCACAAAATCCTGGAGGATGCCGGCGCTGTCCTTGCCGGAAGCCACTTCCTTCTCGGCCATGGCCTGCATTTCAGCCTTGGAGCCGCAGCCCTCGTGATTGCAGCCGCTGACGGTCTGCTGGCAGCCGCATTGGCAAGTGAGGCCGCCTTCGATAGCTGTCGCCGTGGTTTGGGACGCGGCTGTAGCGCGGGGCGCAAAAACGCCTGCTAAGAGCCAGGCCACGGCCAGCGCGATCGGCAGAAAGAGTCTAGGATTCTTCGCCATCTTCATGACGCCTTCCGGCCATGGCCATTGCCGCCGAAACTGCGCTCGAGCGCCTTCAGGACCGCTCTTAGCCGCTCTTCGGTGGCCTGCTGCGATTTTGCGAGCTGCTTATGGGATTCGGCTAGCTCATTGTGCGATTCAGCTAGATCCGCCAGTGCATTTTGCATTCGCACCTGGCTTTTCGCGAGTTGGGCTCCCAGCTCCTTGATTTGCATCATCTCGGCCGCGAATTGGGCTTGGTGCTGCAGTAGGGCGTCCATCGACCGCTGGAAGTGCGCCTCGAAGGTCGCTTGATGCTGCAGCATGAACTCCATCGTGTGTTCCATCTCTTGGTAGGTCATAGGTTGCCTTCCTCGAGCCTACCCTTCCGCGTCGAGATTCTGAATCTCCAGAGCTTCCTCGTGCTGGCGCCGCAGTTCGGCCATTTCGCGCTCCACGCGGCTTGGGACCAGGGCCAGCAGGGTGCCGAGCACGAACACCACGCCGCCCACCCACACCCACATCACGAGGGGATTGATAAAAACCTGGATGATCGCCTTCTTGCTGTCGGGATCCTGACCTGCCAGTACCACGTAAAGATCCTCGCGCGGCGACGTGCGGATGGCAACGTGACTGGTGGCCTGCTGGCTCGCCGTATAAAAGCGCTGCTCGGGCTCCATCAAGCCGAGCGCCCGGCCGTCGCGGATCACCGAAAGCGACGCGCGCTCATACTCGTAATTGGGCGTGTCGCCCGTACCGAAGCTCTCGCAGCGCAGTGTGTAGTCCTTCACGTGCATCAGATCGCCCTCCGCCATCAGGCCCTTGGTCTCGCTCTTGAACGCCTGGCCGAGGAATCCGACGAAGAGAATCACGATCGCGAGGTGAATCACGTAGCCGCCGTAGCGGCGGGTATTGCGCATCGTGAGGTTGAAGACGGCCTGCGCAAAATTCTCGTGCAAGGTCTGCTGGCGGGTGCGCGCGCCCTTGTAAAACTCGCCGATTGTGGCCACGGCCACGAACGCCGTCAGAAGAACGGTCATGCTCACGTAGAAGCCGCGCACACGGAGAGCGTAAAGGACCGCGGTCGCCACCACGGCAGCGGCCAGCGGAATGGTGAAGTTCTGGCGGATGCTCTGAAAGCTCGTCTTGCGCCACGCGAGTAACGGTCCCGCGCCGGTAAGGAACAGCAAGACAAGGCCGATTGGGATCATAAAGCGATTGAAGAATGGCGCGCCAACGGTGACGGTCTGGTTTTCGATCGCCTTGGAGATGATAGGGAATATCGTGCCCCAGAGCACGGCAAATACTGCTGCCAGCAACACCCAGTTGTTGAACAGAAACCCGCTTTCGCGCGAGACCACCGAGTCAAGCTGGTTTTCGCTCTTGAGAAAATCGAGGCGCAGGAAGAGCAGCGTGACCGAAAACAGCACGATGATGCCAAGAAATACGGCGAAAAACGGCCCGATGTTCGACTGTGCAAAGGCATGGACCGAGCTCACAATGCCGCTGCGCGTGAGAAACGTGCCGAAGATGGAGAGAAAGAAGGTCGCGATCACCAGCACAATGTTCCAGACCTTCAACATGCCGCGCTTTTCCTGAATCATCACCGAGTGCAGGAAGGCGGTGCCGGCAAGCCAGGGCAGCAGGGAAGCATTCTCCACCGGGTCCCAGGCCCAATAGCCGCCCCAGCCGAGCACCTCATACGCCCAGTTGCCGCCCAGGACGATGCCGAAGCCCAGAAACATCCACGGCACCATGGTCCAGCGGCGCGTGGTGCGGATCCAGTTGTCGCCGAGTTGCCGCGTGATCAGCGCCGCCATGGCGAAGGCAAAAGGCACCACCATGCCGACATAACCCAGGTAGAGCATCGGCGGATGAATCACCATGGAGGGGTACTGCAAGGCGGGATTCAGACCGTTGCCGTCGGGCGGTGTGAATGACTTGAGCGCGCCGCCCGCACCGGCGATGGCGACCTCGGTAAAAGGATTGGCGACGAAAAGCACCAGCGAGGAGAAGAATACACCCGTGCCCATCAAAATCGAGATTACATAGGGCATGAGCTGGCGGTTGCGCCGGCGGTTCATCAGAACCACCAGGGCGCTATAAATCGAGAGCAGCCAGGTCCAGAAGAGCAGCGAGCCTTCCTGACCGGACCACAGGACCGGCAGCTTGTAGTAAAACGGCAGTGCGCGATTGGAATGCGAGGCGACGTAGGCGCTGCCGAAGCTGTCGGTAAGGATCAGATACTCGAGTGCCGCCACCGCCAGCGTGACCATCACGAAGAACGCCAAGGTGGCGCGCTCGGCGCTCTTGGTGATCCGCAGGCTACGCAGCCGCCCGCCGAGGACGCCGGCTATGACGGCGTACAGTCCAAAAGCCAGCGCCGCAATCACGCCGATGCTGCCGACTTGGTTCATGTTAGCTCTCCGGGGTCAAGACTCGCGGGATGCTGCACGAATGCTTTGTACCTTGTTTAGAGCAATATCCAGGTTCCAATCCGTCAGCTTCCGGCTTGGGCGACCTTCTTTTGCATGCCGCCGGGCGCGGACTGATATTTCGATGCGCACTTGGCCTGGACCTGCTCCGCTTCGAAAACGCCGCTGGGTGAATAATTACCCTCGATAATCGCTTGAGAGCCGGCGACAAACGTGTCGGGCAGCGTGTCGGTACCCACGTAGACCACTGCAACTGAGGCTGTGTCCTGTTTGAGCCGGAAGCTCACCTGACCGCCGTGCCGTTCGATTGAACCGTCCGCTACCACGCCCCCCACGCGGACGCGCTGGCGGGAAGTCTTGCCGCTGACCAGCTCACTCACGGTGACGTAGTAGGTCTTATTCTGCTCGAAGCCGGACACCGCCAGCCATCCAACGGCGGCAACGATCACTCCAATGCCAATGGCGAATTTCAGATGCTTGCTTTTCATAGGTTACTCCAGACAAGCCCCATGGGCAGCCTCCCACGCCCCGCTCCCCCATGGCCTCGAAGACGGGTCAGCACCACCAA
Source organism: Terriglobia bacterium (assembly GCA_030038235.1). Taxonomy (GTDB): domain Bacteria; phylum Acidobacteriota; class Terriglobia; order UBA7540; family UBA7540; genus Gp13-AA77. The sequence goes on from JASHPE010000432.1 coordinate 10,543, forward strand.
TGGATTGTCCACCTTCTTGAGGATGAGAGTCAACGAGAGGGACGCAGAATTGGCCTCGCCAGTTGTCCGCTGAAGGAAAACCGCGGTTGCGCGCGAGGAACACGGCAGAACCTCCGATGGAACGAACAGAAGCAGTCCTCGATCCGGCCGCATGAGTCCGCCGTGTCCAAGGATCTGTCATCTGGTCAACAACAAAAGGTCGCGCGTTCCTTACCGCGGCTGGTGTCTACATGCCTGTCCCCGATACCGGGACGGTTTGCGGGCTGCCGCCGCCGGTGTCGTAAACACCAAGGTTGCTGGACAGCGCTCCCTTGGCGTGAGGCGTGAACGTGACGCTGACGGTGCAGCTCGAATTCCCGGCGAGACTTGATCCGCAGGTGTTCGTTTGAGCGAAGTCCTGGGGCTCGCCACCGCTAAACTTGATGCTGCTGATCGTGATGCTCGTCGAGCTGTTGTTGGTCACCGTCACCGTCTGCGGTGCGCTGGTGGTACCCACCGTCTGGCTGCCGAAATTCAGGCTGCTCGGAGAAACAGTAACCACCGTCCCTGTACCCATAAGGGTCACGCTCTGGGGACTGCCGGCGGCATTATCGTATACGCTGATTTTGCCCGCACGGATGCCGGGTCCCGTGGGTTTGAAGGTCACCGAGATCGTGCAACTGCCGCCGCCGGGCACACTGGACCCGCAGGTATTGGTTTGGCTGAAGTTGCCGCTGGTCGTGATGTTCGTGATTGTTAAGGTCCCGCCCCCGGTATTCATCAAGGTCACGTTCTGCGCCGGGCTCGTCGTATTGACCAACTGGATGCCGAATGTAAGGCTTGTCGGCGTCAGCACCACGTTGGGAGAGGTATTCACTATTTCGGTCAAGGCCGGAGCGCTGTTGGGGTTGTAATTCACGTCACCCGAGTAGTTCGCGGATATCGTGTAGGTGCCTGCGCTGAACCCTGCGGCGTAAGTGTAGGAAGCCACACCCGAGGCATTGAGCGTCCCAGTGCCGAGCAAGGTGGCGCCGTTATAAAAGCTTACGGTGCCAGTTGGCACTCCCAGGCCAGAGTTAATGCTGGGGGTTACCGTCGCAGTGAAGGTGACCGCTTGTCCCACGTTCGCAGGGTTGGGGTTGCCGACGTCGGTGATGTACGTACCACCGTTATTCATGTAAACGAGCACGTTGCCTTGGGAGCAGGCTACGACCAGGTCCGGCGCGCCGTCAAGATTGAAGTCTCCAACAGCCACAATCCGGGGCTGATCGCCGGAGGCGTACGACGTCGGACTCTGGAACGTACCGTTACCGTTGCCCAAATAGGTCTGGATTGTCTCGGACGTCCCGTTCTGGTTGGTAATCACCAGATCCGCTTCGGAGTTTCCCGTGATGTCCGTTATGGCGAGGCCCGACGGACCGGCGTTTGCTGCCAATGTCGTCGGAGGAGTCTGGAAAGTGCCGTTGCCATTACCCAGCAAAATACTGACGTTGTTACTGCCGTTGTTCGTCACTGCCAGGTCCATATTGCCGTTGGCGGTGAAATCGCCGGCGGCCACGACGCTCGGAGACGTCCCCACCGTGTAGTTCGCGGCCGTGCCGAACGTTCCATCGCCATTTCCCAATAGGATACTGATGTTATTGGTCTTACTGTTGGCTACCGCCAGGTCCGGAACCCCATCGTTGTTGTAGTCGGCGATCGCCACCGATTGTGGATTGCCGCCGGCGTTATAGAGCCCTGGGCTCTCAAAAGTGCCGTTACCGCTATTGAGGAACACCTGGACGGGCCCTCCATGGGCTGCGAGAACCACATCGAGCAAACCGTCCCCCCTGAGGTCGGCGACCGCGACATAGAAGGGCGAACCCTGCGTTGAGTAGTCAACGGGCGCCTGGAGGGTACCGTTGCCATTGCCGAACATGATAGCCAGGTTGCCGCCAGGGAGATTGTCCGCGTTGTTGGCCACGGCCACATCCAGATTACCGTCTCCGTTGAAGTCCCCCACAGCTACGCTGATTGGGTAGGAGCCGCAGTTGAAGTTCTGGGCCGTCTGAAAGGTGCCGTTCCCGTTGCCCAGCAATATGCTCACGGTATTGCTGTCATAGTTGGCGACAACGATGTCCGGGTTGCCGTCGTTATTGAAATCTCCCACAGCCACAAAGTGCGGCTCAGAACCGGCGACGACGAGAGAGTAATTGTTGTAACCCGTGGCCCAGCTCCGTACGGCAACGGTCGAAACCGCCAGGACTATCGTCGCGGCGCTCAACATGAATTTGCGGTTCTTAGACATAGCACTCGCCTCTCTTCAGGTATCTGTCCTGATGCACGGACCACACAGCCCTAGGTATGGGTATCCCCCGATCTTAAGCACGGTAACATCTGCTGAGATTGGCCTTCAAGTACTGAGTTCTGTATAACCCCCGTTTACAATATCATTACTATTCGTCAAACGAACTATTCGTCTGCTGCGAGGGGTGTGCAGTCCGCTCTTCGTCGTGCGCTGCCAAGACCGTATGACCCCGCCGAGGCTGCGGTTAAAAGCGGGACGCGCACGCTCCCAGGCCGGATCAGGCGGGCTGCTCCAGACGACGGGCGATAGCGTGGAGCAGATCGTATTTGGTAAGGACCTCGTAGTCGTGATTGCCAAGGTCGACGAAAACCGCCGGGCAGTCCCGCGTGATGCAGTTCATGATCTGATCCACGGCCGTCGAGGCATGCACGACGGGGAATCCCTCGCTCATGGCTTCGCGGACCACTACCTTCTTCAGGTCTTTCCCTTCCAAAGCCAGGTTGAGGATCACATCCTCATAGATGGCCCCCGCAGGCCGTCCTTCCTCAAACACCGGAAGCTGAGAGAAGTCGTAAGCCTTCATCTTTTCCAGCGCCCCTGACACCGCGTCCGACGGCGCCACGGCGATCAGCGGCGGCCGGCTTCCATTGGCCGACTTGCTCTCCACGATTTCCCCCGCCGTGAGCGGAAGCGATACCTCAAGGTACCGATTTTCCCGCATCCATTCGTTGTTGAAGACCTTGCTCAGGTAGCGCGCGCCGGTATCGGGAATCAGCACCACCACAAAATCATCCTCAGTACAGCCCGAGGCGATTGCCAGCATCGCGGCCACTGCTGTTCCCACGGACCCGCCCGCGAAGATTCCCTCGGTACGCGCCAGGCGGCGCGTCCACAGGAAGGAATCCTTGTCGCTCACCTGTACCACGTCATCGATGGTGCCGAAATCGAGCGTCGCCGGCAGATAATCCTGCCCGATGCCCTCGACCTTGTAGGGTTCGCCCTTGCCGAGCTTGCCGGTGCGGAAGTACTCGGTGAGCACCGAGCCGGCGGGATCGGCGCCGATGATCCGGACATTAGGATTCTTGCTCTTGAGATACCGGCCCACACCCGTGATCGTGCCGCCGGTTCCGATACCGCAGACGAAATGCGTGATCCGGCCCTCGCTATCGTCCCAAATCTCCGGGCCCGTGGTTCGGAAGTGGACCTCGGGATTGGAGGGGTTCGAATACTGATCGGGATGATAGGCGTTCGGGATGTCGCGGGCGAGTTTCTCCGCCACGGAATGGTAGCTGCGCGGATCCTCGTGCTCGACGGCGGTCGGACACACAATCACTTCCGCGCCCATGGCCTTGAGCAGATCGCGCTTTTCCTTCGACTGTTTGTCGGCCATGGTGAAAATGCACTTATAGCCCTTCATCACAGCAACTAGGGCCAGGCCCATGCCCGTATTGCCCGAGGTTCCCTCAACGATGGTGCCGCCGGGCTTCAGCAACCCCTTGCGTTCGGCGTCTTCCACCATAGCAATGCCGATCCGATCCTTGACGCTACCGCCGGGATTGAGGTGGTCGCATTTGGCCCAGTATTCGCCCTTGAACCCGCGCACAATCCGGTTCAGGCGGACAAGCGGCGTGTGGCCGATCGCTTCGATGATGTTGTTGTAGCGCATCTTTGGCAATTATACGGGAATCCGCAGACGCCCGGCTCAAAACGCGCTATCTTTAATGCTGAAGATCGCTGTCAAACATCCTCTCTTCGGGCTAGTGGTTTCATTTGCGATGGGGAATGACGTGATTCGAAAACGGGCTTCCTGTACCAAATGACACCAGCCCCCTTTTCGGAGACAAGCCGTGATCTTGACAACGCCCGCGCCCCTGTACGTAGCCAGCACTTTCCTTGGCGTCATCGTAGCTTTGGCCGCTGCAGATTCCGGATCCAGCAAATCGGCCGGCACACCGTCTCTCGATGCCGCATCGAAGGCGATTAGCGCACCGGCGCTGCTCGAAGACATCAAGACGCTCTCGTCGGATGAGTTCGAAGGCCGCGCCCCTGCGACGCGCGGCGAGCAGCTTACCGTGGACTTCCTGGTGTCGCGCTTCAAGGCCATCGGGCTCGCGCCGGGCAATCCGGATGGAACCTACCTCCAGAATGTGCCGCTGGTGGGAATCAAGGCTGACCCGTCAGCGGAACTGGTGTTCTCAAAGGCAGGCGGCGAATCCGCCGAGGGCGGCGCGGGTAAGTCGAGCACCATGCACCTGCGCTTCGGGCCAGACTTTGTGGCGTTCACGCGGCATGTGGACCCCGAAGTGAGCGTACATGCGCCGCTCATCTTCGTAGGCTATGGTGTGGTCGCGCCCGAGTATCACTGGGATGACTACAAAGACGTGGACGTGCGGGGCAAGGTGCTGGTGATGCTGGTTAATGACCCGCAAATTCCCGATCCGCACGATCCCACCAGGCTCGATCCCGCTCTGTTCAAGGGCCGCGCCATGACGTATTACGGGCGCTGGACGTACAAGTTCGAGATTGCCGCCGCCAAAGGCGCCGCCGGAGCGCTGATCATTCACGAGACTGCGACTGCGGGCTATCCCTGGGCCGTGATCGAGGGCAGCAACACGCCCGAGCAATTCAGCCTGGTGACCGCCGACCAGGGACGATCGCGCGCGGCCATCGAGGGCTGGATCACGACTGAAAAGGCCAGGGCCTTGTTTGCCGCCGCCGGCCAGGACTTCGACGCCCTGCACCAGGCCGCCATCCGCCCGGACTTCAAGCCCGTGCCGCTCGGCATGGACGCCTCGCTCGCACTTCACAACACCATCCGTACCATCGAGTCGCACAACGTAATCGGCAAGATCGAAGGCAGCGATCCGGAGCTGCGCAATCAGTGCGTGATCTACAGCGCGCACTGGGATCACCTGGGTGTCGGGCTGCCCGTGAACGGTGACAACATTTATCACGGTGCCGTCGACAATGCTTCCGGTGTGGCGGGCTTGATCGAGCTTGCCAAGGCCTTCACCGCCGTCCAGCCCAAGCCGCGCCGGTCGATTTTGTTTCTTTCCGTCACTGCCGAAGAGAAGGGGCTCCTCGGTTCGCAGTACTACGCCGAGCATCCGCTCTATCCGTTGCGCGATACTCTCGCGGATATCAACATGGACGGGCTCAACGTGCTCGGGCGCACGCGCGACATCACCGAGATCGGTCTTGGCAACTCACAACTCGACGACTATATCCGGCAGGCCGCCGCCGAGCAGGATCGCACCGTACGTCCCGATCCTGAACCGGAGAAGGGCTTTTATTTTCGCTCCGACCACTTCAACTTCGCCAAGCAGGGTGTGCCGGCGCTCGATCCGCATTCCGGTGTCGACTACGTCGGGCGGCCAGAAGGCTGGGGGCTTCAACAACTGGAGAACTATACGGCCAACGATTACCACAAGCCGTCGGACGTCATTAAGCCGGACTGGGACCTGAGCGGCGCGGTCGAGGATCTGCAACTGTTCTTTGCCGTCGGATATCGTGTGGCGGACGCAGTGCGATTTCCAGAGTGGAGCCCAGACAGCGAGTTCCGAGCTACCCGACAAGCCATGCTGAAGAGCCGTGATAGATAACAGGCTGCCGCTCAGGACCGCACAACACGAGGTGCAAGGGCCCCCTGTTGGAACTGCTCGATCAGGTCCCGAATCTGGATGGCATCGCCTTTGCGGTGGCCGTGGCTGACGATCGGGTCGGTGCCGGCGGTGGAATCGATCTGCACCGTGGCCCAGATCAAGCCCGTGCGGATGCTGACCGACGCCACCTGCGAGATCGAGATGCTCTCCTGGGTCGAGCCGATCAGGTGCGGCTTGATCCGCGTCACCCGCTGCGGGTGCACCTCGATGCGCAGTGGAAACCAGAGATTTCCGGCGGTCCAGCGGCTCGCCCGAAACACGTACGTCTGTTCGGCCATCCATCACCTCGCCTCATCATTCACCACTGACTTCGAGATGTCGCGGCGCAAACGAATATTCAGCGGTGCATGGCGTCTTCCACCATCTTGGATGCCGCCATGGCCAGATCATGGCTGCTCATCCGAGGCTGCGGCGTGTGCAGATAACTCACGATGCTGCCGAGTTCCTGGCGAACTTCGTCCTGACGACTGAGGCTGGCGTCGAGCTTCGACTGGAGATCACGCTGCTCCTGCTCCGCTTTTGCCTCGAGTTCTGCCTGCTGGCGCGCATGCGTGCGGTCGGCTCGTGCAATCATGATCTGCTGCACTGCTGAGAGAGCCACTCCCAGCGCTGCCAGCAGCCATACGACTCGGAGTGCGCGGCGCCGTTCGCTTCCGGCAAGGACTTTCGCCGCCAGATGCCCGCCATAGCCGGCCACAGCGAGCGGCACCGCCGCCACCGCCAGAAAACTGATCACGTAAACCATGAGCGCAGGATAACACAGCGATGCTGTATGCGGCCCTCACTGTAACTGCTTCTCATGCCAGCGCCGGGTGCGCAGACTTGTGTACCGGCTGATGATCTCGTAGTCGCGGTCCCGATGCCATACGGAGACTCCGTTCGGTCGCCGCAATGAGGCAGTCAACCGAAGAGCGGATGGTGTAGCCCTTCGCCCGTCCAAGGTGGTAGATTCCGGCCCCGGCTAGAAATGTGGTCAATGGCAAGGGGTCGCCGAGTAGCGGCAGCGCCAACAGACTCTCGCGAAACGCATCGGCGGCGGGATCGTCGCGAAGACCTTGCAGCACCTCTTGCACAACCGCTCCGCAAGTGGCGAGATTCGACAACTCCTCTTCCGGGACTCTGCGGACCGGCCCCCACTTCAGCAGTTCAATCCACACCGAGGTATCGACCAGTATCATCGCCGGCTTCGCTGCCGCCTCGCAGCTGCGCGCGAGCCCAGATCCTCACGCATTTCCTGCAAGTCGCCTTGCCAAAGTCCGCGCCCGAAAAACTGCGGCAGCCTCTGGAGCTTGCGAATTCGGAGAACTTCCGCTAAGGCAAGATTGACGGCAGCTGAATACGTCTTCACTCCAAGCACGCGCGTGGCTTCGTCGAGCAGTGCTGCGTTCAACACAAGATTTGTGCGTTTCATGTGTATGGTATACATCAACCAGAACCGGCGCGCTGGGCGGGACCACGTCTCCGCTGGCGCCTCACTTTTTCGTCAACGCTTCCAGTTCTTCAAGCGTCCGCGGCCAGTCCTGCTTCAGCAGTCGCGACAGCGACCTGTCTGCCAGGAGTTTCCCGCCGGTCTGGCAGCGGGCGCAATAGTTGGTCTCGTTGTCGGCATAGCGGATGCGCTGCAGTTTGGCGCCGCAGCGCGGGCAGGGCTTGCCGAACCGGCCGTGAACGGCCATGCCTTCGCGAAACGCCGTCACCTTCTCCGGAAAATGTTCGCGCGCTTCGGCCCGTAATCGGGCGATCCACTCCTGAAGGGTCTGCTGTGTAGCTCGATAGAGACCTGTCACATCGTCACTCGCGAGCCGCGACGTCAGTGCCGCCGGAGAGAGCCCGGCCGCGTGCAGGATCTCGTCGGAATAGGCATTGCCAATTCCGCTGAACAGGTGAGGATCGGTAAGCGCCCGCTTCAGCGTGTGATTTTCGGACGTGAGGCGAGCCGCGAATTCGTCGAGGCTTGCTTCCAGCGGTTCGAGCCCGCCGGGATCCAGGGCCGCAAGTCCCGCTTCGCCTTCGACGAGGTTGAGCGAGGCGCGTTTCTTCGATCCCGCTTCGGTCAGCGTCAGGCTCCCGGAATCGAAATCGAATGCTGCCAGCGTCCGGCGCGGTATGAGCCTGGCTTCCGCTTCGTGCCAGTGAAGGCGCCCGGCGATCATGAGGTGCAGCACCATCCAGCAGCCGTTGTCCATGCCGATGCCGATGCGTTTCCCCAGCCGCCGCAGGCTGCGGACGGCTCGCCCTTCTACAGTCCAGATTGGGGGATTGACGCTGCGAAGCAGAAAAGGACTCGCGATGCGGACACGCTCCAACCGGCGGCCGAGAACTCGCCGTTCCAGAGCTTCGATGTACGCGACCACGTCAGGCAATTCGGGCATTAGCTCGGGCTTCCCGCAAACATCAGGATTTCTGGTCCAGCACCCGACGTCGCGCTGCTAGCGTCTCCAACGTATTTTCACCCCATTTTAGCCTAAGTAGTTGAAAACATTCAGAAAATAGAGTTTCTCAGTTCTCTCACTTTTACTCACCGTCCCAAAATTTAGAAGGACAATTTCCCGTCGGCCTTTCGGGGCCGACGATTTTGCGGGAGAGGAAGCCAGAAAAAATCGGTTTTTCCGCCAAACCAAGCCAAGAGGTTTTTGAAAAATAAAACACGTACCATTTTTTATGGAGCCCGAAGGCCAATATGTAATTGAACAAAAAGGAGTTAAATGTTTGAAAGCCAAGTGCGCAGTGGTTTAGGCCCAATTTGAAGGGTCAAAAACGACGGCTTTTGACGCGAAATGGAGCCAGTTTAGCCACGTTAGAGGCCAATGTGAGAATGCCTGGCGATGGCGGACATCCCACGGATCACCTCGATGGCTAGAGTGTGGGCTCGGCAGGTGCGGCTTCGGCCTTGCTTCGCGCCGGGGATTCCGTGAGGAGCGGCACGAAGGCTTCGAGCTTCTGCGGAGCGCGCCAGTTGTCGAGCATCGCCACCTGTTGAACGCACGAGACCGTGCAGTGCGGCGCGCAGCCCTTGCGGGTGTCGTATTCGTACTCGATGTGGGCCCGTGTGTACTTTGCCAGCGGAATGCCCGGATAGCCGCGCTGCTGGGAGCAGTAATGCACCAGCCCGTTCTCGCAAATGTAGAGATAGCGGCTGCCGGCGCGGCAGCGCCAATCGTGCGCGCGTCCGCGGGCGATGTCGTGCTGAAAGGCGTTCAGTCTCGCGTACGATCCCTTGCCGAAGCTCATGATCGTTTCAAACAGGCTCTGCTGTTCGGGCGAAAGCGGCTGGAGCTGCCCGCCGCCGTCGTGCAGAATGCCGACCGTGCTGGTGAGGCCGAGTTCGATTGCGCGCTTCGCCACGGTGAGCGCGTCCGAAGGATTGTGAACGGGGCTGCCCAGCACCGAGTTGATGTTCACGTGGAACAGCGCGTACTGCGCGAGCATTTGAAGCTTCTTGTCGAGCACCTTCAGGCTCTTCTTCGAGACATCGTCGGGCATCACGTTGTCGATACTGATCTGCAGATGATCGAGACCGGCGCGATTCAGCCGCTCGATGCGCTCCGGCACCAGGAGGTATCCGTTGGTGATCATGCCCGCGAGCAGACCGCGCTCGCGGATGCGGCGAATGATGAGGTCGAGATCGGGGTGGAGCAGGGGCTCGCCGCCGCTGATGGTGATGATCGACGTGCCCAGGTCGGCCAATCGGTCCACGCGGCGCAGCATCTCTTCGGTCGGCACGGGCTTCGAGAAGTCGTCAAACTCGTTGCAATAGGTGCAGGCAAGGTTGCAGCGGCGGATGGGAATGAGGTGAGCATCCACGGGATGACGCTTCGAGATCAGCGCCCAGGCAATCATGCGCCACTCGCGCAAGCGCCGCACGATGGCGCGCATCTCCCGCCGGATTCGAATCGACCGAGTCAAGTTCCTACCCTTGGGCCGAACCGCACTACCTCCGAGCCCGCTGGCTATCTTATAGGATATACAACCGCTTATTGCAAGCGGGGACGGTCGAATGGAGAAAAAGCGCTAGTGAACGGTCGCTTGCTGTAGCGCCGGTGTCCCCACCGGCGCGCCGCTACAGCGCGTTAGCGCGCCGCTGGGGACAGCGGCGCTACAGCTCACTAG
>JASHPE010000433.1 GCA_030038235.1 Terriglobia bacterium
ACATTGGAGTACGAGAAGGCGACAAAGGACCGAGATCGAGAAACGAAACGGCGCCTCTATCTGGAGGAGGAAATTCGCGCTGGGCTAGGAGAGATCGTCGGAGAGAGCGCCCCGTTGAAGACAGCATTAAGCCTGGTGTCCGTAGTGGCCCCGACCGACTCCAGCGTGCTGATCCTGGGGGAGACGGGCACCGGCAAGGAACTCGTTGCACGTGCGATACATAAGCTGAGCGGTCGCAGCGAAAAGGCGTTCGTGAAACTGAACTGCGCCGCGATCCCGCTGGGACTGCTTGAGAGTGAGCTTTTCGGTCACGAAAAGGGAGCATTCACCGGCGCGATAGCCCAAAAAACGGGGCGGTTCGAACTCGCCGATAAAGGAACTCTGTTTCTTGACGAGGTCGGCGATATACCCCTTGAACTTCAGGCAAAGTTGCTCCGCGTTCTGCAAGAACAGGAATTCGAGAGGCTCGGCAGTAACCGTACCCATAAGGTTGACGTGCGCATAATCGCCGCAACACATCGGGATTTGCCCGGCATGGTCAAACAAGGCACCTTTCGCGAAGACCTTTACTATCGTTTGAAAGTATTTCCGATTTACGTGCCGTCCCTTCGACAACGCACAGAGGATATTCCGAGATTGGTGCGACACTTCACACAGTTTTACTCGCAACGCCTAAACAAGCAAATTAAGACAATCCTTCCTGACACGATGGATGCGTTGGTGCGATACCAGTGGCCCGGCAACGTTCGGGAATTACAGAACTTCATTGAACGCGCGGTGATTCTCTCACCAGGATCGGTATTACGCGCCCCCACCTCCGAAATGGAGGCATTCCGGCAGAATACGGGACATAACGTCCCGTTGAACGGCCTCGCTGAGGTAGAGCGAGATCATATCCTTCGCGTGCTGGGAGCGAGCGACTGGGTGATCAGCGGCGCGGCCGCACGTCTGGGAATGAAGCGAACGTCGCTGCTTTACAGGATGAAGAAGCTTTGTATTCATAAGCCTGCCCCGGCTGCTCGGAAACGCACCATCGGCGCAGCCAGCGATTGAGCATCCCGCTGTTACAGCAAGCCTGCAAGTGTCAGTGATCCGACGGAAATCCGTCGACGACGAATATCCGTCACAAATTACTCAGCTGCGCTTTGAGATTTACGAGGCCCCCTCCTTCCAAGGCTCAACCGCCAGAATGATTTGGAACGAACCCGCTCTCTCCGAGTGGCTTGTCCCTTTGGCATCCGACCTGCGATGGAGACCCACGTATTCGAGGGCTGCATTCGCCGAGCTCGGTCTGATAAAGCACGATTGGAAAGACTGAGAGCAACGAGAAAGAGAGCGTCACAAGGAGGGAGTAAAAAGATGATGGCGATTCTCAGCGGTGTCGTTAATCGGATGTTCAGTTGGTGTCTGTTGGCAGCAGTGTCTGCCATCTTTATTCCGTCTGCTAATGCGCAATTCCCGCCGCCCGCACCTTCCGTCGGAGCGCAAGTGCCGGCCACGTACTTTGGTCCAATGCCGGTTGACGTACAGAGAGAATTGATCGGGCCGTACAAGCTCTTGAAGGCGGGCGAGGTCGACTTAAAAGCTGAAACGGTGAAACTGCCGCTCTACCGGGGCCAGATGCGCGACGGCCGCAAGGTTTGGTACATCCTCACCGACACCACCGATGCGGAGAATGCGGCAGCGCTCGGCTTGAATTTCTCAGCCAAGCTCAAATATGCTCCGGTTGGTCGCGCCGTGCGGCATGCCACGCTCGAGAAAGATACGACGCTCACCTTTGAGAGCGGCACGGTCGACTTCAGCCCGCAGCGCCGGGTCGTGCCGGGCACCGCTCCCAACTACTTCCCGCCGAAAGCAGCGGAGCCTGGCTCCGTCGGGGACCAGGACTATTCGCCCTTGGTGAAAATCGACAATGCAGGAGGGGCAATATATAACGCGCCCATCGTTGCCTTCAACGCCGAAGCGAGTCAGATTGACTTCTGCGATGGTAATCCCAATTACTCTCTGGTTCACGACAAGGTTGTTCGAATTTGTCCGAAAGACCAAACGGTAACCCTTCGGCTAACCGAAGGCTTCAGCTTTGCGCGACCCGTACTCTACCTGAGCATGGACGCGAATGACCCGGTTGTCGCAACCCTCGAAGGCGTGACGATGGCCCCTGGTCTCAAGGACATCACGGTGGGGCACGACGACAGTGCGTTCAGCGCCACGGAGCGGATTTTTCTTTTTGCGAATGGCCCAACCGGAAAAGAGAATCCGCAACGTCAGGGGCTGGATAGCGCCATCAGCGATGGCCTCTCTCCCCTGAACGTTTTTGGAGGAAAGGGGGTATCCACTTAGCCCCACCTGACGTGATACCGTCTGCGGGATGGAGGATTACCCACGGAATTTGATCGAGTTTGACGAACGCTTCGCCAGCGAGGAGGCGTGCGTTTCGTATCTCATGTCGCTTCGCTGGCCTGACGGTTTCGTCTGCCCCAGGTGTGGTGTGAACCGCGCTTGGCGGAGAGCCCGGCTTGCGATGGTGTGTGCTGAATGTCGTCACGAGACCTCGATTACAGCGGGCACCTTGTTCGAGAAGACCCACAAACCGCTGCGAGTATGGTTCAAAGCTATGTGGTTGGTCACGAGCCAGAAAACGGGGGCTAGCGCCCTTGGTCTGCAGCGAGTTCTGGGGTTGGGCAGCTATGAGACGGCTTGGTTGTGGCTGCACAAACTTCGTCCCGCCATGGTTCGTCCGGGGCGAGATCGTCTCAAAGGCTTGATCGAAGTTGATGAGACTTACGTGGGTGGCCCCGAGCAGGGCTTCCGTGGGCGGCAAAGCGAGGAGAAGTCTATTGTGGCCGTAGCGGCTGAAGAGGACGGCAACGGTATCGGACGTATTCGGCTGGGGCGAATTTCCGATCTCTCGGCGACCAGTCTGTCCAGCTTTATTCAACGAGCCATCGTCGAGGGCTCCGTGGTTCACACGGACGGCTGGCTGGGATATCAAGGTTTGGAGGCCAAAGGGTACGGACACCAAGTCAGTAAGCTCAGACGCAGTCTGGCTCGCCCGCACGAACTGATGCCTCGCGTCCACCGCGTCTCCTCCTTGATGAAGAGATGGCTTCTGGGCACTCACCAGGGTTCCATCAGTCCTAAGCACCTGGACTACTACTTGGACGAATTCACGTTCCGTTTTAACCGCCGAACGTCGACCCATCGAGGCAAGCTCTTCTTCCGCCTCATGGAGCAGGCGGCTACCAGCGGACCCACAACGTACGGCGATGTCGTTAACCGACTCGATCCCGAATGAAAAGGTGGGGCTAAGTGGATACCCCCTTTTGGAGGAATTCCGACTGTGGCAACCGACTACAGCCCCCTCTGGGACCTCAACCTTGGTGTGTGGACGCAAGACTCGATCGAGAAGGGCTACCGGTCGAGACTTCTTCAGGAATTCCAGATTCTGGACTTTGCTGAAAAGGGCTTCATTACCGGCCCGAACGGCGGCAAGTTTGGGTCGACGGGTTTTATTGTGAACTGCCCGATTGTTTGGCGCTTTTTGTAAACGGCCCAGTGCAGATTCCACAGCCTACAGGCTGGCGTTCTCATTGGACAGAGTTGGAGGCTAGAGGAATATGAACCTGCATTGGAATCGTCTGTTTTTTCCGCTTGCGCTCGCTTACCTGGTCGTATCCTGGAGCCTTCAAACGACAGCCCAGACGCGCGGCGACCACAAGGTCGCTGCGTCGTCCACAACCCGAATGGAGGGGTCGGCCCGGAACTTGGATCCCGCCGATTGGCAACCGATCCTCCTGCCCTCTCCTTCGACAATCGATGTGCCGCCACCGAAGGAGGTGGAATCGAGAGCAGTGCAGATTGAACTCGACACGCTACGTCAATCCCTCCAGGCCACAACACCTCGCGAGGAGGCGTTGGTGAGGAAATGGGCTGTAACGAATCAAGGGAGGGTGTGGCGGGCGGCGCTTCACGAACTAAGCCTGCATAATATTGTGGGAGCACCATCCACACTTCGGGTGTACGCCGCGCTCAATATTGCAATTGCCGATGCTGAGGTGGACGCGCGAAATCGGCAGCGGGCCTACCGCAGGCCTCCCCCGGCAGAAATCGATCCGAAAATTCACCCGCTCGTCGCGCCCCTGAGTCCTTTCGCGTACCCCTCGGACTTGGCCGCAGAAACCGGAGCCGCGGAACGCATCCTGTTATTTGTTAGGCCGGAAGCGGCCGTCCAGATCGATGCTCTGGCGGACGAGTCCATACAAGCCCTGGAAGCCTCGGGGCTTTACCTAAAGAGCGATTGTGAAGCCGGGCGACAGCTTGGTCGTCTCGTTGCCGAAGAGGTGCTATCCGTACTTGCGAGAGATGGTCGCCCCAATCAATTCGTCTTCGCGAAGGAAATGCCCTGGGAACAACCTGACGCGCCGGAAACAGTACGTCTCGGCGCCCGTTTTCAGCTTGTTCACTCGACCTACGCCGACTCGGTGAAGTGGACGGCTCCACTACTGAGGCAAGGTGTGACTTACGGCGATCTGCCGCCCTGGAACCAAGCTTTGCCTGTCGATCCGACTGCAGGAAGCTGGAAGCCGCTCATTTTGGAGAGTGCGGACCTGTTTCACGCCCCTCCTCCTCCGGCAAACAGCTCCGCGCAGACGATGCGCGACATGGAGGAAATCGTCACCGCCCTGAACAATCGCACCTGCTATACAGATTTCATCGTCTTCAAGTGGGCCGTCGAGCAGCCCGGCCGATGGGCATCGGAAATTATGGACGACCTGATGAACCGCTATGGTTGGAGCGCTCCCAAGACAGCTCGAGCCGAGGCGATTTTATACGCTGCGATGTATGACGCCCTGCTGACAACCTGGCATGAGAAGTATCGTTTTCTCCGGCCCCGGCCAGCCTTGCTCGAAACGGGTTTACCGACAGTCATTCTAACTCCCAAGCATCCTTCCTATCCTGCTGGACATGGAACCTATGTTGGTGCTTCCGACACGGTTTTGAGAAGCTTTTTCCCCGAAGACGAAGAGGAATACAGCGATCTGGTTCCGGAAGTTAACAACGCGAGGGTTTGGGCAGGCGTGCACTTCCGCGACGACATGACCGCCGCTAACGCGATCGGCCGCGAGGTGGCGGCGGCCGTCCTGGAGAAGGTGCATCTGGACGGCTCACCCGGCGACCGGTCGAAGCGAGTATTAGGCCAACCACTGCTGACGTCCTCGTTTTTTGGGGACGGCGGGCCTCGGTACCACTGATTATTGCGCGTGTTAGGCCGTTCCGTTTTCGAGTGTGAGTAAAGAGCCGTGAGGTTTTACCGTCAGACCCAAGAAAGGACATCGACATGAGCAAGCATCACCAGGCTTCCGCCGCCGCGGCGGGGGTGCAGGTCAGTTTGCCTCGGACATCCGTCAGCAGGATCGAAGCCGACGGCGTCCAGGTGTTCTATCGCGCAGCGGGCGACGCCAATGCAGCCGCAATCCTCCTGTTGCACGGATTTCCCACCTCATCGTTCATGTTCCGCGAACTGATTCCATACCTGGCCAGCGATTACCGTGTGATCGCGCCAGACCTGCCGGGTTTCGGATTCACCGATGTGCCGCGCGAACGAAACTATTCGTACTCCTTCGACCAGTTGGCGGTCACGATCGACGCTTTCACCCAGGCACTCAAGATCGACCGCTACGCAATCTATGTTTTCGATTACGGTGCACCGACCGGTTTCCGTTTGGCCATGGCTCACCCCGACCGGGTTACAGCGATCGTTTCACAAAATGGCAATGCCTACGAAGAAGGACTAGGCGACGCCTGGGGCCCCATCCGGAAGTACTGGGCCGAGCCCACGGCGGAAAACCGGGCCATTCTCCGCCAAAGTATTTTGACCGCGGGCGGAACGCGCTGGCAGTACACGCACGGCGTGGCAAATCCCGAGCGTGTTCCGCCTGAGTCGTACACGTTGGATACGGCCTTGCTGGAACGCCCGGGAAACAAAGACATTCAGCTGGATCTATTTCTCGACTATGCGTCGAACGTGAAGCTCTATCCGGCGTTTCAAGATTATTTTCGAAAGGTCAAGCCACCGCTCCTTGCGATTTGGGGCAAGAATGACCCCTTTTTCATTCCCGCCGGTGCTGAGGCTTTTCGAAAAGACATACCGAACGCGCGCGTCGAGTTCCTGGACACCGGACATTTTGCTCTTGAGACGCACGTCGTCGAAATCGCCGCAAGGATGAAGGACTTTCTTGCGGCGAATGGAGGATCACAATGAGTCCATTCGCTCCGAACGCGACGGTGGTATTGGCTCATGGTGCTTGGGCTGACGGTTCTTGCTGGCAGAAGGTCATTCTGCCCTTGCAAAAGGAGGGCCTTGGAGTAATCTGCGCGCCCCTTCCACTCACATCGCTCTCAGACGACATAGCGACTCTCCAACGCGTGATCGAGAGAACGAGGGGGCCACTGCTCCTCGCGGGACATGCATATGGTGGCGCACCGATCGCGGGCCCGAAGGACTCCCGGGTAAAGTCCCTCGTGTACATCGCCGCGCTGGCGCCTGCCGAAGGGGAGACCGTTGCCGAGGTCTTCTATCGTGCCAAGCAGCATCCGGAGGCGCCGCCAATGCAGCCTGATTCTCATGAGCTGGTCTGGATGCCCGAAGGCGCCTTTGCCCGTGGAATCGCTCACAGGGCCTCGGCGGCCGAGGCGGCCATTCTGCAAGCGGTGCAACGGCCGATTGCGCTGAAATGTGTTCAAGAAAAGGCTCCCGAGCCGGGATGGAAGGCGAGGCCATCGTGGTTTCTTTTGGCGGAAGGGGACCGGATGATTGCGCCGGAGACACAGCGCTTTATGGGAGAGCGGATGGGCGCGAAGATTCGGCCACACGACGTGGATCACAGCCCGATGATTACGGCGCCGGATGTAGTCGTTGGGGTGATCCTGGAAGCGGCACGCGAGACGCT
>JASHPE010000434.1 GCA_030038235.1 Terriglobia bacterium
TCACTTCAGCGTCGCGATTTTACCGGTGGCGTAAACGAGGGTCAGCTCATTTGAGAAGCGCTCTTTCTCTCGTATCGTGATAACCCCTTGCTCGTCTTCCTCCGTCGTCTTGTCGACCACCTTCACTGAACTCCAGGTGGCGATGTGCCGGTCCTCATTCGAGCCGAAAATACCGTTGAGGAGGCCTCCTACCGCAAGTAAGGCTGTGTGCCCGGCATGTAAATGCGTCAGTGGACGGCCGACCGGGCTAGGCTCCAGCGCGAACAGCAGTCGGCCTGCTTGCCGGTAGGCCGGCGACCGCGGCAATAAGTCCTCGACTTCATCGAGCGGCAACCCTCGATAGACCAGTTGCAGCGGGCCGCTCTCCGGCACCGAGTAGTGAACGTCCGGCTCGGATTGCAATGCCGGTAGCGGGCTTGTACCTCTTGCAAAAGTGCTATACCAGAGACGCGCCCGAGTGATATCGCTGTCCTGCAGCCGCTCGCGTTCCCTGCGACTACGCCGGATGGCTAGCAGCGCGATCTGCCGGTATCGCACACAGACCGGCTCGGTCAGTCGGTAAGCGCGCGGCTCGCGAAAATGGCTGGCCAAGACTCCACTACATTCGACCAGGCGCTCCGACGGAATAACCAGCACCAGGACGCCTCCGGCTTTAAGCCACCTGTACGTATGGCCCAGAAAGAGGTACTCCATGCGTTGATTCTGTCCCTGTCCCAGCTCATGGTCGTAAGGAGGGTTGAGATAGAGCAAGGAACAGCTCTCAACCGGGCAGTGGGTCTCAAGCGCGTTGCCTTGCAACATGCTTTCGACTCTCTCGCGAGCCTGCCCGGCACGATAGGAGTCAAGCTCAATGCCGTAGCGCAGCACCTGTGGGGCGTCGGTGACCACTCGGAAGGCGACACCATCTCCGACGCAGGGATCCACCACCACACAGGGATTCTCCGGGAATCGCAAAAACGCTCGAATCCGCTCGGCCTCCGGGACCGGGAGCGGGTAAAACGCCATCTTGGCCTTAGCCGCGAACCTCAATTTGGCTCCTCTCTACCGTCTTACTGACGACGACGACGCAGCCGCTCCGTTTCCGGACTCACTCTCGCCCACATTTTTCTGTTGAAACTATCTCATTGCTCAGCAGTGACTTAGCGCCGCAACGGGCTCGCGCGGCGAGCTCATTTGACGGCCGTCCTCAATCTGGCTAAGCTCCGGCTGTATGGACGCGACTGTCCAAACCGGAGACGCACACGCAGAGGTTATCCGCCGTGGCGTGCCAGCGGAGGCGCGAGCGGAATCTAGGAATGCCGCCTGCCGCTTCACAGACGGAGGCACGATTGTCGTCTCCTCCCATCTGGCCGCTCATATCAGGCTCGGCGACGAAATCAGCTTTCCTTTGACCATCGACTCTGCGAGTGCCGGAACCGAACTGTACGTTCGCACGGCGCGGTCCTCCGGACGCGCGAAGGACCTCTATCAGGCTCCCATCCGGTACGCCGCGCAGCCCAAGGCCGACAAGCGGGAACAACTGTACGTGCGGGCTGAGGTTTCGTCTGGACGGCTCGGCATTTCCTCGGTGCATCTGCTGTGTGATGTCCTGCGGGATCACTTCTACGTCGCCGACCGCGGGCGGCCATGGGAGCGCCAGCCGAGCCTTTATGACATTCTGCGAGCGACGCCCGCCAACACTCTCGCGGAGTTGCGATTGGCATTCAAGCTCCGTCAGCTCGAACTCTGCGCCGCCGGCGCCTCCAGCCACGATCACGGAGCCGTGGAGCGAGCTTTCAACATCCTGGCGCAACCTGAACTGCGAGCTTGTTATGACTCGCTACTGAAGGATCTGTCGGCGCCGGTACTCTTTCCATATGGCGGCTTCGGATCGATTCTGGTGTCGGGCGATCGCTCGCGCGACGGTCACACGTTCTTCGCCGCTCGAATCCTATCGTTCCAGCCCGAACAGCGGGAACGCCGATTCCACGCACCCCTGCGGCGATTTGATTTCCATAGCGATCGCGCCATTTACCGCGACGCTCGACGGAAACTCGAACTCACGCTCGACCAATCTTCCGTGCCGATTGTTTGGGATGGCACCTGGAACCGCTGGAAGCACCTGCTGAGCGCCAAGGCCGAGTTGCAGGGGACGTTTGTCCGGACAGGCAGGTATCGTCACTGGCATGGTGAGTGGCATTTGATCCAGTGGGAGACCGCTTTGCCGAGCCGTGTCCGGGCGAGGCTTCCAACCGATGTCGCCGAGCAGGTCGAGACAGCGCGAAGGAGCTATCATCGCTTCGGCGAATTCTCGGAAGCGCTGAGCCAAATCCGCGACCGAATCGAACAGGAGCCGATGGAGCGGGAACAACTGCGGGGCCTCTGCTGGAATCTCGGTCTTCCCGGCGACTTCGACGTCGCCCAGATCTCGTGGAAGCCCGATTACGATCACTTCTTTTACCGCCAGCTCTGCCGGCGGGCGCGACGGCTGTACCTCTTTCGCGACGAATATCTCTTCGAGCTCGAAAGGGAGATTGCCGCTGAGACGCCACAACTGGGTCACGCGACGTATCTGTTTTCGAAGCCCCGGAGCATCGAAGGCTTCCTGGCCACTTACACTGGTGCCACTAAGGAGGCTATCCGCCAGAATCGTGCTAACCTGGCTGAACGGCTGGGATTCCTCGGGCGTGTGGTTCACGGCTCGAACCCGAAGATTTGGTTGCGTGCCTTGAAGCAGCGGCTAGGCGAGGCCGTGGACTACGCCCAGGTGGCATCCGACTGAGGTGAGTATGCAAGAAAACAACACGAAGGCCGAAATCATCGCCCTTATCGAAGGCCGGCGAGAAGATTCTCTTGAGAAGATCCGCCAGTTCATTCTCAATGAAGATGA
>JASHPE010000435.1 GCA_030038235.1 Terriglobia bacterium
ATGGATTCGACCGAGGTTCCTGTCTACGGCGAGCAAGAACGGAGCGCCTACAACGGGTACTTCGAGTCCACCTGTTTTCACCCTCTGTTGCTGTTCAATGAGGCGGGTGATTGTCTGGCAGCCAAGCTGCGGCCCGGCAACGTGCACAGCGCCGAAGGCTGGGAGGAGATGCTACTGCCGGAGATCGAGCGGCAGCAGCAGATCGGGAAGGAAGTCGCCTTCCGGGGTGATGCGGCCTTTGCCCGGCCGGAGGTCTACGAGGCGCTGGAGGAACGCGGCGTGAAGTACGCCATCCGCATCCCGGCCAACGATAGTCTGGAGCGGGACATCACCGAACTGCTGCCGCGTCCCGTGGGGAGGCCGAGCGCGCAGCCGGTGGTCCGGTACAAAGGCTTCCTGTATCAGGCCGCGAGCTGGAAGACGGCGCGGCGGGTGGTCGCAAAGGTGGAGCATCACGCCGGGGAGCTGTTCCCACGCGTGGGGTTCATTGTGACCAACCTGACGTTGCCCAGCCGGGCGGTTGTCCGGTTCTATAACAAGAGAGGGACGGCAGAGCAGTGGATCAAGGAAGGCAAGCAGGCGGTGAAGATGACACGGCTGAGTTGCCATCGGTTCCGGTCCAACGAGGTGCGGCTGTGGCTGACCGTGATCGCGTACAACCTGGGAAACCTCTGGCGGCGGATGGTTCTGCCGCGACGGATTGGGAACTGGTCGCTGACCAGCTTGCAGCAGCGGCTGGTGAAGACGGGCGGCCGGCTAGTAAAGCACGCGCGCTACTACTGGCTGCTGTTGGCGGAGAGCCACCTGACGCGGCGACTCTTCGGAGCCATGCTGCGGCGGATCGAGTCGCTGCCCTTGCCTGCCGGGTAGACGAGCCAACGAACGGGCGGAGTCCAGCGGGAGCAGCGGAAGGGGAAGGAAAAGTGTCGGGGGAATAGGTCGGGAGACGGTCAGTTTCGGCAATTGGGAGGCTCAAGAGAGGCCATCGGAACGTGCTCGGTGGCACGTTCAGAGCCGAGCGGTTGCGTTTGGGCCGGTCAAGTGGTAGGTTGTCGGTCGGGCCGGAGGTCCATAACGGAAATTCCGGCCAGTTCCACGACTGCCCGACGAGTGGAGGTTGTAGCTATCTTCCGTCTGTACGCCCGATCGTAATTACTAACTTGCTTACCACGTTGCCGAATCCTGCCTATGTCTCTTACGGACGGCCACGAAGACAGGCGGAACGTCGAGTTCGTTCGAAACAGGGGAGGGATAACATATGAGGTGTAAGACCGTGTTGTTGGTAGCAGCCATGGCGCTGAACGTTCCCCTTGTGGTGCTGGGTCAATCTGTCGAGAGCGCAGAGTCTCAGCCGGGGACTTACAGCCTGCTCTATTCCTTTCAGCGTTCAAGTTCAGACGGGTGCAATCCGCAGTCCGGCTTGGTCCTGGACCGAGCGGGCAACCTGTACGGGACGACCTCGGAGGGCGGTGAATTCGGTGAGGGCACCGTGTTTGAGTTAAGTCCTAGCGGTGCCGAAACCTTGCTGCATAGTTTCGCTGGCTCGCCGTCCGATGGAGGGTTCCCAGGAAACGCAAGCCTGACGCTGGATCCTGCGGGCAACATTTACGGAACCACCAATTACGGCGGCGACCAGGATCTCTCTCCTGGAACAGTATTCGAGGTGACTCCAAGCGGAACGGAGAGCATCCTGTGGAACTTCACGGGCGGAACAGACGGGGGAAATCCTTTGGGCGGCCTGGCGCGAGATAATGCGGGAAACCTCTATGGCACCGCCTCAACAGGCGGCGAAAACGTTTACGATCAGGGCGTGGTATTTAGGCTGACTTCGAGTGGGACTCAGACCGTGCTGTACAATTTTGGGAGTTCCCCGAATGACGGCGACTTTCCCACGGGCAACTTGGCCCTGGCCTCGCGTGCCCTTTACGGCACCACGACGTACGGCGGTGCCACCGGGATCGGAACAGTGTTCAAGCTCACTCTGACCGAAATTGAGAGCGTCCTTCACAGCTTCAACGGTTACCCAACTGACGGAGCATTTCCTTCCGGCGGAGGTTTGTCACTGGACAGGTCAGGAAACCTCTATGGTGCCACTTACTATGGCGGCACAAGCGGCCAAGGCATGGTTTTCAAGCTCACCTCCGCAGGCGCTGAAAGCGTGCTCCTCAACTTTAATGGTGGCAGCGGCGGAGGTTACCCCACCGGCGTCTTAGCCATCGACGGTGCGGGAAACCTCTACGGCACTACATTCCGGGGAGGCTTGGGCGGTTCCAACTGTTACTCGAATGGATGCGGCGTCCTCTTCAAGTTGAGCCCGAGTGGTAGGGAAACCGTGCTGCATGATTTCTCGGGAAGCTCGACCAGCGACGGGGCCTCGCCCAATGGCGTGGTTCGGGATTCCTCCGGCAATCTTTACGGTACGCTCGGAGGTGGCGGCGCCTACGGCTGCGGCGCGGTATTCAAGTACACACCGTAAAGTGACGCTGACCTGTGCGGAAGAAGTAACGACGCGCGTCGCTCGGAGGCTGACGACGGCGAGCCAAGCTGGTGGTCTTATGGATGGAGTTGGCCGGTCGAGGCAGACTGCCCAAAGGAGGCTGAAGTGAAAACAGTCATTGCGACTTGCGCCGGATTGCTTTTGCTGCTCGGTTCTTCTTCACCGGGATGGTCGTTGAGTCCGCAAGATAACTCCAGCGTCCCGCCCGCAACCATTACCGGCAGCGGTAAGCCCAACTTCATTCCGATTTGGACGAACAGCACCACGCTAACGAGTTCGACGCTGTTCGAGAAGTCGAGCAAGGTGGGCGTCGGGACCACGACTCCGGCAGCAACGCCGGAAGTGAACGGGACGGCGAAGTTCGATCAGGCTGTGACGTTTGCGTCGGGGCAGACGTTTCCGGGAACGGTGTCGCTCGGGGAGAACACGTTCACTGCTACTCAGACCATCGGCAGCGGCGATCTCTCGATCACCAGCGGCTCCACGGCTGGAGTAGTTAATCTGGGTTAAGAGGCGTAGACCACGCTCTCGACTGGTCCTCAGCGTCGGCGGAATCCATCCGCAGCCTCGACGCGCAACTGGTGATCGCGTTTGTTCCGGCTAAATTCTGCACCGCTGCCAGCGTCGTTGAAGCATAACAATGGCAGTCACTGCCAATTTATGCTTCAAGTTACAGCGCGTTGCGCAGCGAGAGAAAGGAGGCAAAAGTGAGGTTTGTCGCGAAAGCAACATGGGTTTCTACCGTCATAGGTGTGCTGTAGAAGGGGCGGCCACAAGGGCCGCCCAACTCCTCGCATGCCATAGGTGTGCTGTAGAAGGGGCGGCCACAAGGGCCGCCCGTACATCCGAATTTAGGGCGCTACCCGCTGGACGTGCGTTCGCCGTCCGCAGGGATCGCCAACGCAAGGTGACTCATTGCCTCCGTCCCGGCATTTCGTCCCCTTCACGGGGCGGTTCGCGTCCGATCGCGTCAACACACTCTGACAAGATTCCTACGATCGAAGCCGGAATCTCCTTTAGAATCAATGGGCCTAGCCATCAAATTACGAAACGAAACCGTCAGGTTACTGAAAACAAATGACTTAATTTTTTGACCCGAAACCAAACCGTGAAGTTGCTGAAAATAAGCAACTTAAGTTCTTTTTTTGGCCTCGGGCCAATAGGTTCTACAGATTCTGAGGCAGTTGAGCTTCGGCCACCGGACTTCCGAGATTTCGCCCTTCGCGTTCTGGCATACCCGATTACAGATTGCGGTCGGGGCGGTCTTCGGTGTTCGGTTCGGTGCTGCGAACCCCGAACTCCGAACCCGAACTCTGCGAACCCCGAATCCGAGGGTAGTGGTGCGCACCACTACCAATCCGAGCCCCGATTTGTACGCCACAATGGGCCTGTGTTAGCATTTTGGGTTGCCCTGCATCCGCAGACCACGTAGGGTTAAGCCTCACGAATTCAGGAGCTTCTTGTGAAAATTTACGATGGCCAGAACTTGCGTAATGTCGCATTGGTGGGTCACGGAGGATCGGGAAAGACGCAGCTCGTTTCCGCGCTGCTGTTCGCCGCCGGCATGGTGAACCGGCTCGGCAAGGTGGACGATGGCACTTCGGTGACCGACTACGACGAGGAGGAGATTCAACGCAAGTTCACGGTCAGCGCGTCGCTCGCTTACGCCGAATGGGGCAAGACCAAGATCAATTTCATCGACACGCCGGGCTACAACATCTTCCTGCACGAGACCGAGGCGGCGCTACTCGCTGCTGACGCAGCGCTGGTGCTGGTGCACGGCGTGGCGGGCGTGGAAGTGCAGACCGAAAAGACCTGGGGCTTCGCGGAAAAGCACGCCTTGCCGCGCCTGCTGGTGGTGAATCAGATGGACCGCGATCGGGCGAGCCTCGAGCGTAGCCTCGAATCGTTGCGCGCCGCCTTTGGCCGCTCGGTTGTGCCCATCCAACTTCCTTTGGGCGAAGAGAAGAGCTTCCGGGGCGCCATCGATCTGGTCAAGATGAAGGCCCATTCCTACGACCCGAACGGCCCCGGCAAGGCGACCGAGACCGAGATTCCCGCCGAATATGCGGACGCGGCCCAGAAGGCGCACGAGACGCTGATCGAGATGGTGGCTGAGGGCAATGACAAGCTGCTCGAGGAGTTTTTCGAGAAGGGCACCATTCCGGTTGAAGACCTGGTTCCAGGCCTGCAGCAGGCAATCGCCGAGCGCCGCATCTACCCCGTCGCGGTCTCTGCCGGGCTGCCCATTATCGGATCGAGTGGCCTGCTGGACGCCATCGTCGATTATCTGCCGTCGCCGGTCGCTCGCGGCAAGGTGCAGGGAGTGGATCACGCCGGCGGCTCGCCCGTCGAGCGCAAGGTTGCCGATGACCAACCGGTGTCAGCCTACGTCTTCAAGACGGTGGCCGATCCCTTCGCCGGACGTGTGAGCTACTTCAAAGTGATGTCCGGCGTGGTGAAGAACGACGCCGTGCTCACCAATTTCAATCGCGGCACTACGGAAAAGCTGGCGCACATCGCGGTGATGCAGGGCAAGACGCAGTCGCCGATTCCGGAACTGCGCGCTGGCGATATCGGCGCCGTCGCCAAGCTCAAAGAAACCCTCACGGGCGATACGCTGGGCGACAAGGCCGCGCCGATCCAGTACCCCGCGGTCCAGCTCGCCGAGCCCGCCATCTCGTTCGCGATCGAAGCGAAGTCGCGCGGCGACGAAGACAAGCTCTCGAGCGCCATCCATCGCATGCTCGAAGAGGACCTGCTGCTGCGATTCTCGCGCGATCCCCAGACCAAGGAATTTCTGATCTCCGGCTCCGGGCAGCAGCACGTGGAAGTAGCGGTCTCAAAGCTGCGGCGCCGATTCCACGTTGAGGTGACCCTCAAGGCGCCCAAAGTGCCCTATCGCGAGACCATCCGCGCCAAGGCCGAGGCGCAAGGCAAGCACAAGAAGCAGACCGGCGGTCACGGCCAGTACGGCGACTGCTGGATCAAGATGGAGCCGCTTGTGCGCGGCAGCGGATTCGAGTTCGTCAACGACATTTTCGGCGGCGCTATTCCGCGAAACTTCATCCCTGCCGTCGAGAAAGGCATCGTGGAAGCGGCGGCGAAGGGATATCTGGCCGGCTACCCGGTGGTCGACTTCAGAGTCATCCTCTTTGACGGCTCCTACCACGACGTGGACTCGTCGGAAATGGCGTTCAAGCTGGCCGGCTCCAAGGCGTTCAAGAAGTCGATGGAACAGGCCAAGCCCTGCCTGCTCGAACCGGTGATGAACGTGGAGATCACTGTGCCCGAGAACTACGCCGGCGATATCATGGGGAATCTCAACGGACGCCGCGGTCGCGTGCAGGGCATGGACTCAAAAAGCGGATCGACCGTGGTGAAAGCGCAGGTGCCGCTCGCCGAAATGCTCAGCTACGCGTCGGACCTCACGTCGATGACGCAGGGTCGCGGGAGCTACTCGATGGAGTACGACCACTACGACGTGGTTCCGCAGCAGATCGCCGACAAGGTGGTCGCAGCGGCGAGGGCGGCCGGGGTAGGCAAGGAAGAGGAAGAGGAATAGAATCAGAAGAGAGTGCGCCAATGAACCCTACTGTCCTCGGCACGATTATTACTTCCAGCGGCTCGATTCTGGTGGCGGTCGTGGCCTTGGCGCTCAATCACCGCGGCTTCGCTGACCTGCGCAGCGAAATGAACGCCCGGTTCGCTGGCGTGGAGAAGCGGCTGGACTTAATCGAGCACCGTATGGATGTCCTGGAGAGCGATCTCAAGGAATTCAACAAGGTATTGGCCCAGCACGACACCGACATCGTCCGGCTCAAAGACAAGAGCGGACTGTCCTGAAATCGCGGCGACATCTATGATGATCTGCGTCGAGAGAAGTAGCTCTGCGGATCACTCGTCCCGGAAGCCGCCTCGCACTTCAAGGAGAGGAAAAAATCATGCCGCCTTCCATCGGATTCATCGGACTTGGCATCATGGGCCAGCCCATGGCCTTGAATCTCGTGCGCGCCGGCTTTCCGGTCACGGTGTTTAATCGCACTCCCGACAAAGCCGCGCTTTTGAAAGAAGCCGGTGCGCAAGTGGCCGCGACGCCCGCCGAAGCCGTTGCCCAGGCCGATTTCGTGATCTCCATCGTGAGCGATACGGCCGCGATGGAAGATGTGGTGATGGGCAAGAACGGCATCCTCGAAACGACTCGCTCTGGCGCCATCGTGATCGACTCCAGCACGATCAGCCCGGTCGCGAGCCGCAAGTTCGCCTGCAAAGTCGCGGGACATGGCGCAAGCTGGCTTGACGCGCCCGTTACCGGCAGCAAACATCTGGCGATCAAGGGCGAGTTGACGTACATGATCGGCGGCGACCGCGAAGCCTTCGATCGCGCCATGCCGGTGCTGCAGGTGCTCGGCAAGAAGCACATCTACTGCGGCGCGCATGGCCTCGGTCTCGCGGCGAAGCTCGCGCAGAACGTAATCCAATCGACGATGGTCGAGATCTTCTCCGAAGGATTCGTGCTCGCCGCCAAGGCGGGTCTGAAGCCGCAGGTCATGATGGAAGTGATCCAGGGAAGCATGGCGCGCGCGGCCCTGACCGACTTCAAAGCGCCGTTCATCTTCAAAGGCGATTTCACGCCGTATTTCCCGCTGAAACTCATGCACAAGGACCTGACGCTCGCCCTCGAGAGCGCGTACGCGCAGAACGTTCCCATGCCCGCGGCCGCTGCGGTCAAAGAGGTCTACGGCGCGGCCAAAGCGCAGGGCAAAGGTGATCTCGACTACGCGGCCGTTGTCACGTTTCTCGAAGAATTGGCCAAGGTGCAGGTTAGGGAGCAGCTCTGAATGACGAGCAATGAACACCACTCGCTGTTCCCTACTCGCGACTCCCTAATCACACCTCACTCGTCCTTTACCGCGTATCGCGTCACGACCTTTCCCAGCATCTGCAGCAGCAAAATGAGGACGATGCCGGCCGCCCAGAACCACCACGGCCAGACGCGTCCTCGAACGAGGCAGGTGACGAACCACACCGCAAGAACAATCGCCAGCACAGGCACAACAATCGTTGTAACGAGCAGACCAACCGCAGCCAGGACTTTGCGCACGGCCAGTAATTTATCATTGTTTCGGCCCAAATTCAGTGTTTCAAGCGCGTTTTATAGCATTATGATACATAGTCGGATTGCACCCGCGCCGCTCTCCATGTAGACTCCCGTTTGCATTTTCCGAGGTGCGCATGTTTGTTCCACAGGTCTACGGCGTTGCCCTGGCCATGATGATCCTCACCATGTTCTGCTGGGGAAGCTGGGCGAACACGCAGAAAGCGGTGGGCACATGGCGCTTCGAGCTTTTCTACTGGGACTACGTTTGGGGCATTCTCCTTTGCTCGATCCTGATCGGCCTGACGTTCGGCCGCACCGACCCTGCGAGCCCCGAGAGCTTCTTCAATAACCTCGCGCAAGCTGGCACAACCAACCTGGTACTCGCGTTCGTGGGCGGCGCGGTATTCAACCTGGCGAATCTCCTGCTCGTGGCCGCGATCGCCGTCGCCGGACTCGCCGTGGCCTTCCCCATCGGCATCGGACTCGCGCTCGTAATCGGCTCGATTCTGAACTACGTGGTTACGCCCAAGGGAAATCCGCTGCTGCTGTTCGGCGGCGTGGCGCTGGTGGCCATCGCTATCGTGCTTGATGCGATGGCTTATCGCAAGCTCTCGACCGATCGCGCCGTTTCGTCCAAGGGCATCCTGCTTAGCCTGATCTGCGGCGTCTTTATGGGCTCGTTTTATCCGTTGGTTGCGAAGGCGATCACGGGTCCGAACCACCTCGGTCCCTACGCCGTTGCGGTGGTCTTCGCGGCCGGCGTGCTGGTGAGCAACATCCCGCTGAACTACGCGTTCATGAGGCGGCCGATCAGCGGTCCGCCGGTGAGCATGGCGGAGTACTTCCACGCTCGCGGCTTGTGGCATTTCTTCGGCGTGCTGGGTGGGATCATCTGGGGCATCGGCACAATCTCGAACTTCGTCTCGTCTTACGCGCAGATGGTCGGACCGGCCGCCTCCTACTCGCTCGGCCAGGGCGCCACGATGGTCTCGGCAATTTGGGGCGTGTTCATCTGGAAAGAATTCCGCGGCGCAGGGCCCGACGCCGTCCGGCTGCTGGTGCTGATGTTCCTGTTCTTTGTCGCTGGACTCGCGTCCGTTGCGCTCGCGCCGGTGGTCGGCTGACGATGGGCTGGGGGCATGCCGCGAGTGGTTTGCGAACTTTGACGCCGAGCGCTTGTAATTCAGTCAGGACGCCGCTTCGTTCTTCCCTGCGCGCCGCGATCCGTTTGCGCTCCGTCGCCTGCTGGACGCCGCGCCCTTCCGTTTCACCTGGGCTGCCTGATGGCTGAGCAGGTAAAGTTGCGCGCTCAGTGCGTCGGCGGCGCTGACGCCGGCGGAGCGGACATAGCTGCCATCGCTTTTGAGTTGGCGCGCCTTCAGTGCATCCTTCTGGTAAATTTCCAACACGTCCTTCAATCGCTGCGCGAGCTTGGGATCCTCGACCGGGAATACGATCTCCACGCGATGGTCGAGGTTGCGACGCATGAGGTCGGCGCTCCCCAGGTAGACTTCTTCGTTGCCGCCGTTTCGGAACCAGTAAACGCGGCTGTGCTCGAGGAAGCGTCCCACGATGCTGGTGACGCGGATGTTTTCGCTCACGCCCGGGACTCCCGGCCGCAGGCTGCAAATCCCGCGGACCAGCAGATCCACCTTGACCCCGGCCTGCGACGCCCGATAGAGCAGCTTGATCATCTGCGGGTCTTCGAGCGCATTGAACTTGAAAATCAGATGCCCGGGCTCGCCCTTCTCCGCGAGATCGATCTCACGTTGGATGAGCGCCGTCAGTCCCGGCCTCAGGCCGAGCGGCGCCGCCAGCAGCTTGCGCGCGCTCCGGCGTTGCGCGTAGCCGGTCAGTTCGTTGAAAAAGTGCGTGGCGTCGTCAGCGATCTCTTCGTTCGAAGTCAGGAATCCGAAGTCCGTATAAAGGCGCGCCGTCACCGGGTTGTAGTTGCCGGTCCCCAGGTGAACGTATCGCCGGATGATCTCGCCTTCACGGCGTACCACCAGCGCGATCTTGGAATGCACCTTCAGGCCCACCAGCCCGTAGACCACGTGGACGCCCGCGTCTTCCAGCTTGCGCGCCCACTCGATGTTGCTCTCTTCGTCGAAGCGCGCCTTGAGCTCCACCAACGCCGCCACCTGCTTGCCGTTCTCGATCGCCTCCAGCAGCGCCGCCACGATCGGCGAGTTGCGGCCCACGCGATACAGGGTCATTTTGATGGCCAGCACGTCCGGGTCGTGCGCGGCCTGACGCAGAAACTCAACCACCGGCTGGAAGGATTCGAACGGATGGTGAAGCAGCACATCCTCACGGCGCAGCACGGCGAAGATATCCTCCTCGACATTCGGGCCGAAGCTCGCCGGAATCATGGGCACAAAAGGCGTATCTTTCAAATCTGGGCGGTCGGCACCGTAGAGCTCCATCAAGCGGCCGAGACCGATGGGCCGCTCGATGCGGTAGACGTCGTCGGGATGAATCTCGATGTTGCTGGTGAGAATCTCCACGATCTTATCGGGCATGTCCGCGTCGATTTGCAGGCGCACGGCCGTGGTGAATCGCCGCTGTCGCATCGCTTCTTCCACCGTCTCCAGCAGATCGTCGCTCTCCAGTTCCTGGATGGCCACTTCGGCGTCGCGATTGAGACGAAACGGATAGGCTCCCAGGATTTCCATGCCGGTAAACAGCAGGCCGAGATTGGCCGCGATCAACTGCTCGAGCCAGACGAACGAACCCTGCCGCCAGGCATGTCCCGGCGACTTCCGCAGCGCCGGGTCGAGGGCCACGAGCTGAGCGAGCGTGTCCGCGACCTTCACGCGCGCGAAGTGCTCCACGCCTTCCTTGTCGCCGACCGTCACGGCCAGATTCAAGCTGCGATTCGACATGTGAGGGAAAGGCCGGGCTGGGTCATAGGCCAGCGGCGTAAGCACCGGAAAAACGCTGTTCAGGAAATAAGCGTCCAGTTGAGCTCGATCCTCCTCGCTGACTGCGGCCAGGTCCACGATGCGGATGCCTTCGCGGTCGAGCGCCGGCAGGATGTCCTGCCGCAGCACCAGATGGGAATTCTGCGCGAGGTGCGCTACCTGCCGCCGGATGAGCTCAAGCTGTTGGGACGCGGTGCGTCCGTCAATGCCCAGCTCCTGCGTGCCGCTCGCCACCTGCTTCAGCAGGGCCGCTGCCCGCACCATGAAGAATTCGTCGAGATTCGAGCTGAGAATGGCCAGAAACTTCACCCGTTCCAGCAACGGATTCGATGCGTCTTGGGCCTCTTCCAGCACTCGCCTCTGGAATTCAAGCAGGCTCAACTCACGGTTGATGTAAAGCTCGGGACTGTCCAGGTCCGGAGACTCGGGAACGGCGGACTCCGCAGGCGGGGTCGAGTGCACACGCGCTTGTGTCGTGGCCATAGATGGAAATGGTAACTAAAGACGGGATTCGGGGGCAAATCACGATTTGGTTAAATCTGGGGGCGGGTTGAATCGGAGCAGCGCGATGAAATCAGGGATAGAGGGCTGGGTTAAGGGCTGTAGTAGAGCTTCGATGTCTGCGGTCTCAGGCGACGCTGGTGGACCCGAACACATGCCTGAGTGACGGCGGTCACTGTGGAGGTTTAACCGCAGGCGGAAATTGAGCTTGACTTGGAGGTGCGCCATGCGCATCCAGAAACACAGTTGTAACATTGCGAAAACATTTCACCACGATTCACATCGTGGTCTTAGCACGATTAGAGGGGTCACCTTAACATTGCTGCTGGCATTGCTGGGCGCTATCCTCATGATCCTGATCACGCCGCCGCCCTGCGTAGCCGTTCCCCAGGCCGACAGTCCCCAACGGATTACTGAGTCGCAGCTCAACATAACCTTCATAAAGCCAGGGTCGACGACTCGGGCGGAAGTCATGCAGAAGCTCGCCTGGGCGGACGCCGGAGTGAAGGAAGACCGGCTCTTCTTGGCTCGCTGGGTCAGTTCCTCTGATGGCGCTGGCGACGCCGACCAGGAGGTGCCGGACGCGGTCCGTCGCAACTGGCATGCGCACAATCTGATGGTCGAGTCCGACCCGCAAGGGATCGTCACCAAGGTGCGGGACGTATCCGACAAGCACCTGGTGGAGGCGCTGTCGGGCTGGATCGCGAACCACCCGTCCGCACCGCTCGATCTCAGAATGCCAATTCAGATACCGGTCTCTTATCGACGGCAGAGCGCGTCGTTGCTGCTGACTTCCGAATCCTTCGAGTTCCGCTCCGCCCGCAAAGGCTGCTGGGTCTCGCCTTCCGACCTCAAGCGGATCAGCCTGGCCACGCGCTTTCGGACTCCTCGAGCCGAGGCCGCCGATGAAGCCATCTACTTTACCGAGAAGACGACGGCGGGAAGCAAGGTGACCCTGCAAACCGATGTGGCTCATATGTTTATACTGTTGAAGTACGTTCAGCAGACGCGGCTGGCGTTGACGGGCCGCTGAGGAGACAAAAAAATCTTCAAGACCCTATTGACAAGCGCTCCCTTCTCCGGTTAACTTCGTAACTTACAACTGAATAGTTGATTCAGTGACCCTGAATCTCATCAAGAGTGGCTGAGGGACAGGCCCGATGACGCCACGGCAACCGGTTCCGCGCAAGCGGAACGGCAGGTGCCAATTCCCACCCTGTACGGGGAGAGATGAGAGGGGCAAGCAGTTTAGCCTCCCTGATCCTTCCGGGAGGCTTTGCAGTTTCTGAAGCCTTCCGGAAGCAAGCACTCCCTCAAACCGATCTGATGAGCTCAGGCATCCCCGGCAAGGAGGCATTATGAGCTATCTCTTACATCTGAAGTGCCGCGAGTGCGGACGCACCTACCCGGCGGAACCTATCGCCGCCTGCGAAGAATGTTGGGCGCCGCTCGAAGCGGTATACGACTACGGCAAGCTCTGGGCGGATCTTCGCCGCGACGATCTGGCCGCGCGCCCAGCCAATATGTGGCGATATTGCGAGCTGCTGCCCGTGGCCGGCGAGCCGACCGTGGGACGCGAGACCGGATTCACGCCGCTGGTCGCAGCCACGCGCCTCGCCAAGGCGCTGGGCGCGCGCGAAGTGTACATCAAGAACGACGCGGTGAACCATCCCACGCTCTCCTTCAAGGATCGCGTCGTCGCGGTAGCGTTGAACAAGGCGCGCGAATTCGGGTTTGACACGGTGGGCTGCTCCTCGACCGGCAATCTCGCCAACGCTGTCGCGGCGCAGGCGGCCGCCGGCGGATTCAAGACGTTCATTTTCGTTCCCGCCGATCTCGAAGCCGAGAAGATCGTGGGCACGCAGGTGTTCGGCGCCACGCTCGTCAAGATCGACGGCAATTACGACCAGGTGAATCGCCTCTGTGCCGAAATCGCGCAGCGGCACTCCTGGGGACTGGTGAACGTGAACCTGCGGTCTTACTACGCCGAAGGATCGAAGACGGTAGGCTACGAGATAGCCGAGCAGCTTGGCTGGCAGGCGCCGCGCAACATCGTGGTGCCCATGGCGGGCGGCGCGCTGATCACCAAGATCGCCAAGGCGTTTGGCGAGCTGGCGCAGCTCGGATGGG
This sequence comes from Terriglobia bacterium, assembly GCA_030038235.1. Lineage (GTDB taxonomy): Bacteria > Acidobacteriota > Terriglobia > UBA7540 > UBA7540 > Gp13-AA77. Next base: position 13,154 of record JASHPE010000435.1, read on the forward strand.
TCCGCGCGCAACGCACGCGATTTTTCGGCGCGCAGGCGTCAGGATGCTCGCCCATCAGCACGGCCGCCAAGCAGGGCACCACCGAGATTCAGCCGCAGAAGCCGCGCACGATCGCCAAGTCGCTCGCCATCGGCAATCCGGCTGACGGTCCTTATGCGGTGAAGACGATCCTCAACTCCGGCGGCGCCGCCGAAGACGTGACCGACGCGGAGATCGTCGAAGGCATCCGGCTGCTGGCCGAGACCGAAGGCATCTTCACCGAAACCGCGGGCGGCGTGACGGTGGCCGTGGCGCGCAAGCTGATCCAGCAGCGGCGCATCAATCCAGAGGAGTCGGTGGTGCTGGTCATCACCGGCAACGGGTTGAAGACCATCGGCGCGATCAGCGGCGCGGTCGGGGAGTGCGTGACCATCAAGCCGAAGATCGAGGCGTTCGAGTCGTATTGCCTGGGTGCAGCCGCAGCCTAGCGGGCCTGGACTCCCGGGCTGCGGGGCAGACGGCAAAGCCTATCAGGAAGCGCTCCCCAGCGCTAAGGTCGCCATCCAGGAGTGAATGATCGAGACGGCGCAAGAGCCGGGTCGCCCAATCCCCACGCCCAGGGCCGCTGGGTGTTCGCGCGAGAAGCAGTTTCTTTTAGCGAAAAGTGGCGAGCGACAATCGGCGAGGCAGCATGAAAAGGTTCATCCTGACCGGCGCGCCCGGTTCAGGCAAGACAGCCATCATCCGCCAATTGGAGCTTGATGGCTTTGGCGTGGTGGAGGAGGCGGCCACCGATCTCATCGCACTGGCGCAGGCGCGGGGCATCGACGAGCCATGGACGCATCCTTCGTTCATCGATTCGATCGCCGATCTGCAACGCCAGCGCCAGATTCGCGCGTCCTGCCGGCCCGATGACGTCCAGTTCCACGACCGCTCAGCGGTCTGCACTGCTGCCCTGGCTGTCTACCTGAGGCATCCGATCTCCGGCAGGCTTTCGCGGGAACTAGAGCGCGTCAAGACGGAGGCAATCTTTCAAAAGCGCGTCTTCTTTATCCGAAACCTCGGCTTTATCACGCCCACCGGAGCGCGGCGAATCAGCTTCGAGGACACATTGCGATTTGAGCGGATCCATGAAGAGACCTACCGCAGCTTCGGCTATGAGATCGTCCCGGTCGAATCGGGAAATCTGCAAGACCGCGTAGTTGCGATCAAGGCGGCGCTTGAGAAATAGGAAGTGGCACAGTCCCGATTTCAGCGCCGGAATACGCCCACAATCTCGCCGCGCGCGAGAATATGGTTCTTCATTGCGGACTGAAGATCCTGCGCCGTGGCGTGTTGGAGATTGAGCGTGGAGTCGAGGGCAAAAAGGCGAAAGACGTACCGATGTCCGCTGCCGGGCGGCGGACACGGCCCGTTGTAGCCGGTCTTTCCGAAGCTGTTGGTTCCCTGATGCCCGCCGGCGGCGTCAGGCCCCTGGGCGACGCCTTCGGGCAAGGCGCGCGTGGAGGCGGGAAGGTCGTAAATGATCCAATGGACGAAGTTCCCGCCCGGCGCGTCGGGATCGAGCACGGCCAGGGCGAAGCTTCGCGTGGCGGCAGGCGGATCGCTCCAGGAGAGCGCGGGCGAGGTGTCGTCGCCGTCGCAACTGAAGCGCGCGGGAATCTCTCCGTTGGCGCGGAACGACGAAGCGGTAAGGTTCAGATCTGTCTGCGGCGGCGCTGCGGGCGGCGCCGTCTGCGGCCGGCCAAATAACAGCAGCGCCGGGGCGATGGCGAGCCATCCGACAATCGACGTCCTGGGCGTCGCAAGCGTCAGAGATCGGCGCCTCATCTTTTCCCCGTGGTCGATTTGGGTCGAGGCTGGCCCAGAGCACGGCATGATGGAAGATTCAGTTTACTCACCTCTGAGAATATCAGTCTCGCAAGAGATCGCTGGAAAGAAAAAGCCCCGGATCGTGGTCCGGGGCTTTGGTGCTTTTCTTGTGTTTGAAATCCGGGGAAATCCAACGGGATTACATGACCACCGCGGTTCCAACGTCGGCGGACTTTGCCTTACGCCGCACGCTGCGCTTCTTCTTAGGGGCTTCGCCTTCGGCCATCTCGAAGCTGGCAATGGAAGTGACAAACTTTTTCAATCCCGCGGTGTCGAAATCCACCGTGGTGCGATCCTCGTCGCGCTCTACGATGATGCCGTTCCCGTACTTGATGTGGTGCACATACTGCCCCGCTTTGAACGTCATTGTTCTCGCCTCTCCTGGGTGGCAGTTTCGCCTCGTTTGCGGCGTTTGCAGTGCTTAACCCAAAGGCTTGACCCTGCACCGCCACGCCGTGGACCCCAAATAACCCTATAGAGAATAGGATGAAAATCCGTAGGCAAAGGTTTCCAATAAGCCTGTGGAAAATCTCCTGGCGGCGAAAGTACTGATCAAGAATTAACTTATGATTCTATATCTCACATCGAATCGGTCGATCGCCTAGGGGCACAGAATCGAACCGATTCCTGAAGACAAGGAGAACCTAGCCGGGGCCAAATCTAGGCCTTTGAGGCGAGCTTGCCGTTGACAAAACGCTCGATCTCGTTGACGCTTTTGAAGTTATCGTTGACGATCTCTTCGTCTGCTACGCGGAGCTCGAAGGTCTCCTCGAGAAAGCTTACCAAGCGGAAGATAGCCAGCGAGTCTATAACGCCACTGGCCGTCAAGGATTCGTCGTCCGACGTGAACTCAACGCCCTTTCGTTCCGCCGTCTCCGCCACCCACTGGCGAATCTGGACTTTTATGGATGCTTCTGTTTCCGGCATATTGTCTCCCCTTAATGGCTTCCTGGCTTGGCCAACTGATTAAACCTGATGACGCCGCCCCTTCGAGCGCGAACTTCCATAATATCGATCCCAGCGCGATCTCGACAAGGCGCTGACGCGCGGGAATCAGGCCTCCAAGGCGAGCTTCACCCGGTCGATCTTGCCCGTCGATGTCTTGGGCATCACCTCGCGCACCTGAATCCGCTCCGGGATCATGTATTGCGGCAGCTTTGATGCACAATGGTGCTGCAACTCGGGCAATCCCAAGGCGGAGCCGTTGTGAGCGGTGACGAAAGCGCGCAAGCGAGCGCCGATCTCTTCATCTGCGACGGCCACCACCGCCGCTTCCCGTACACCCTCGTGAGCCAGCAGCACCGCCTCAATCTCGCCCAGCTCGATCCGGTAGCCGCGACTCTTGATCTGGCTGTCGCGCCGGCCGAGAAAATCGTAATCGCCGCCCTCCCTCAGCCGCACAAGATCGCCCGTGCGGTAAAGGTTCTCCTCCAGATGCGGCTGGAACCGGTTCGGCACCACCATCTTGTGTGTCTTTTCGCGATCGCCCCAATAACCCGGCGTCACCGACGGGCCGCGGACGTAAAGCTCGCCCTCGCCGCCAATCTCAGTGATGATGCGGTCCCGATCGTCCACTGCAAACACTTCAGTATTCAAACAGGCGCGTCCGATGGGGAGCCGTTCCTGCGAGGCGAGCACGGCCCGGTCGACCTTGTAGTACGTGCAGACGTTGGTCTCGGTCGGACCGTAGAGGTTGTAAAGTTCCGCATGCGGGACCAGATCCGCCAACTGGCGCAGGTACTTCATGGGGAACACTTCGCCGGCGAAGAGAATGATCCTGAGCTTTGACAGATCGGCCGCGCCCAGTCTGCCATGCAGCACCAGAAACACCAGCGCCGACGGCACCGAATACCAGATGCTGATCCCCTTCTCCACGATGAAGCGCGTGAGGCTGGCCGGGAAAAGCTGCACCTCTTCCGGAATCATGAAGACGCAGGCGCCGGCCTCGATGGCATTGTAGATGTCGAAGACTGAAAGATCGAAGTGCAGCGGCGCGTGACTCGAGAGATGATCCTCCGGGTTCACCCGGAACTCGTCCGCGCACCACTGGATGAAGGTCAGCGCGTTCTGGTGCGTCAGCATCACGCCTTTGGGCCGTCCCGTCGAGCCGGACGTGTAAATGATATAGGCGAGGTCCGTTGTGGTCGGTTGCAGCGGCTCCGGCGGCCGCGAACCGTCGAAGCCGACGAGCGCCATCCAGGGGATCTGGTTCCCGGCCTCGGGCGCGACGTTCTGCTCAGCCAGAACGGTGAATTCGACTGACGGAATCTGTCGCGGGTTAAGCGTCTTGAGCTTTTCGGCCGTGGTCACAAGAGCGCGTATGCCGCAGTTCTGGATAATGTACTCGATCCGGTCGGCGGGAGCGCTGGGATCAAGCGCCACGTAGACTCCGCCGGCTTTGAGCACGCCGAACATTGTCGCGACGGACTCGACGGCTTTGGGGAAAAACAGCCCCACACGGTCGCCTTTGGCAAGCCCACGCTCACGAAGCAGGTGCGCGAGTTGATTCGAGCGCTCTTCAAGCTCCGCGTACGTCAGCGAGCGCCCGCGCGCCCAGATCGCAGGGCGTTCCGGGAAGCGCTCCGCGCTTCGAGTCAGGAGCTGGTTCAATAGAAAAGCCATAGGCGTTGCCGATTACTGATTGACGATTGCGATTGACGATCGAAGTGCAAGTAGCAACCGTCAATCGGCAATTGGCAATCGTCAATTCGTGGTGCCGGAGAAAACCTTAAACGAGATGGCGTCGCGCAAGTCGCGCTCGATCTGGTACTCGGTCATGTAACCGTAACCGCCGTGGATCTGCAGGGCGTCGCGGCACGTCTCAACAGCGGCGTTCGCCACGTACGACCTGGCAATCGCCGATTCGCGGTCGGCGCTCCGGCCTTGCTTCTTCAACCACGCCGCCTTGTGCAGCACCAGGCGCGCCGTTTCCAGCCGGATTTCCATGTTGGCGATCTTAGCGGCCACGGCTGGAAACTTTCCGATCGGCTGCCCGAACTGGCGGCGTTCTGCGGCGTACCGGGCTGACGTCTCAAGCTGCCGCTGCATCATGCCGACTTCGGCGGCGAGCACGCAAATCCGCTCCCATTCCCCTGTCGCCGCCAGAATCGCGCCTGCGGACCCGACTTGGCCGAGGCGATTTGCGTCCGGAACGGCGCAGCCGGAGAGGGTAATCGGGCCAGCAGGCGACGTCCGTAGGCCCATTCTCTCGACGCTTGGGCCTGCGTCAAGACCCGGCGCGCCTTTCTCCACAATAAAAGCCGTGGGACCGCTATCCGTCGCGGCGTGAACAACGGTAAGGTCGGCCAGCCCACAGTTGGCCACGTATGCCTTGTTGCCATTCAGGGTCCAGCCGTCGCCCGTCCGCTCAGCATGGATGCTCAACTCCAGGGACACCAAATCCGTTTCCCCTGCCCCCGAGCCCGGCTCGAATGCAACCTGGCTGCCCATCGAGTCGCCACTGACGAGGCGGGGCAGGTGCTTCCGCTTCTGCTCGTCGCTTCCGAACATTGCGACGGGCATCACCGCGCCCCACAGGTGCGCATTCAGCGAGAAAATCAGGCCGGCGTTGCGGCAGCCGTATCCGAGCGCCTCAAGGGCGCAGACCATGGTGAGAATATCCGCGTCACCGCCGCCGTATTCCCCAGGCGCCGGCATGCCCTGG
>JASHPE010000436.1 GCA_030038235.1 Terriglobia bacterium
ACGAAACCCTTGACGTCCTGGCGGCGAATGAGCGGAATATGCTCGCCGAATTTCTTCTGATACAGTTCAATCAGGCGGCGCCGATGCCCGGATTCTTCCTGGCGCATCCCGTCCAGGACGGACGCGGTGGCGGGGAAGTCCTGACGCAGTCCCTCGGCGAAATCCGCGTAGATGCGCTCGTCTTCTTCTTCAAGAGAGATGGCCAGGGCCAGGATTTCCTGTTCGCTCAGGCTGTTGAAGTCTCGCATGGTGTGGAACCTCGACGTTGGAGTTCAGGCGTATTCTGTCACGGATTCGAGCGTCCGCAAAGCGCGTGCGTCACAAGGCAGAGTTCAAACGTACGGGCGGCCCTTGTGGCCGCCCAAGTACTCGCGCTCGCGAAGGATGTGGTCTCAATGGGCGGCCACAAGGGCGGCCCGTACGTCTGATTCGTCACAGTTGAGTAGTGACATCGAGACGGTTCCGGTGTTACTGTGCTTGCCCTCGAACTGAAGGCGTGAGCACTGCGGTAACTAGAGACCGAGTGAAATCCACAGGGAGTCAGGAACGTTAGCGCGCGATGAACTCGAAACGCAGTTCGGTGTCTGCGGCTGCCAGTCGTGACTGGGTCGTGGCGGTCGATATGGGCGCGAGCAACTTGCGCTTCGCGCGGGCCGACCTCGCCGGCCGCTTGGGAAGGACGCACGCCGAGCAGGTGCGCCCCGAAGGCGGTCCCACGGGTGTGATCGAACAGATCAAGGCCGGCATCGCGGTCCTGGCCGGTAGCGCACCCGGCAAATCGACGCGTCCCGCGGAAGGACGCGCAGGGCTGCGCGCCATTGCCTTCGGAGTCCCGAGCGCCGTGAACCCTCGTAGCGGTCGCGTCACCCTGGCGAACAATCTGCCGGGCTGGCGCAACATCGATCTCGGAGGCGCTATAAGATCCGCCTTCGGCGTTCCGGTGATGGTCGATAACGACGCCAATATGGCGGCTCTTGGCGAGCGGTGGAAGGGCGCCGCCCGCAAGGCTGCAAATTTCGTCTTCGTTGCCCTGGGCACTGGAATCGGAGCCGGAGTGGTGGTCGACGGAAGGCTGTGCCACGGGCGAACGGGGAATGCCGGCGAGCTCTACCGCCTGAACGTGGACTGGCGCCGCTGGGCTGATGACTTTGGTGACACAGGATACTTTGAGGCTCATGTCGCCGGTCTTGGAATTGCCGCCGCCGGGCGGCGGGCGCTCGGCATGCGGACGCGCCGCGGCGCCAGCAATCTGGTCTCGGCCCGCGACGCACAATTCGTCTTCGAGGCATTTCGGCAGGGCGACCTGCGGGCCAGAGCTGTGCTGGAGCGGGCCTTCACCATTCTCGGAGCGGGCATTGCTGACCTCGTCTCGGTGCTCGACCCGGACCTGATCGTTCTGGGCGGCGGTCTCACGCGCGGCGCGCCGGAGTTCATGCTCGAGACCGTGCAGCGCGTTCTCCATCGCATTCATCCTGACATCGCTCCGCCCGTGCACCTGAGCGCGCTGGGCGACCGCGCTCAGCTCTATGGCGCGGTGTTTGCGGCCCTATCTGCCGCCGGAGCATCCTGAATTCAGGGCGCCGCCTCTGCGCCGGCGGCCGGTACTGTGCCACATCGCGCTACCCGGCCGCTTGACAGATCGAAAACAACGAGTAAAGTAAAGTACAGATTGGGGTTCCGCTGATGCGCATATCGAGCAAAGGACTGTACGCACTGGAAGCGATGATCCGCCTGGCGCGGAACTATCCGGAGCGACCGACCAAGATCCACGAAATCGCTACTCACGAGGAAATTCCGGAGAAGTTTCTGGAATTGATCCTGCTGAACCTCAAGGCCGCGCGCCTGGTCGAGAGTCTGCGCGGCGCAAATGGCGGCTACCGCCTGCGGCGCCCGCCCAATAAGATTTTCCTTGGGGAAATCATCCGGATTGTGGATGGTCCGTTGGCCCCCTTGGGTGATGTCGAAAGCCTAAAGCGCTTGGTCAAGATGGATCGCAAACACAGCGCGCTCTACCAGGTGTTTCTCGACGTGCGCAACGCAGCCGCCGGCATCCTTGACCACACCTCGCTAGCCGATCTCTGCAGGACCCCTCCACGCGGGGAGTGATCCGCGGTCCGATCTCCCCACAATCCGAGAAGGGCGGGGCTTTCAGCCCCGTCGACCTTGCGGAAGTGGCGGCTTGTCTGTCGTCGACACCATTCCTCAGACAAGCAATTTATAATCAATCACTTATGATCAGCGCCGAGGTTGACAGGATCCCAAGTCCGTCTGAAATCTGCGCCCTCCTTCCGCGGTTGGGGTTTCCAACAGGACACGGTACTGATTAGAATGATGGCGACAGCCCACAATCGGCAAGCAGCGAATCATGGCAGTTATCTGGCTTGTTTTCATTGGCTTACACGCCTAAAAGGGTTGGCAAATCGTATGTCTTCGGCCCGCGTCTTATTGCAGATTGGGCGTTCGTGGCCGGCGAGCACAATCCGGCGCAGGCCAAAAGGGTCGAGCGAACCCGAGCGAACCCGACAGGCTTAAAGTGATTGGAATGATGGCGATAGCCCACAATCGGCAAGCAGCGAACCCGACGCAGTTATCTGGCTTGTTTTCAGATGATTACGCGCCAAAAAGGGCCTGTTTTCGGCAAATCGTATGTCTACGCGCTCGCCCCAATTGCAGATTGCGGTCGCCTCTGCCGCCGTGCCGCAATATCGGCGTCTGCCGATATTTCGGCAGCGACGCTCGGCGATAGCTCAAGCGTCCGAAGCTATCCAAATGCAGCTAAACTCAATCGTCTCAGAATGCTCAAGCCCGAAACCCTAACAGTCGGCAAATGTGGCATCGAGACTGCCGTGCACTTACGTAGTCGGAGGAGCAAGACAGCAGTATGTTGAGGGTGACGAGGACTGACGAGTCCGGAGGCGCTTGTTTCAAGCTCGAAGGCAAGCTCTCGGGCTGTTGGGTTGAGGTAGTGGAGCATTCCTGGAGGCAAATGCCGACGGAGTGTGGGCCAAAGCATTGCGCGGTGGATCTGAGCGCCGTCACGTACGTTGATGCCCGTGGGATGGAGTTGTTGGGCGCCATGTACCGCGACGGCATCAAGTTGCGCGCTTCAGGGTGTTTAGGCAAGGGCATTGTGGAACAAATCGAGGCGCAGCACGGAACGCCTTTAAGAGCGGAACGCTGAATGACGAGATTTCGAGCGGGCACCGTTTTGCTGCTGCTGTTCCTGGCTTCTTGTTGGGTTCAAGCGCAGGAAAAGGCCGCACTGCAATTGACCCTCCGGCAGGCGGTTGATTTGGCGCTGAAGCAGAACCCTGAGGTGCAGATCGCCGTTCTCAACCTGGCTGAAAGCCAGCAGGATCGCGACCTGGCGCGAGCGGGGCTTTTGCCTCAGGCTGACATGAGAGTGTCCGAGCAGGCCGAGCGCGCCAACATCGCAGCGCTCTTTGGGCGGCCTTTTCCCGGAATCTCGGAGCACATTGGTCCGTTCGCATTCTTCCAAGCGGGACCCGGATTCTCGTTTCCGGTTTTCGACCTCACCGCTTTCCGCCGCTGGCAGGCAGCGTCCCACGAAACGCGCGCGAGCGGACACGATGCACAGAACGTCCGCGAGGAGACGGTCTTGATGGTGGTGTCGCAATACCTGGGTAGTCTGCAGGCCGCAGCCAACGTAACGGCTGTGCGGTCTCAGGTCCAATTGGCCCAGGCGCTCTACGATCAGGCCAGCGACTTGCAGCAACATGGCGTGGGCACCGGCCTCGACACGCTGCGGGCGAACGTCGAGCTGCAGAACGAACAGCAGCGGCTGATCGAGGCCGAGACCGGGTACAAGACTTCGGTTTACGGTTTGGCTCGGATGCTGAACCTAGATCCCAACCAGGCTATCGAGCTAACGGACCAGTTGAGCTTCTTTCAGACTCCTGAATTCGCGGGCGACACAACTCTGGAACAGGCCTACGCGCAGCGTCCCGAGATGCTGGCGCTCGATGAGCGCACGCGCGAGGCTGAACTCGAGCGCAAGCTGGCTCGCGACGAGCGCCTGCCGAGCCTTGATTTCAATGGCAACTGGGGCTACACGGGTCTCGGGATCGACTCGGCGATTCCGACTTACACGTACGCCGCTACTATCGATGTGCCCCTGATCACGAGCGGAAGAATCCACGCTCAAGTCGCCAAGTCCGATCTCGAACTGAAGAAGATCGAGCAGGACAGGGAGGATCTGCGCAATCGGATCGCGCTCGAAGTGAAGACCTCGCTTGCCCAGCTTGAGGCGGCGCGCCACGAAGTGGACGTCGCCAACCAGGGCGTGAAGCTGGCAGAAGAGGAAGTGAGTCAGGCCCGCGACCGCTTCGCGGCCGGCGTGGCGAACAACATCGAAGTGATCAGCGCGCAGGACTCGCTCGAGCGCGCGCACAACAACCAGATTGCAGCGCTCTACCAGTACAACCAGTCCCGGGCAGACCTGGCTCACGCCACGGGGCACATCCAGGATCTGTACGCGAAGTAATGCTGGCTGCGAGGGGAAGAGATGGACACTGAGGTCGCTGAGCTGGAACGCGAAATGAAGGCCACGCCGGACCCGGCGACCGATGCACCGCCCGCGAAGACGGCGCTGCCGAACAACAAAGTCCGGCGGCTGATTCTGCCTGCGGCGATCGTGCTGGTCGCAGTGGCGCTGGGGTTCTATCTCTACTCTCGCAACCGCGTCTCCACCGACGATGCCCAGGTGGATGGCCACATTGTGCCCATGGCTGCCAAGATCTCGGGCACCGTCGCGGACGTGCTCATCCACGACAATGAGGCCGTAAAGGCGGGGCAGGTGCTGGTCCGGATCGATCCGCGCGACTACCAGGCGCGCGTGGATCAGGCCAAGGCGCAACTGGAAGCCTCCCAGGCCAATCGTCAGGCCGCCAGTGTCGGCGTGCCCCTGACAAACGGAGTGACGCTCAGCGGCACGAACGACGCGCGGGCTCAGCTTGCCGGCGCGCAGGCGAACTACGATCGGGCGAAGGTCGCTTACGAGCAGGCCTCGACGGCTGATCTCGCTTTCGCGCAAGCCCAGGTGGACAAAGCGAAGGCCGACTATGACAAGGCCCAGGCCGACCTCGATCGCATGAAGCCTCTGGCGGCGAAAGCCGAAATCTCGCAGCAGGAGCTCGACAGTTACACGGCCGCTTCGCGCGTGGCCGCAAGCGAGCTGCAAAGCGCCCAGGAGAAGCTGACCGCGGCCAGAGAGTCGATCGGGATCGCGCGCGATCAGCAGAATGCCGCGCAGGCCCAGGTTCAAAGCGCCGAAGCCCTGGTCCGGCAGGCCCAGGCAAATCGCAGCCAGGTGTCGATGCGGACTGCGGACGCCGCGGCGGCGGCGGCTTCGGTCGCGCAGGCGCGCGCCAATCTCGAGGCTGCGGAACTCGATCTCTCCTACGCCACGATTACAGCGCCTACCGACGGCGTGGTGACGAGGAAATCGGTCGAGGTGGGCGAGATCATTCAGCCGGGCCAGGAGCTGTTCGTTCTGGTTCCGCTCAATGACGTCTGGGTGACCGCCAACTTCAAGGAGACGCAACTTGCCAAGGTGCGGCCGGGCCAGAAGGCGGAAGTCCACGTGGATATGTACGGCAAGACTTTTCCGGGTTACGTCGACTCCATTGCCGGCGCCACCGGCTCGCGATTGAGTCTGCTGCCGCCCGAGAACGCCACCGGAAACTTCGTCAAGGTCGTGCAGCGGATTCCGGTCAAGATTCTGCTCGACGACACGCCAGACAAGGCAGTGCTGCGGCCTGGCATGAACGTCGACGCAACCATCATCACCAAGTGATCCGCTGTAGCGCCGGTGTCCTCACCGGCGATTCTCGGCTGTTGGCGCGCCGGTGGGGACACCGGCGCTACAGCGGCTACCGAATCCTGGCTAGGAAAGGAGAACGGCGAAATCATGAATGGTTATCCCCACTTCGATGAGGAAGTCCTGGTGCAATCCGGGCTCCGCGGTGACGCGGAGGCCCTGGAGATGCTCTTCGCACGATACGCGCGTCCGCTCTATCAGACCGCTCTGCGCCTGCTCGGTAATGCTGAGGACGCCGAAGACGCTTTGCAGGAAGGGCTGCTCTCCGCTGTGCGCAATCTGAAGCGATTTGAGGGACGCAGCAAGTTTTCGACCTGGCTCACTCGCATTGTGATCAACGCCTCGCTGATGCAGTTGCGGAGACAGCGTTCGCGGCCCACAATCTCGCTCGAGCAAGAGGATCCGGAGCAGCGTGATCTGACGCTCGGCAGCCGCATTCCCGATCGCCGTCCCGGACCTGAGGAGGGTTACGCGCGCAAGGAGCGATTCGAGATTCTCCAGGACAGCCTCAAGAGCCTCCCGCCGGCTTTGCAGTCGGCGGTGTGGTTGCGTGATATCGAGGGGCTTTCCACGGCTGAAGCGGCGCGCGCGCTGGGACTCTCGGAAGGCACGGTCAAGTCACAGTTGCATCGGGCCCGCAACAAGCTGACGTCGCTCGTCGAGCCGCGGCAGGGGCTGAGCGGCGCGGAGGCCGCGGCCTGAA
>JASHPE010000437.1 GCA_030038235.1 Terriglobia bacterium
ATTTCCTATTGACAAGGATTAGAGTTGAGTTACTATGCCTCGAACTACTCCGCCGGCCCCCGGCCGGCGGTACTGGAGGCTGTCATGTCGCTCCTCAAGCATCCCGCGCTCACCCCTCAGAAGCTCGAAGCCAATCAGGCCAACGCGCGTCTCTCCAAGGGACCGGCTACGACCGAGGGCATCGAACGCGTCCACGAGGCTCACCTGCTTCACGGCTTCTATTCCAAGGACTCCGGCGAGGCCATCCGCGCTCGGCGAGAAGCCCGACGATTTCGAGCGTTGGGCCGCCTATCGCACCGAAATTTGGGAGGTCGAGAGCGGCTAGGGAAGGGGTCGCCTATCGAAAATGACGGTAAGTCCCACGATGTTGTTGATAACAAAGGACCGGGTTCAAATATTGAAAGGTGAGTCCCACGATATTCGTGAAAACAATGGAGATAGGCGTTTTGCCGGCCCGTTTTCATGTAGCCTACGCGAAAAAACCCACAAATTCCCGCTCCGCGTGGGAATGACACGGCGAACGAGGACCTCCGCCGCTCACTTCCAGCCGCTCACAAGCTTCATGGTGCTAAAATCGGGCTCCGGAGGAAATTATCATCCGTGAACCGCGAGGAATCAGCGCCGGCAAGCGTGTGGCCGGTGCGCAGCCGGTCTAATCTTCACGCTCTCATGGAGCGGTCGGCGCTCGCCCGGTGGGTGCTGGCGCCCGTGCTGGTCGCCATCGGGTCGGCCGTTGATCTTGTGCTGCAGAGCTATAACATCCGGCGGCCGACGCCGGAAATCCTGCTGGCCACCATCGTGATCACGGTCTGGTACGCCGGCGCGGGCCCCGGCCTCCTGGCCGTAGCGCTCTCGATCCTATCGCTGGCGTACTATTTCCTGCCGCCGTCCAATTCGTTTGCCGTCGGCCGCCCCGATCTTCTCTACTTCGCGAGCTTTATCTTCTTTGCGTTGCTGACGGACTGGTTTAGTTCCCTCCGGCGGCGGACAGAACGGGCGCTGAACCAGGCCCGGTCGGAACTCGAGATCAAGGTTGCGGAACGCACGGCCGAACTCGCGGGCAGGAATCAGACCTTGCAGCTTGAAATTGCCGAGCGCCAGCGGGTGGAGGAAGAGCTGCGGCGCAGCGAGGCCTATCTCGCCCAGGCGCAGCGACTAAGCCAGACTGGCAGTTGGGCGTGGAGCGCTGCTCCGGCAAAGGTCTCGCTTTCCGAGGAGGCCCTCCGCATTTACGGTCTGAGCCCGGCGCATGCCGTCTGCGTCCCGGACATCCTGCTGCGCGAGGTTCTTCCCGAGGATCGCTCAGTTTTGGAAGGCCTGGTGAACGGCGCCATTCGGGACCGGCGCGACTTTGAGATCGACTATAGGATCGTCTTGCCGGACGGCGTGCGCTACCTCCATAGCGTGGGGCGGCCAGTGGTGAACGGGTCAGGCGAAGTGGCCGAGGTGATTGGCACCACCCTGGACGTCACGGACCGCAAACGGGCCGAGCAGGACCTTCAGGAAGCCAACTCCCAGTTGGCGCACGCCTCCCGGGTGCAGGCGATGGGCGAGCTGACGGCGTCCATCGCGCACGAAATAAATCAGCCGCTGGCGGCAGTGGTGGCCAATGCCGACGCCTGCACTCGTTTGCTGGCAGGCAAGACCCTTAATATGGGCGAACTGCGCGAGGCCGTGGGTGACATTGCCGAGGCGGGCGCCCGCGCAGGCGAGGTGATTGCCCGCATCCGGACTTTTCTGAGCAAGGCGCCCCCGGCCACGCGGCGCCCGGTCTGTTTGAATCAGGTGATCCGGGAAGTCCTGGACCTGACCCGCAGTGAACTCGACCGTCACCAGGTTTCGGTTCGCTCGGAACTTAAGCCCGGCCTTCCGGATGTGCTGGGCGACCGTGTGGAGTTACAGCAGGTGATCCTGAACCTCGTGATGAACGGCATCGAGGCGATGTTGCCGGAGACCGGTCGGCCGCGTGTGCTCGGAATCCACTCGCAAGCCGGCGAGGCCGGCACGGTGCAGGTGACGATCCGCGACTCCGGGATCGGACTCCCGGCGGCAACGTCCGACCGGATCTTCGACGCCTTCTTTACTACCAAGCCCGCCGGGCTGGGCCTGGGATTGGCCATCAGCCGGTCGATCATCGAAGCGCACGGCGGACGCTTATGGGCTCTCGACGGTAAGGGCAACTCGGGCGCCGCCTTCCGATTCACACTGCCCGCCTGCAGTCGGGAGACGCCATGAGCGAGGAAGCGCCCGTTGTTTTCGTCGTCGACGATGAAAAGCTTGTGCGCCGGGCCCTTGAAAGGCTGATTCGCACGGCGGGATTCGACGTTCGTGCGTTTGCCTCGGCACAGGACTTCCTGCGCGAGGAGCGCCCAGACGCGCCGGGCTGCCTGGTGCTGGATGTGCGCCTGCCGGACTTGAGTGGAATGGACCTGCAGCAGGAACTGATCCGGAGCGGTGACGAGCTGCCCATCGTCTTTGTTACCGGCCACGGCGATATTCCCATGACCGTGCGGGCTATGAAGGCGGGCGCAGTGGAATTCCTCACCAAGCCGTTCCGCGACCAGGACCTGCTGGGGGCGATCGAGCAAGGCATCAGGACACACCGGACCGCCCGGCAGCATCGGCGGGAATTGCTGGCGCTCCGGCGCTGCTATGAGTCACTTACCGCTCGCGAACGCGAGGTGTTTCCGCTGGTCACCAGTGGACTGCTCAACAAACAGATCGCGGAGCGCCTCGGGACCAGCGAAAAGACCGTGAAGGTCCATCGGGGCCAGGTTATGCACAAGATGCAGGCCGCTTCCCTGGCGGATCTGGTCCGCATGGGAGAGAAGCTTGGAATCACCTCGCCGGAAACCGGGTCTAGGACCAAAGTCCAATAGACCGAAAGCCCGAACACGGGTTACCGTGGTGGTCATTTGGTGTGGACCCGCGCGAACGAGAAGGGTCGGGCGGGTCCGGAGTGGCAAGAGGAAGGTAACGCGTGTCTCTTCGCGCGACGGAGAGAATCTGTTGCTCAGAAGCTGTGCCGCTTGTGCCCGCCGCCGGAGCTGTAGCCGTGGGTAGCTTCGTGCTGTCCGGTAGGGACGGGGACAAGGGCGGGAGGAGTGATATACTCGCTGTCATTCGTGGAGGGGCGCTTTTTTCGCGGAAAGAGCGGGCGCCGGCATTCCCTGGCACCCGTGGCCGCGATGAAACTCGCCCGGGCACGCCCCGGTCAGAAGGGTGCGGTCATGCCACTACAGCGCAGATTCTCCCCGATCATCTCTACTCCTCTCAGCTTGATATTTCTCCTCGCAGCCACGATTCCGGGCCGGGCCGGAGGCTTCACTGCATATAAGGATTACCCCGCCGGCTCCAGCCCCCACAGCGTGGCCGTCGGCGACTTCAACGGAGACGGGATACCCGATCTCGTGGTTGCCAATTTTGGGAGCAACACCGTGAGCATTCTGCTGGGAAACGGGCAAGGTTCGTTC
The DNA here is from genome assembly GCA_030038235.1 of Terriglobia bacterium. Lineage (GTDB taxonomy): Bacteria > Acidobacteriota > Terriglobia > UBA7540 > UBA7540 > Gp13-AA77. Next base: position 3,474 of record JASHPE010000437.1, read on the forward strand.
AAAGCCGCGGTCAATTATCCCGCGGGCTCGTACCCCATCAGTGTGGCGACAGGCGATTTCAACGGAGACGGCTTTCTGGATGTGGCCGTGGCTGACAACAATAACGATGAGTCCTCGGGGAGCTTGAGCATCTTGCTCGGCAACGGCGATGGTACGCTGCAGGCTCCGGTCAGTTACAGCAGCGAGGGAGCGCCGTACTTTGTGGCCGTGGCCGACCTCAACGGCGACAATTACCTGGATGCGGTGGTCACGAACCACGGCGGTGAAGTGTCAGTGTACCTGGGCAACGGCGACGGCACGTTTCAGAACGCGGCCTACTACCATGCCGGTGGCAATCCACAGTCGGTCGCCATAGGGGACTATAACGGCGATGGCGTCCCGGATTTGGCCGTAGCCAACAGCCTGAGCAATAACATCAGCATCCTGATCGGCGAGGGCGACGGAACCTTCCGTGCGCCCAGGAATTTCACCACCGGATCGTCGCCCAGCGTGGTGGTGACTGCCGACTTCAATGGCGACGGCTATCTCGACCTCGCTGTGCCCAACAACGGCAGCAACACCATCAGCATCCTGCTGGGAAATGGCAACGGCAGCTTTCAACCGCAGTACACACTGACCAGCGGCTCCCGGCCTTCGGGACTGGCCACTGCCGATTTCAACGGCGATTCGAAGGCCGACCTGGTGGTGACCAATCAGAGCGGCGCGAACGAGTCCGTGGCGGTTTACCTCGGCAACGGGGATGGCACTTTTCAGAATCCCGCGGTTTACCCGGCCGGAGATCAGCCCCGGATCATCGCCGCCGCGGATCTCAATGGCGACGGCGCGCCCGACCTGAGTGTGGCCTGTTCCCAGGGCGAGATCAACGTCTTCCTGAACACCGGCGGCACCCGCATCGAGGAGAGCAGTTCTCCGAATCCCTCAACCGTGGGTCAGGCGGTCACTTTTTCGACCTACATCTACGCCAGCATCGCGGGTTCGGGTACTCCCACCGGGACCGTAAGCTACTATGATGGGTCTACATTACTGGGCACTGGAACTCTGGGATCAACTGGCAAAACGAGCTTCATGACGTCGGGCCTCTCGCAAGGGACGCATACGATTTATGAAACCTATTCCGGCGACAGCAACTTTAATCCGAACAACAGTGCTCCGCCGATCACACAGGTGGTGAATTCCCCATGAACATAGGGCAGCGGCTCAGAAAGATCCGGAAATCCAAACGACTCTCGCTCGGAGACGTTCAGGAGCGCACGGGCATGCACGCGTCTCATCTTTCGCGGGTTGAGACCGGCCGCATCGTACCCAGCCTGGAAACATTGCAACGATGGGCGTGGGCGCTCGACGCTCAGATGTACGAGTTCTTTCTCGAAGACGGGCAGAATGCGCCGCCCGCAGCCGTCACGGCCAAAAGCTCGCGGCTGCTGGACTCGCGCGCCGAGCGCTTGCTCGGCCTGTTTGACCGCATGGACGTCCGTAATCAGGACCTGATTCTCTCGCTCGCGGAGTCGGCCGACAAGCACTTGCCGAGGCCGAGCGGCGAACCCGCCCGGAGACGCGCTCCGGCGATCCCGGCTTCGTTCAACTCGGCCCGAAACGGAAACCGGGGTCTCGAGAAGCTGGCAGGGCATGAAGCGCAGCACCTGCATACGGCGCTGGCCGCCGGCGAGAACGGCTAGGCGCCGGCCGATCCGCGTCAAGAACGAAAGAACCTGCCGCGCGCGCACCACATCTTCCGCCGAACCGGTGAAGCTCGCATCGCTTCGAATTTCCATGGTAGGCTTGAGCCATGCCGCGCTCCTACGGTGGGTCCCAAATCTCCTTCGGGCCGCCCTTCACCGGAATGGTGAAGACGCTCTGCATCGTCACCTCGGTGGTATTTCTTGCGACCTATGTGCCGGCGGCGCTGATGGGCTCGTCGGAAGTTCCATTTGGCAGCCACG
>JASHPE010000049.1 GCA_030038235.1 Terriglobia bacterium
CGGCAGAGAAAGTGGAAGAGTTCCTTGCCTTCCATGGACTAAGTCATAAAGGCCGGGCGACCTTCCCCGACGGACTTAAATGGGTGTTGACAGACGGCTGCCTTTTCAACCCTGAACACAAAGGCGCTGCTGTCTTGCTACGCACCGGTGGCACCCTCTGTTATAAGTGCTTTCATTCATCGTGCCAGCAGCACGACTGGCGGGAGTTCAGGAACGAACTAGAGAGGCGTACCGGAAAGACCTTCCCGTTCGTCGCCAAAGCTGGCAGTGCGCGGCAAGCCCAAAGCCAAAATACGGAGTCACCCGGCTGGGCATTCAACGAGCCGGAGGCCGGGCTGTTCAGTATTTCGGGGGGATCACTTTCCGGACAGGTCTGGGATGTGAGCACCTTTCGCAGCCACACTGTCCCGCCGGTTGAACCGATAGTCGGTGACATCCTCCACAAGCAAGAGGTCGTGGCACTTGTTGCCCGCAGGCGCTCCGGCAAGACATCCCTTCTGACCGGACTCGCTGTTGCCGGTTATCTCGGTGACCGACACTGGCTGGAATTCGACATACCGAGGCCGTTCTCAACCCTCTACGTCTACCTCGAAGACCGTGCCGAAAACATCCAGAGAAAGTTGGACTCTCTGATAAGCAGCAAGAGTCCTGCTGAACATGGAGGCTTCACCCTAATCACGAAAAGCGACCTCAAACAGGTGGGGTGGAGCATCGGCATCACGCCTACGCATTTTATGGGCTTCCTTCGCAAAGCAGTCGAGAGGCTCAGGCCCAACCTTCTCGTCATCGACAACACGCGTATCGTTCTTGAGGGTGAGTTTAACAAGCCTGATAGGGTCCACGCCCTGATGAGCTACTGCGACGATCTCGCGGAGGAATTCGGCTGCGCTATTATTCTTCCAAGCCACCCGCGCAAGTATGAGCAGGGCGGGGGTGGCCGTAGACTTAAGCTGGCTGACGACTCCGAAGCGTTCTTTGAAGAGGTGTTGGGGTCGTCGATATTTCTAAATGCAGCCTCAAATCTCTGGGGAATGGAAAGGGATTATAAGACCGGGCTTACCAGAGTTGTATTGGGAGCACAGCGGACAACTGGTGACGAAGTGTTGATGACCCTCAACTATCGAGAAAAGGACCAGCGATTCGAGGTAGCGAGAGGCGAAGAGAACCTTCAGATGCTGCTCACTACCGACAACAAGAAAGGCGCCTGGAACAAGCTGCCGTCGAGCTTCATATGGACAGAAGGCCAGCGTGTAACTGGGATGGCCGACAGCTCCTTCTGGCGGTTTCTTAACCATGGGCAGAGGCTGGGTGTGCTGGAGAAGGACCTCAACGGCGTGTACCACAAGAAGGTTGGGTCTTGCGGTCTGATACTGGAAGGAGTGGGGAGTGCTGCTACTACCTCTGGAATCAGTCACATGGGGCTTCCAGACGAGTTGGAAGGAGCTTGGAAGGGAGAGGGCCGGGACGTGAGCTTACCTAGCATGCTTCCAAGTCCCTCCAGTATTCTTCCGGAGGGGGTGGAAGCCTAAACCGAAATGAAAAGACGTTACTTAGCATACTTCCTTCCCGACTTCCGCATTTCTGGCACTAAGCTGAATGGCTCCGAGGATGAAAAGAGGGACAGCCATCGAATCCGCATTCCGGACAAGGCTATTTGTCGGGACCCAGGTGTCAAGAACTTCTGTGGTAATCCGGGGAAGCTTTAGCAGTGAAGGGGAGAAATAGACGTGGAGATGAATAACGTTCTGGCAGTGAGTCTCAAAGAGGCTGCTCGGATGCTTGGCGTGTGTGAGCGAACCGTCTGGAGCCTTGTTAGCGCCAAAGAATTGCCAAGCAGGAAGATCGGTAGACGACGGGTTATCCCAGTGGCAGCCTTGGACAGTTTTATAAGACATGACCATGAGGTCGTCAGGGCGGTAAAAGAGTGCGGGCACGACTTGGCTGCATAGCCGACTCCGACTCGAAGCCCAAACCTGAAAGCTCACCGAGGAGAGGCACGAAAATTGCGAGGCGTTGAGTCTCCGAAGGTCAGGCACGGGGTTGGGAAAAGAGGGTTCATGGCAAGAGAGCCAAAGAAGTGCAAAGGGGTCTACGAAAGGGTGCAGGGTTCCGGCGAGTACTACATTCGTTACTCCGATTCCACGGGTCGTGTGCGACGTGAGAAGGCCGGAACACGGGGCATGGCGCTTGACCTGTATCATAAGCGGAAGACCGAAGCCCTACAGAGACGAAAGTTGCCGGAGACGATACGGCGGCGAGACGTGTCAGTTGGCGAATTGCTCGCCGATGCCGCAGAGTACGTCCGAAATCGCTATCGTGGCCAGCGACTTGGAGCCGACAACAAGGATTACCGGTACGCGTCTCTTAACGAAGTGCTCGGCGGTTATTCGGCTCAGTCCATCACTGCGCAAGAAATAGCGCCCGCCCTTTCACGGCTCGCCGAAAAGCGGCAATGGAAACCAGCGTCATTCAACAGGAACAAGGCGTTTCTGTCGCTGGCTTTTCGTCTGGGGGTGGAGAGCGGAAAAATCGACTCGAACCCTGTTCGCTTTGTTCATCGGCGGCATGAGGACAATGACCGCATTCGCTGGCTCTCCGCTGATGAGGAAAAGAAGCTCCGGGCCATCATCGAGGCAGATTACCCGCAAGAGCTGTCCGCATTCGATTTGGCTCTGCATACGGGGATGCGCCGCAGCGAGCAATACGGATTAACATGGGACTGTGTTGACTTGGAGCGACGGCAGATCACAATTCCGCGAAGCAAGCACGGTGGTGTGCGTTACATTCCGCTGGACAAGACCGCCTTAAGTGCCTTGCAAATTCTTCGGACGCGGGGTGACGGAACTGGGTCGGTCATGGTGTCGGCGGAATCGGGCCACGGCTATTTGGCCGGGCACCCACTCAAGACACCACGAGAGTGGTTTCAGGCTGCTTGCCGGAAGGCAGGGGTTGCGGCTTTCAGTTGGCACTGCCTACGGCATACGTTTGCCAGCCGGTTGGTAATGGCGGGGGTCGGCCTACGAACCGTTCAAGAGCTAATGGGACATAAGGGAATCGCCATGACGTGCCGGTATGCTCACCTTGCGCCTGAGCACCAGTTGGATGCTGTAAGCAGGCTCGACGGCTGGGGCCAGAAGTCCCCAACTGACACTAAAACTGGCACCGGGGCAATTCGGCGCTCTCAGGCAACACCGGTTGAGCAGCCACAAGCTTTTCTGCAATAATGGGTTACGGCCAAATGCGAAAGTGGCGGAATTGGCAGACGCGCCAGACTTAGGATCTGGTCCCGCAAGGGGTGGGGGTTCGAGTCCCCCCTTTCGCACCAACAACTTAGCAGTGAGAAAAAAGTGGGGACCAAACCGAGAATCTGGTGCTCGCCTGAGAACGTAACGAGCTTCATCGCCGGGGCTTCGGGGCCGCTCGGTTGAAGCCGTGTCGGGACGTAGCTGCTACCCGCGAACCGCAACTAAGTGGACAGGGCTGCTTTCTGAATCTGCTTTAGTCTTTCCATCAATAACTCCTGTTCCCGAAGGTTTTGCGTGATTGCGATTGCGCGTTCGATCTCCTCACGCGCCTCGCTGAACCTCCCCATTTTCGTGAGGAGGTCTCCGCGAACACTGGGTAGCAGATGGTAGCCCGCCAGGGCTGGGTCAGCGGTGAGCCTATCCACTGCATCGAGTCCAGCGGCAGGGCCTTGCGCCATACCCACGGCGACGGCGCGATTGAGCGCCACGATGGGAGACGGGCTGATCTGCAGCAGAGCGTCGTAGAGCAGAACGATCCGCTCCCAGTCGGTCTCTTCGGAGGTGCGGGCTCGTGTGTGACAGGCAGCAATCGCTGCCTGTAAGGCATATTGACCTGCGCCCCCACCGAGCTTCTGCGCGCGTCCGAGCGCGGCCATTCCTCGCTCGATCTGCGCGTAGTCCCACAAAGAGCGATTCTGGTCCCGCAATAAAACCGCCTCGCCCTTCCGTCCCCGGCGCGCCGCAGTGCGCGATGCCTGCAACTCCATCAATGCCAGAAGACCATGTACTTCAGATTCGTCGGGAAGAAGTTGCACCAATATGCGCACGAGCCGCAGCGCATCGTTGCAGAGTTCAGCCCGCATCCATTCTTCCCCCGATGTTGCGGTGTACCCCTCATTGAAGATCAGGTAGACCACCAAAAGTGCGGATTCCACCCTGCGGCGCAACTCATCCCCGCGCGGCGTCTCAAAGGGAACATGAGCTTCCGAGAGAGTCTTCTTGGCGCGAAAGATGCGCTGTCCCATGGTCTTCTCAGGCACCAGGAAGGCGCGGGCGATCTCCGCCGTGGAGAGCCCGCAGATCAGACGCAACGTAAGCGCGATGCGTCCTTCCACTGCCAGGACCGGATGGCAAGCGATGAAGATAAGCCGCAGGACGTCATCGTCGATGACCTTGTCCAATGATTGATCCAGCGCGTCTGCGAGCTGCTGCTGTTGAAATTCAAGTTCACGGGCAATTTCTTCGTGCCTTTGAACGAGCATGCGGCCACGGCGCAAAGAATCGATAGCGCGCCGCTTCGCCGCCGTCATCAGCCATGCCGCAGGATTTTCCGGGATGCCTTCCTCGGGCCACACCTCGAGGGCGGTAACCAGAGCGTCCTGGGCTAGTTCCTCGGCAATCCCGATGTCGCGGGTGACGCGGGCAATCGCTGCGATGAGGCGTGTGGATTCAATCTTCCACACGGCCTCAATCGACTTGTGAATGTCACTCATGGCTGAAGCCTG
>JASHPE010000438.1 GCA_030038235.1 Terriglobia bacterium
GACCGCCAGCGCCTGCACGTAGCTGTCGCGCAGTTTTTCCGCTGTAGCCACGCCGCAGGGATTTGTGTGCTTGATGATCGCCGTCGCGGGCTCGTCGAATTCCCCAACCAGCCGCCAGGCAGCTTCGAGGTCGACTAGATTGTTAAAGGAAAGTTCCTTGCCCTGCAATTGCCGCGCGCGGGCCAGACCCCTGCCGCCGGCCGCAGGGTCTTCATAAAGCGCCGCCTGCTGGTGCGGATTCTCCCCGTAGCGCAGGTCGGCGAGCTTGCGGAAGTTCAGATGGAGGTTCCCCGGCAGCTTCACACTCGCCGGAGCGTCCGCGGTCTCTTCCGACGCCCCCGCCCACTTCTGCAGCGTCGTCGAGATGGCTCCGTCGTAGGCGGCGGTGGTCGCGAACGCTTTGCGCGCAAGGTGCGCTCGAGTGAGGCCGGAGACGGATCCGCCGCTGAGGCGCATCTCCTCGAGCACCAAGCCGTAATCCGCGGGATCAACCACCACCGCGACGTCGGCAGAGTTCTTGGCGGCAGAGCGAATCATCGAAGGGCCGCCGATATCGATGTTTTCGATGATCTCCGCGAAGTGGACGCCGGGCTTGGCCGCGGTCTTCTCAAACGGATAGAGATTCACCACCACCATATCGATGGGCTCAATTCCATGTTCGCGCATCTGGCGCGAGTGCTCGGGGTTGGATCGGATGCCCAGCAGTCCGCCGTGGATTTTGGGGTGAAGGGTCTTAACGCGGCCGTCCATCATCTCGGGGAAACCCGTAACCTCAGACACGTCGCGGACCTTGAGACCTCGCGCGCGCAGCAGCCGGGCGGTACCGCCCGTGGAGAGAATCTCGACCCCCAACGCCGCCAGTCCGGCGGCGAAGTCCTCTACTCCTGTCTTGTCACTCACGCTCACCAGGGCGCGGGCAATCTTGTTCATCGCTTCCCCCTCGGGATTTCAAGCTGTCTCACTGTGGTTCAGGCATCTTCCGTTTCGGCGGCAGACCGGGCTCCGTCATGCGGCGGGGATCGAGAATGTGATCGAGTTCTGCCTTGCTTAGGACGTTCTCTTCCAGGCAAATCTCGGGAATCGACCTGCCCGTCTTGAGCGACTTCTTCACGATCTCCGCGGCTCGCGCGTAGCCGATCACCGGATTGAGCGCGGTGGCAATCGAGGGCGTCCGGTAGCCGTAGCGTTCACAGGTTTCGCGGTTCACGGTGATGCCCATGACACATTTCTCGGCGACCACGCGGCAGGTGTTCTTGAGGACTTCGATGGCGTGCAGTACGTTCCAAGCCATGGCGGGCATCATGACGTTCAATTCGAGCTGCCCGGCCTGGACGGCGAGCGCAACCACCGTGTCGCATCCCACCACCTGGAAGGCCACCATGTTCAGCAACTCGCCCATCACCGGGTTGACCTTGCCGGGCATGATGCTCGAGCCGGGCTGCAGCGCCGGCAGCACGATCTCGCCCATGCCGGTATAAGGTCCGCTCGAGAGCAGGCGCAGGTCATTGGCGATGCGGATCAACTCAAGCGCCAGATTGCGCAGCGCGCCGGAGACGGCGGCCATCGGCAGTTGCGACTGCATCGCGGCGCGCAGGTCGGGCGCCACCTGGACCTTGCTGCCGAGCAGTTTTGAGAGTTTCTGGGCAACAACCTTCGGGAATCCAGGGTGGGCGTTCAGTCCGGTGCCGACCGCACTGCCGCCCAGGCCAAGATGGGTGAGCGTTTCGGCGTTCGAATCGATCTGCTCCTGCGCGTCGTGCAGCGTCACCGCATAGGCGATGAATTCCTGACCCAGGCGGATCGGCACCGCATCCTGCAGGTGCGTGCGCCCGCTCTTCACCACGTCGTCAAACTCCTCGCCCTTGCGAGCGAACGCCGCTTCGAGCTCGGCGAGCGCCGGGTAGAACTCCTCGAGGAGCAGGATGACCGCCAGACGCATCGCCGTGGGGAACGTGTCGTTGGTCGACTGGCCGAAGTTCACGTGGTCGTTGGGATGAACCACGGAGTAGTCACCCTTCTGTCCGCCCAGTATTTCGATGGCGCGGTTGGCGATCACCTCGTTTGTGTTCATGTGGAAACTGACGCCGGCGCCGGCCTGGTAGACGTCCACCACGAACTGATCGTTAAGCTTGCCAGCGGCCACATCGCGCGAAGCGCGCGCGACCGCCTTGCCGATCTTCGCCGGAATCATCTTCAGCTCGACATTGGCTTCGGCGCAGGCGAGTTTCAGCAGGCCGTAGGCGCGGATGAGCGCCGGATGAGCGCGCAGTCCGCTGATGGGATAATTAGCCACGGCGCGCGCGGTCTGGGCGCCGTAATACGCGTCCGCGGGCACCGGGATTTCGCCGAGAGAGTCCTTTTCGATTCGAGTGGAGACGGTGGAGTTTGGCACGGGTCAAGTCCTGACGGAAGATGAAGTCCGTACCTTTGAGTATAGCGGATTCCAGACTCCAGATTCCGAATTCCAAAGGGCCTCACGCCCGGGCACAGAGCAGCAATCACGCGCATCGCAAATCGCAAAGGCCTCACGCGCGCGCGTGAAAACGAAAGGCGTATTTATTTGCCTCCACGAAGACGTCCTTGAAGCCTGCCGATTCGAGCCGTGAGCGGAAGCCGTCGGGGTCGACGGGCACCAGCGTATCCCAGAGGTGAAGCACGCGCATGCCGAAGCTTTGCAGGCTGTCGACGCCGGCGAAGACGCCGCCCGGCTTCAGCGTCCGGCGCACTTCGAGCAGCAGCTTGTCCTGCAACTCCGGCGAGGGCACGTGATGCAGCATGGTGAAGGAGACCGCGCCCGAGAAGCGCGCGTCCTTCAGAGGCATGGCGGTGGCATCGCCCTGCACCACGGCGACGTTGCTGCCGCCGAGACGCCCCGCCAGCGACCGCGCCAACGCCGGATCGATTTCGAGCGCGGTGAGATGAGCAGTCCGCGCTCGCAGCAGGTCCGTGGTAAGTCCGGGGCCCGGCCCCACCTCCAGCACCTCATCACCGAGTGAGACGTCACTCAAGACCCAGGGTACGATGATCTGGTCCAGCATCTTGCCCCAGCGTGCCGAGCGGCATAACCAACGGTGCATCCGGTTCATGAGAGACTCCTCAGCCCCAACTTGCGGAAAAATCAACAGTCGCGGCTTCGCGCACCGGTCGACAGCAGCCGGCGATTATTCGCCCAACAAGCGATGAATCTCGGCGCTGAGCCTCTGGCTTTCCGTGTCGCCGTTCTTGCGCAGACGCTCTGATTCGTCGAATTCGCTTTGCGCTTTGCCGGTTTCCCCTGACTGCCGGTAGGCTTGGCCGAGCCGATAATGCGCCTCCGCCCACCGAGGATCGATGGCTAGGGCACGCTCAAACTCGGACGCGGCCTGCTGCGCCTGCTTCTGATCCGCGAGTACAATGCCGAGCTCAAAATGCGCTTCGGCTAGTGAAGGGTCAAGAGCAGTAGCTGACCGCAAAAGGTCCTCGACCTGTCGGATATTGGCCGGGGCCTGCCCGGTCGCGGTCCGGCTTCGCCACAAGCAGAGTGCGCAATAATACTGCGCGGGCGCGTTTCCTGGATGACTCGACGAGTAGCCGGCGACACGCTTCAACACGTCATCCGTCCGCGCGGGGGACGCCGAGTAGGCCTGCGCCAGAAAGAAATATGCCTGAGGCTGATCGGGACTGAGATCGACAGCTTTACACAGGGCATCGATCGCTTGCGGGTACAGGCCGCGGGAAAAGTCAGCGACACCCAGACCCAGAAACATCCTGGAGGACTCAGGAGACCGGGCAACACCCTGCCCGAACGCCTTTGCCGCCTGCGCGTAGTCGCCCGCGAGCAATAGTCCACTCGCGCGTTGAAAGTCAGCGGATTCAGCTTCGCCATTGGCAGCTTCGCCGGCCTTGGCCGATGACGCCGGCGCCAGCGTCCCGAGCGCCTGCCGCAGTTCCGATCCGCGCGCCTGGGTCTGAGACGAGTAGCCTCCCGCGTCCACCGAGCCCGATATTCCGCCCGGTTTCAAGTCGGCAGAGTCCGAGTACTCGATTGCCAAATCGGCGCCGTCGCCGCCCAACTTCCCCGACGACGCGGCACCGCCGTCACGAATGCGACGGGCGCGATCGAGCGCCGAGACCGCCGCCGCATCGCCTGCGGACACGCGACTCAGATAGGGTATCGCTTCGGCCGCACGTCCCTCGTTGAGCAGCAGGATGCCGAGCCTGTAGTTCGCATCGTGGTTAAGGAGGTCGAGCCGAAGCGCTTCTTTAAACGTCTTCTCGGCCCCGGCGTAGTCCTTATCTTCGGTCTCGATGATGCCGAGCAGATTGAGCCCCGGAACACTGCGCGGTTCTGATTTGAGTCCTTCGAGCACATCAGCCCGTGCGCGCGTGAGATCGCCGCGGCGAAGTTCC
>JASHPE010000050.1 GCA_030038235.1 Terriglobia bacterium
CGAGCGTCTGGAGCCATTCCACGGAATTGCGATCGAGCCACCGTCCGCCGGTCAGGCTCAGGTATTTCACCTCGGGCGGCGGTGGCGGCTCCACTTTGTCGAGCGTCGAGAGTGCCTGTTCCACCGTCGCCCCCACCATCCGGAAGGTCTCCGGCTGGAAATTCTCGAAGACATCCTGGACGCTGTGATAGCGCGCGCGCACGCCGGGGTCGTCGGCAGAGCTTGTGGAGAGATTGATAGCGGGGATTCCGACGCGGAGCAGCGGACCCTGATCTTGCGCCGACACCTCCACCGAACGCTCGATCCACTCCTGAAGCGGCGACGGTCCGTTGACCACCACTCCCTGCAGATCTCCCGATTGATGGATGAGCTCCCGCAACCAGATGGGCGAATAGCCTCCGCCCTGGCCTTCGCAGTCTATAGCGATCGCGGTGGGCCGGCCCTGCGTGAGGTAGTCGATGGAGATTACGGCCAGCGTCTCGCGGGCGCGAAAGAAGCCGCGCAGATCCCGGGCGCCGATCATGCCCCATTCCTCGGCGTCGGTCGCAGCAAAGATCAGGGTGCGATGGTGCGGCTCATGGCTGAGGGCCTGCGCCAGCGCCAGCAGGGTTCCCACGCCCGAGGCGTTGTCTTCGGCGGCCTGGTGCGACGTAAATTGGCTGTCATAATGCGCGATGACCGCCACCGATTCGCGGACCTCGCCGGGAAGCTCGGCCACCACATTTTGCCCCTCAACGCGCCTGCCGGCGAGCCACATGTTGAACAAGCCGCCGGACACGCGGTAGCCCATCCTCTGAAACTGGCCTTTCAGGTACTCGGCAGCGCGCGCGGCGGCCGGCGTGCCGGTCACGCGGTCAGGGTAGTCCTCGGCGAGTGTTCGCGTATAGTCGAGCGCGACCGCAGGGTCGAAATGCGGCGTGATGCGATCCTGCGGCAAGGTGCGTGACTGGTGCAAGCCGAGGGCGACCATCAGCCCCATCAGGGCGAGCATGAGCAGGCTGGAGCCCAGCACCAGGGCCCTTTGATTCGGCCTCAACATCCCTAAAAACTCACTTCCGGCAGGGCCGGGCCGCCGGCGCGCGGCGCCTCCTGCGCGCGGAAAAAGTGATTCAGGGGAAGCCGGCCCGGCCCGATCGGGTACGCCTTCTTGATGGCTTCGGCAACGTAGGCTTTGGCGAGCACCACGGCATCGGGAAGGAGGCGTCCGAAGGCAAGGTTGGCGGTAACGGCTGAGGAGAATGTGCAGCCGGTGCCATGCGTGTTGTCGGGTTTCATACGATCGCCGGCAAACACTTCGAGGTGTCCCGGCTGGGCGAACACGTCGACAGCCTTATCGAGATGGCCGCCGGTCACCACGACCGCTCGCGCGCCCATTTCCAGCAGTCTGCCGGCGGCTGATTTCATCTCTTCGACGTTCTCCACTTTCAGGCCCGTAAGCGTCGCTGCTTCCGCCAGATTCGGAGTGATCAGGCTGGCTTGCTTGAGCAGGTGATCTCTCACGAATTCGCAGCCAGACTGATCGATGAGCGGCGCACCGCTCGAAGATCGCAGAACCGGATCGAGCACGCACGGCAGCTCCGCGTGCGACTGCAGGAATTCGCTGACGATTGCCGCATTGGCGTGATTCCCGAGCATCCCGATCTTCACAGCGCGCACGTGGCCATCCGCCATGATCGCGTCAAGCGACTCGCGCAGCAACGCAGCCTCGACGGGACGGATCGACTGCACACCTTGGCTGTTTTGAACGGTAAGCGCGGTGATGGCCGCCACCCCGTAGCAATTGTGGGCCGCAAAAGTCTTGAGGTCGGCGGTGATGCCCGCACCGCTCGAGGGATCGAATCCCGCGATGGTCACAATCACCGGGACGTTGTTTGTAGACGAGGTCGCGGGCGTGGCAGTGGCTCCATGATCGAGAGTCGCATACCCTAAGTGCGATTATAGAGTCGCCTTGGCGGCTGTCAACAGAGAATTGCCTGACCTGTCGGACGTTTCACGCAGCACGGCTGCGATACTTCTCCAGGCAGTCCTCGGAACAAAAGTGAAGCGTCTCGCCACCTTTTCTCAGACGATGCGAGACTTCCGTGGAGACGAACATGCCGCACTCCGGATCGCGCACCATCTGGCCCCCAACGGCGGCGGGTTGCGGCGCGGACGTACCCGCACCAGGATTTGCCCTTCGGGGCGCGAGGAAGCTCCGCAACGCCCCGTAAAGCATGCGCAGCATCATCAACGCAAAAATCGCGTCCAGAAGGTAGCCGACAAATTCACCCATAAGATTAAGAGCGGCCCTGGGAGCGCTCGCAGGGTGCTCCTTATTGAGCGGGAGACGCCGGGCCGGCTTCTTCATCCAGCCTCGTCTTCAACTCGTCCAGCTTCGGATAGGTCGGGTTCAGCTTGTACAAGGCTTCGTATGCCTTCTGCGCAGCCTTGTAATCGTGCTTGCCCTCCATGTTGACCACGATCACGTTGAACAAAGTGGGCTGATGCTGGGGCTCGATGGTCAACGAATGCCGGAACTGGCTCAAAGCCTCGTCAAAGCGCCCGACATTAAAGTAGCACGTCCCAAGATCTGTGCTGGCGTTGACGTTGTTCGGATCGAGCGCCGTGGCCTTCTGATACCACGTGATGGCTTGCTCGAAGCTCCCATGATCATAGAGATAGTCAGCCAGCTTGAGCGGCAGGGCCGGGTCCTGAGGGTTGGCCGCCACCTGCTGCTCCATTGCCTGAACCTCCGGGCTCGTGTCGATGGCCGGATGCCCGGGAGGCAGGGCGCTGGCGTCGGCGGGCGTGCTCGCCGACGACCCTTGCGGGGCCGCAACATTCGAGTCCACGTCGGGTCGGGCTGGCATCATCTGCGACTTGAAAACGTAGCCGCCCACGAATCCGACCGAAAGAAATACGACAGCAGTGATCAGATTGGTGGCAAGCGAGGGGTCGAGCCGCGCCCGCGCGGTTGGCGCCGGAGCCGGAGACTCCTTTTTCACAGGCTTCACTTGTGGGGACAACTCCTTCCCAATGAGTCTATCGCCCGCCGCTCGGATGGTCAAGTTCAACAGCATTAGGATTACCCCGGGCTGGATTATAGGGAATCTCCTCATCTTAGAACCGGCACGCGGGTTCCGGATTCGGGGTTCGCACTCGCAGACCGAATGCCGCCTCGATGCAATCTGGAATAGGAACGAACCCGTAGACATACGATTTTCCAAAAACAGGCCTCTTTTGGCGCGTAATCTTCTGAAAACAAGGGAGATAACAATGTCGGGTTCGCTCGTTGCCGTTCATAGCCTATCTCGTTGAGTGTAAATAGCTTAACCTTGTCGGGTTCGCTCGGCTTCGCTCGCTCCCGCTTGGCGGCTCTCGACTCCAATCGCCGGCCACGACCCCCAATCTGCAATCGGACGCGGGCTGTAGACATACGATTTGCCAAAAAGAGGCCGTTTTTCCCATGTAACCATCTGAAAACAAGCGAGATAGTCGTGTCGGGTTCGCTTCTTGGCGAATATGGCCTAATCCACTGATTCTAATCACTTTTAGCCTCTCGGGTTCGCTCGGGTTCGCTCGATTGCGCTTCGGCTGCGCCGTACCGGCGTACCCACCCCTGCTGGGGGGCGGTTGTTGGGCGTTGTGGCGATTGGACTCCAGTTGCCGCCGGCTCAGACGGACAGTCGAGCGCAGGGACGGTGACCCGGAGGCCGGGAACGGCGGGGCTTCGGTACTCACAGCTATCGATATCATCCAGGAAATGAAAAGTAAAGGTTTATTATGCTTCGCACGTATACAGTGTTCGGAACGCTCTCCCTTGAATCGCGTTTCTTGGGCTCTTCGATGGATTGGATTCATGCGGACAGCGCCAGGCTGTCCGCCAACCTCCACCCGCGCCGCCAGGATATCCAGTACCGTAGGAGCAGCAGAAGAATAGAAGATTAAGATTGACAATAAAATGAATTAATCAACTTTTTTTCTTGACACGCCGTTGTAACCGTTGTTTACTACACGCGGCGGCCTGAGACACAGTCGAAGTTTGCACCGTTTGGTCGAACCGGAGGTTGACCGGCGTGAGCACGCTCGATCGTCGCTCTGGGTTTTTTCTCAATTCGGCCTCAGTTTGTCCACTCCGCGCGGGTCGGGCGCGGCTTCTCCACCCATATCACCATTGCGTTTTGCGTCTGAGGAGTCTGGGATTCCATCAGAAGGGGGTACGCCTATGCGCGTGCTGTCAAGGATAGTTTTAGCGGGGTTGTTCCTGCTGGCTCCGGCGCTCGTTTGGGGACAGGGCGCCTCGACCGCAGGCACCATTACGGGCCGGGTCACGGACGCCAGCGGCGGCGTGATTCCAGGCGCCGCCGTAACCATCACGGATACGTCTACCAAGATTCCAAGGGGCACATCCACCAATAAAGAGGGGTTGTTCGTTTTCGTGGACGTGGCTCCCAGCACCTACGACATTACCGTGACAAAACAGGGTTTCAAAGAGTCCGCGATCGTAGGCCAGCAGGTGATTGTAGGCCAATCGCTCACGGTCAATGCCACGCTCGAAGTCGGCGCTCCGACGCAAACCATCGAAGTCACCTCGACGCCCGGCGCCGAGTTGCAGACGCTGAACTCGACCATGGGCACTACGCTGGGCGGCGACACCATCCTCACCCTTCCCAACCAGAACCGTGACGCGACCACACTGCTGGTTTTCCAGCCCATGACGGCGCCCACGTTCGACGGGGCGGTAGGCAACGTAATGGCCGGGCAGGTGGCGGGTTCCATGTCGGACCAGAACACCTTTACGCTCGACGGTGGCGACTCCACCAGCGACCTCGAGGGTGACAACGGCTACGTCTCCAGTAATCGCGGCTACGCGGGTCCGCAGGCCGCCATTCCCACGCCTGTGGAAAGCATTCAGGAATTTAAGGTGGCCACCAACAATCAGACAGCCGATTTCAGTTCGTCGGCCGGCGGTCAGGTGATGTTGGTGACCAAGCGCGGCACCAACGCGTGGCACGGCTCCGGCTACGACTACTTCCAGGCGGACTGGCTGGACGCAGCCGGCTGGGATGCCGACGTCATCAGCCAACCCAAGATCAAACAGCACCAGAACCGGTTCGGTGGCTCCATCGGCGGGCCCTTGAGCTCCAAGAACTTTCTGGGCGGCAAGACCTACATCTACGGCAACTACGAGGGCCGGCGTTACCCTTACGCGAACAGCACCTACGAAAGGGCTGTGCCCAGCCTTGACTTCCGTTCCGGCATCCTACAATTGCCGAACGAGTCGGGACAGGTGATCGACTACAATCTCGCCACCTCAACCCAATGCGGACCAAACGGCGGGTTGGCTTGCGATCCTCGCGGCATCGGAATTGATCCGACGATCGCCCAGTTGTGGAACAAATATGAACCCGCGCCCAACGACTGCAAAAACTCCGGCACCGTTGGCGGCGATAACCTCAACGTCTGTGGGTTCGTGTCTGGCTTGGCGCTCCCGATCCGGGACGACTTCGTCGTTGCCCGGCTCGATCACGATTTCAGTGACCGCTGGCACTTCATGGCCAGCTATCGCTTCTTCAGGCTGAACGAGCCGACGACGGACCAGGTGGATATTGGCGGCGTCCTCCCGGGCGACAAGTTCGGCGTCCCTGTCTCCAAGTCTTCCGACCCGGCGCAGCCGAGATACTTCGTGGCCGGCCTGACCGGAAACCTCACGCCCACTTTGACCAATGACTTCCACTGGAGCTACCTGCGCAACGACTGGAATTGGATCCGGGCCGGGGTACCGAACGGCGTGCTTGGAATTCCAGGCGGGCTCGAAGTTGGCGGCGAGACCGGCAATTCGCTCGATCCCCTGGATATGCAGACCCAGCAGACGCGTTTCCGCACCTGGAACGGTCACGATTACAGCTACGCAGATTCCATGAACTGGCTCAAGGGCAGCCATTTCTTCCAGATCGGGGGCAACGCACGCCACTGGTGGGATAACCACGTGCGCGACGACAATGTTACCGGCTCGCTGACCTCGCTGGTCTACCAGATCGATGCCAATAGCGAGGGGCTGGTCGAGGGCGCGAATTATCAGCCTCCCGTTTGCAGCACCGGCGGGCCAACCGACTGTATTACGAGCAAGGGATCTTGGTGGGGCCCGTATGCCGAGGGGTTGGGCTTTGTCGGCGCTGCCACCCAGCTCTTTCCCCGCGCCGGAAACAACTTCACCTTGACTGGAAAGAACTACCTGGAGGACCACTCGATTACCGATGCCTACACCTTGTTCTTCAACGACTCGTTCAAGGTGAAGCCGAATCTTACCTTGAACTACGGCCTCGAGTGGGGCGTCCAGATGCCTCCCTACGAACAGAACGGCATCCAGGACTACATGACGGACGCCGAGGGCAACCCTATTACCTACGGGTCTTACCTCCAGAACCGGGCTAACGCCGCCGCGCAGGGTGAGGTCTACGACCCGATCATCGGGTTCGAGCCAATTCGCGCCGTGGGCGGAAGTCCCAAGTACCCGTTCCAGCCCTACTACGGCGGCTTCGCTCCTCGCGTCTCATTGGCTTGGGCTCCGCGCGCAGATTCGGGCTTTCTCGGCAGAGTGGTTGGTGTCAACAAAACCGTGATCCGCGGAGGCTATGCCCGCATCTACGACCGCAACAATGCCGTGGACATGGTGCTCACGCCTCTGCTCGGTTACGGCTTCGGCCAGCCGATCGAATGCTTGGGCGCGGAAATGAACGGAACGTGCGGCGGGCCCGTGAGTACCACTCCTGCCAATGCTTTCCGCATCGGCGTGGATGGCAACACAGCGCCTTTCCCGGCGGTCTCACAGACTCTGCCTGTGCCCGCCGAGCCGGGCATCAATTCTCCCGGCGCCAGCGTCCTGTTTGCCCTCGACAGCAAGTGGCGGCCGGGTGTGAACGACACACTCGACTTCAGCATCCAGCGTGAACTTCCGGGCCAGATGATCCTGGAGATGGGCTATACCGGAAAGTGGTCTCGGGACCTCTATCTGGGCATGGACATGAATGGCGTTCCCACCATGATGAAGCTCGGCGGCCAGACGCTCGCCAGTGCGTATTATCAGCTCGAACTGGCGAGTAAGGCCGGCATCGCTCCGAATACCGTCGCCCCTCAGCCTTTCTTTGAGACGGCTCTGGGCGGCACCACCAACCCCTATTGCAAAGGCTATAACAGTTGTACCGCAGCGGTGCTCGCTAACGAGGGAGCGAGCGGTACCTACAACCTTCCCATCCAATACCTGACCGGCGTGTTCGCGGACCTCGACGGACACTGGAACTTCCCCGGGTGCGACGGCTGCTACATTCTGCCTTCGGATAATCAGGGCCTTGCTGCCGTCAACACGAGTACAACCAGGGGTTACGCCAACTATCAGGCCGGCTTCCTGACGGTGCAGAAGCGCGCCGGGCACGGGCTGACGTTGAGCGCCAACCTGACGTGGTCGCACACCATGGACACCGACGGCATCAACCAGGAATACGTCGAGGACAGCCCCAACAACATCTACAACCTCGCGTATGACTACTCGAACTCACCCTTTGACCGGCGGTGGGTGGGGAACATCCTCGCCTACTACCAGCTCCCCTTCGGAAAAGGGCAGCGCTTTGCCACCAGCAGCGGTGCTCTTGACAAGCTTATCGGCGGCTGGTCGTTTGCCCCGATTTTCAGTTGGGGAACCGGCCTTCCCATTGAGACCTATACCGGTTCTTGCGGGGAAGTCGGTCAGGGCTATATTCCTTGGTGCGCTGGAGCCGTGCCCGTGGCGAATACCCACAACATCGGACACTCGCCGAATCTCGCGGTCAAGACGGACTGCACCGTCGGCGGCGGTAACGACCCGAACTGCGCCGCATCCGGGTACGCCGGCACCGGCGGCAATTTGTTCGCCAATCCGACCGCGGTCTTCAACGACTTCCGGCCCATGTACGACGGGTACGATACCAGCACCTTTGACGATGGCCCGTACTACGGCCAGAGCCGTTGGAACCTGGACTTCACGCTCGCCAAGCAGACCATGTTCACGGAGCGCGTGGGCTCGACGTTCTACGCCCAGTTCCTGAACTCCTTGAATCACATGGAATACAACGATCCCAGCATGAACCTGCTGGCCCCGGAATCCTGGGGGACGCTGACCAGTCAATTCAACGCGCCGCGGACCATCGAACTTGGCCTGCGACTCTTCTTCTGAACGATTCTCATCGTAGGGGCGGCTCCTCGTGGCCGCCCCTGGTTGCTGTACGGGCGCACATGAAGGAAGGGGAGCCACGAGGCCTGCCCCTACACGCAGTTTCTCACCAAGAAGCACTACCAGCCCTTCGGCGGGTGGATCCAAACGATCCATCCGCCTTTTTTGTTTGGGAGCGCGTCCTGGGACGCCCTTCCGAGGACCCCCGCCCAAACGGTCTTAACCCTCGAAACTGCGGCGAATGGAGTCCGGCGACCATCCACGGCCGAGACGCCCGTGCCACGTCAAAACGGGCAGGTTTACGATCCGAGTAAATAGCCCTTCTAGCACTTGACCTGTTCAACCGGGCGGGTAATATATTTTTATTAGTTTTTTGGGGATTGTTTGTGTTAGTTCGAGCCCGCATGACGTGTAGCGATCTTGCGCTCCTCGAAGGGTCGGCGCGCGAGCTTGTCCATGCGCCGCGGCGTGAGGACGGCGACATCTTCAGCATCTGCGTTCATACTTCTGGTGAAAAAAGCAACGGAGGCGAGCGATGAATAAGGTGATCCGGGCAGGGGCAATTCTAACAGCTTGGCTTGCGATGAGCGCCGTAGGAGCCGGAGCCGCCGGTAAGCGGGTTCGGCCGGATACCAGCCGTTGGGACGACGCTTGGGTTCTGGCGACAGTTCCGGTGCCGGCCTCGTTGCCCGGCGAGTGGGTGGCTGGGCTTGCCGGCCGCGTGCCTGCCAGCCCCTGGATGCCGAACGACGGCGCTCGGGTCCTCAACGCCGGCAGCGGCAATCTCGTGCCGGGCACCATCAATTCGAGCTGGAACAACGCCTCCGGCGGCAATTGGAGCACCAGCACGGACTGGACGCCGAACGGCTCGCCCAATAACGGCGGCGGGAACGTATATGATGTCACGCTGCCGACCCTGACCAGCAACTACACGGTCACGCAAGACGTTACTTCCTCCATCGACACGCTGACCATCGACTCAGGCGCCACGCTCACCCAGAATTCGGGCATCAGCCTGACGACGACCGGTTTGACCGACTCCGGCACCATCAATCTCGGCAACGGCGGCGCCAGCACGCTGACCGTAAACGGCGCGACCACCATTTCAAGTGGCTCGAGTATCAACCTAAACAGCGCCAGCACCCTCAATCTCAACGGGGCCGTGAATAACTCCGGCACTTTCGCCACCGGGTTCTCGAGCGGCAACAATTCGGTCACGGTCAGCGGCGCCTTCACCAACAACAGCGGCGCCACCCTGGAGCTCGAGGGCTCCGGCGACGTGATGAGTGTTGCGAGCCTGAGCAATTCTGGGACCGTCGACATCGACTCGGGTGCGACGCTTAACCTTACGAGTCAGCCGAACGGGATCACAGACGTGCCGGCTGGCTCACAAATCACGATTGATGGAAGCTTGAAAGCGGGAACCGCCAACGGGCTGGCGAAGCTGGGCTCGATCGAAGGAACTCTGAACCTGAACAACAATCAGACCAACGCTGTGACGCCGGGTAGCGGCACTTTGACCATCGCTTCCGGCGGAAGCTTGAACCTTTCCGACCCATCGAGCTCCACGACGACTCTTTCGATCACCGGCGCCGTGAGTAATTCCGGCCAGGTGACCACCGGCTTCTCAGGGGGCACTAACACCATCACCGTCAGCGGCGCGTTCACCAACAATGCCGGCGCAACCCTGGACCTCGAAGGGTCGAATGACACGGTCAATGTCGCCAGCCTCAGCAACTCCGGCACCGTGGACATCGGCAGCGGCGATACCGTCAATCTCACCAACCAGCCCAGCGGGATCACGAGTATCGTGCAAGGCTCGATCTTTACCATCGATGGGAATCTGAAGGCAGGGACGGCCAACGGACTGGCGCAATTGACGACCGTGGCCGGCACGCTGAACCTGAACAACGGGCAGACGAACGCGGTGACCCCGAGCGGCGGCACCCTGACCATCAACAGCGGCGCATCGGTGAACCTGTCCGATCCCGCAGCCTCCACCACGACGCTCGCGATCACGGGGGCCGTAAACAATTCCGGCCAGGTGACGACCGGCTTCTCGGGCGGCACCAACACGATCACGGTCAGCGGCGCTTTCACGAACAACGCGGGCGCAGCGCTCGATCTGGAAGGTTCCAACGACACCGTCAGCGTGGCCAGCCTGAGCAACTCCGGGACTGTGAGCATCGGCACCGGCGATACCCTGAATCTTACCAATCAGCCCAATGGCATCACCGACATCCCTCAGGGCTCCACGCTGGTCATTGACGGAAGCCTCAAAGCGGGAAGTGCCAATGGGCTGGCGCAGTTGGCCAGCGTAGAAGGCATCTTGGACCTGAACAACGGGCAGACCAACGCGGTCACTCCCGGCGGCGGCACGCTGACGATCAGCAGCACCGGATCAGTAAACCTCTCCGATCCGATTGCATCCACCACCACGCTCTCCATCACGGGCAACGTCACCAATTCGGGGGAGGTCACGACCGGATTCACGGGCGGCACCAACACTGTCAACGTGAGCGGAGCGTTCACCAACAACGCCCTGGCCGACCTCGATATTGAGAGTTCCACGGACGTGGTCAGCGTCGCGACTTTAAGCAATTCGGGCGCGATTGTGGTTGACCCCGGCGCCTCGCTGAAGCTCACCAACCAGCCGAACGGGATCACCGACATCGTGGCGGGATCGAGCATCAGCCTGTACGGGAATTTCACGGCCGGATCGGCCAGCGCCTTGTCGAAACTATCCACGGTGGCGGGCGTCCTGGATCTCCAGAACGGTCAGACCACCTCCGTTACGCCGACCGGCACGTTCACCGTCGCCAGCACCGGGCAGGTCAACCTTTCGCCGGACGCCGCAACCACCACCACATTGGCGATAACCGGCAACGTCAGTAATTCCGGCGAGATCACGACCGGCGGTCTGGGCGGCACCAACACGATCACCGTCAGCGGGAGTTTCACCAACGGTACCGGGGCGGTGCTCGACATCGGCAATGGAGCCAGCACCAACGATCTGGTGAAGGTCGGCACGCTCACCAATTCAAGCACGATCAATGTCGGCACCGGAAGCGGGGAAACCGGCGCAACCTTGGAATTGGCTTCCGCAGGAACGTCAAGCAACTCGGGCACGATCAACCTGGGATCGACGGACGACAACCAAAACACTGTGGGCACGATTGAAATCGCAGGCTCGGCCGTCACGCTGTCGGGAACCGGCAAGATCGTGATGGCGAATCTATCCGGCAACGTGATTACCGCCGCCGCCGCCACCGACGTCCTCACGAGCGCCAACACCATCGAGGGTTCCGGCAACATCGGCAACGGCAACATGGGATTTGTGAACACCGGTACGGTGGAGGCCAATCAGAGCACGGCGCTGATCATCGATCCTTCGAGCAAAGGATTCAATAACACGGGCACATTGAACGTCAGCGCGGGCGACGAGATGGAGATCACGGGTCCCGCCAATTCGTTCCTCAACTACTCGAGCAGCACCGACACGCTGACGGGCGGTACATATCTCGTTTCGGGAACGCTTCAGTTCGGCGCCACCGGAAACACCATCACTACCGACGACGCCAAGATTACCCTGACCGGCTCCGCGGCGAAGATCGTCACCCCCTCGGGCGGCGACATCATCGCCCCGCTGGCGACGATTGGTACCGGCGGGCTGTTCGACATCGCCGGCGGCGCCAACTTCACCACAGAAGGGAATTTCACCAACAACGGTACGCTGACGGTGGGCAGCGCGACCAAGTTTGTGGTGAAGAGCGGCAGCAGCCTGACCAACTTCTCCGGCACGACCCTGACCGGCGGCACGTACGACGTCACGGGCACGCTGCAATTCGGCCCCAGCGGAACCAGCCTGGTGACCAACGCCGCCAGCATCACGCTGACGGGAGCCAACGCCAAGATCGTCAGTTCCACGGGCACGAGCATCCTTACGGACTTTGCGACCAACAACGCGGGCGCCCTGTTTGACGTCACGGGCGGGTACAGTTTCACTACCGTCGGAAACTTCACCAACAATGGGACGCTGACTGTCGGAAGCAGCACCAGCAAATTTGTCGTGAACGGCGACCTGACGAACTTCAACAGTACGACCAACACGCTGACGAACGGCACTTACAGCGTCTCCGGCACGCTGCAGTTTGACAATGCGAACATCGTGACCAATGACGCCAATCTGACGTTGAGTGGAGCTTCTTATAAGATCCTCAATCAGACTTCCGGCAACGGTATCGCGAGTTTCGCGACCAACAACGGCAGCCTCACGCTGGCGAGCGATGCCGGCCTCACGACGCCGGGCAGCGTAACCAACTCCGGCACGGTGAAGGTCGAGAAGGGCAGCGATCTGACTGTGGAAGGCAACGGCAGTTACACTCAAACTGCGGGCAGCACCACGGTGGACGGAACACTCACGACTGGCAGCACGGACGTTATCCAGGTAAATGCCGGGAGCGTGTTCGGCAACGGCGGTACGCTGAACGGCAACGTCAGCATGAGCGGAACGCTGTACACCTCCGATACCACCACCACGGCCGGCAAGGAGACCGTGAGCGGCACTTACACCCAGAACTCCGGCGGCGCCCTGGACATCAATATCGGCGGCACCACGGCGGGAACGAATTTCTCTCAGTTGACTGTGGACGATGCGGCCAGCCTGAACGGGACGCTGAATCTGGCTCTCATCAATAACTTCATTCCCACAACCTCCGACACCTTCGAGATCCTGACCGCGAGTTCCGTGGGCGGCACCTTCAGCACCGTGAACGGCCTCGAATTCAACAACGATATGGACCACTTCGTGGTGGTCTATAACACGAACAACGTCACGCTCGACGTAGCTTCGGGCCCCGGCGCCTGGGGTGGGTCCGGTTCGGGCTTGCTCGCGTCCAATTCGCAAACTGCTCAAGTTCCCGGTCGAAGCCCGAGCGTTCCGGAGCCGGGCAGCTTGCTGCTGCTGGGCTCGGGCCTCGCGGGGATGGCGGGATATCTGCGGCGGCGGAAGAAGTAGAGTTGCCGATTGGCGATTGGCGATTTGGATTGTGGCGCGGCCTTCCTGGAGCTGGCTCGTCACGGGCGGACCGGTGGCGACCAGGCTATGGAAGTAGCTTACATGCCGCCAGGTTGCGCCCGATGCAGTCCAGGTTTTCTTGGTAGCGCTTCGCCTTGGGATCGAGCCGCCGCGCAAGTTCGATCTCGCTCTTGCCGCGGGCCATGTCCCCGGAAGCCGCGAGCGCCACGCCCAGGCCATTGTGCACGTCGGCGTTGCCCGGGATCAGGTTGGCCGCCCGGTTGAATGCGGCGACAGCCTCGCCATTTTGCCCCTTGCCGAAGTAGTCGCACCCCAGTTGGTAGTAGGCGGCGGGCATGTCCGGCTGCCGGGCCAGCACCTTGCGCAGCGCGGCGACGGAATCGTCGTATCGTGCCAGGTGACGCAGGACGATTGCATAGTCGAACTGGGTGGACGCATCCTCGGAATCGATGGCCAGCGCTTGCTTGATCTTGGCCAGGGCTTCCTGGCTGTGACCCTTCTCGGCCAGAAATACGGCCTGATTGCCATAAGCCACAAGCAGCGGCGCTTGCTTCTCCCTTTGGCTGAGGCGTTCGGCGATCGCGGTTTGGTCAGCAGCCTCTTGGGTCTTGCCGGCGCGGCGAAGCGCCTGGCTGAGCATGTAGTGGACGGCGCTGTTGCTCGGCATCAACTCGACCGCGCGACGGAACTCGTCGATCGCACCCTGGATGTTGCCTTGGTCGCGCAAGGCCAGCCCCAAGTCGCGATGCGCCGGAGCGAGTGACGCGTCTAACTGGATGGCGAGCCGCAGTTCAGGTTCAGCGGCGGCTGCGTCGCCCGACTTCAGGAGCGCGTTGCCCAAGTCCTGGTGCAGCAGCGCGCTTTTTGAATCGAGCGAAATCGCGGCGTGAAACTCGCGCTCAGCCGCAGCATAATCTCCGCCCGAGGCGTCAAGCTCGCCCAACTCGCGAAGCGCGTCCGGTTGGCGAGGATTGAGGCGCAGCGACGCCTGATAATCCTCGGTGGCTTCGCCCCCGCGATCCTCTTTGACGTAGAGCCGCGCCAGCGAAAGGCGGGCGTCGGCGCTCTTGGGGTCCATCTGCGCGGCGCGTCGAAGCTGCTTTTCCGCCCCCGAGCGGTCGTTGGCCTCCAGCAGCATGTCGCCGAGGTAGCGGACGTAGACGGCGTTGTGAGGATCGAGATCGCACGCTCGCGCCTCCTGAACGGCGGCGTCGTGCGGCCGTCCGGTGCGGACGTAAGCCTGGGCGAGATCGTTGTGGACCGTTGCGTCATTGGGGTGCGCAGCGACGCCCTTTTCGAACCACGGAATGCTTTCGGCGAATCGCCCCTGGCGGTAGATTGCGACGCCCAGGTTGATGGCGGCGTCGACGTCGGCGGGATCGGCCGCGAGGGCCTGGCGGAATCTGGCCTCGGCATCCGCGAGGCGTCCGGCCTCGACGAGCGCGGCGCCTTCGGTGTTCAATTGGCGTGCACGGTACCCAGGAGTTACTTGCCAAAAGGCGACAATTCCGAGGACAATGAGGAACGGCGTCATGGAATCTGATTCCGTTGATCTTACCATGCAAACGCAAGGGGATTGAAGCCGGAAGCGTCCGCGGCTGAACGGGGCGCACATATCAAAGTGGAGGGGATGATGTCGGAAAACCAGAAGGGGTTGGGATTACTGCAGATCATTTGGACGGTGGCGGCGCTGGTGGTCATCGCGGCGGGTTTGGTTTATCTCGTCGGCCGCCGGGGAGATAGCTCAGACGTAAAATTCCTGACCCCGTATCAGGCTGTGCTTCTCACCAATGGATCGGTCTACTTCGGACAGCTCGAAGGCTACGGCGGGCCGAACCCGGTATTGAGCAAGGTCTATTACATCGTGACTCAGACGAACACCGAGACCAAGCAAACCAACAATATCCTGGTGAAGCGCGGCAAAGAATTGCACGAGCCCGACCGGATGTACATCAACCCGCGCCAGATCTTGTTCGTGGAGCCGGTAGGCGTCAATTCCAAGGTCGCGGAGTTGATCAAGCAACAAGGCGGCCAGTAGGCTGCGCCGCTGCAGCAGGGCGCCCTATTTCATCTCCAGGATTTCCTTCTCTTTGCTCTTGCCTTGGGCGTCGAGTTTGGCGATGAAGTCGTCGGTGAGTTTCTGCACCTCTTCCAGGCCGCGCTTCTCATCGTCTTCGGAGATCTTTTTGTCCTTGAGAAGCTTCTTCAAGGCCTCGTTCGAATCGCGGCGGATGTTGCGGATCGCTGTGCGGTGATTTTCCAGCACCTTGTGCAGATGTTTCACCAGGTCCTTGCGGCGCTCCTCGGTCAGCGCCGGGATTGGAATCCGCAGCATTTTGCCGTCGCTCATGGGGTTCAAGCCGAGGTCCGACGACCGGATCGCCTTCTCGATCGCCGAGATCAGCGAGGCGTCCCAGGGCTGGACGGTCAGCATGTTCGGCTCCGGGATGCCGATGGTGGCCACCTGGTTGATGGGCGTTGGCGTCCCCGTCCCATAGTAGTCCACGCGGATGGGATCCAGCATGGACACGGAAGCGCGTCCGGTGCGGATGCCCGCCAGCTCGTGGCGGCTGTCCTCGAGCGCCTTGGTCATACGCGTCCTGGCCTGGTTCAGGTCATCGCGTACGGCCGGGTTTTCGATGGTTGCCATGGTCCCTCCCAAGAGCTTCCTGGATTGAATCAGCCCGCTGCCACCAGCGAGCCGACCTTCTCACCCAGTACGATGCGTTTGAGATTGCCGGGGACGTTCAGGTTGAAGACGATAATGGGCAGGCTGTTGTCCATGCACAGCGAAATGGCCGTAGTGTCCATGACGGCCAAGCGCTTGGAGAGCACCTCGAGATAGGTGATCTCGGGGAAGAATTTGGCGTCGGCCACTTTCTTGGGATCGGCGTCGTAGATTCCGTCCACTTTGGTGGCCTTCAGAATCAGGTCCGCCTTGATCTCCATGCCGCGCAGCGCCGCTGCCGTATCCGTGGAGAAGAACGGATTCCCCGTGCCTCCGGCCAGAATCACCACGCGTCCCTTCTCCAGGTGGCGGACCACGCGGCGCCGGATGAACGGTTCGGCAATCTCGCGCATCTCGATCGCCGTGACCACGCGCGTCGGCGCGCCGCACTTCTCCAGGGCGTCTTGCAGCGCCAGAGCGTTGATGACAGTGGCGAGCATGCCCATGTGGTCGCCCACCACGCGATCGATTCCCATGGCCGACGCCGAGACGCCGCGGATGAAATTGCCGCCGCCTACCACGACCGCAACCTCAACGCCCAGCTGGCAGATTTCCTGCAGCTCCCGGGCGATGCGCGCCGCCACGTCGGCATCCACGCCAAAGCCCTGTGCGCCCATCAGCGCTTCGCCGCTGAGCTTCACCAGGATGCGATGGAACACCGGCTCGGTCATAGAGTTTCAGAAACTAGCCAATCTGTAGCGCCAGGCTTTCAGCATTCACTGCCGCCCGGCGCCAGTCCGTCGCCCACCTTGAAGCGCGAGAATCGCCGCACGGTGATGTTCTCGCCGAGCTTTCCGATCATGCTTTCGATCAACTCGCGGACCGTCATGTTGCCGCTCTGGTCTTTGATGAAGTGCTGCTCGTAAAGGCAATTCTCCTCGTAGAACTTGCCGAGCCGCCCTTCCACAATTCGATCCACCACGGCCGGCGGCTTGCCAGACTCCGCCGTCTGCGCGCGCAGAATCTCTTTCTCGCGCTCCAGCGCCTCGGCCGGCACGTCTTCCTTGCGGACGAACCGGGGATCGGTGGCGCAAATCTGCATCGCGACGTCGTGCACCATCTGGATGAAGTCCGGAGTGCGCGCCACGAAGTCGCTCTCGCAGTTCACTTCCACAATCACCCCGATCTGCGAGCCCGGGTGCAGGTACGAGCCCACCAAGCCCTGCGTCGCGCTGCGTCCCGCCTTCTTCGCGGCCACAGCCTGCCCGTGCTTGCGCAGATACAGAATCGCCCCATCGAAGTCCCCGTTGCTCGCTTCCAAAGCGCGCTTGCACTCCATCATGGGCGCGCCGGTCAGCTCGCGCAGCCTTTTTACGTCCTCCGCTCTTACCGCCATTCGATCCCTTTCCTCCGATATGAAAAAGGCAGGCCTGGTATGCGCTGCCGCTTGCCCTGGGCCTGCCTCGATTCCTCCAGTTTGCAGCAATCGTTCCTCTACATCCTCCCCGGAGCTCCTTCACGCCGGCGAGGCGGCTTGCCGCCGCCGCTCGGACGGCGCCGGGCGTGGCCTGGCCTTTCCGATCCGTCCTCCGACTCCTCCGGAGCGGCCAACGTTCCCGCATCGGCGACGAACTCCTCAGGGAGATAATCGACGTCCGCCACCGCGCCGCCTTCCGTGCCCTCGGCGATGGGCGTCCCTTCTTCGTCGAGATGG
The DNA here is from genome assembly GCA_030038235.1 of Terriglobia bacterium. Classification (GTDB taxonomy): domain Bacteria; phylum Acidobacteriota; class Terriglobia; order UBA7540; family UBA7540; genus Gp13-AA77. Next base: position 17,606 of record JASHPE010000050.1, read on the forward strand.
ATGGCGCCGGCTTCGCGGGCGCGCTCGAGTTCCTCCGCCGCCTGCTCGGCAGCGATTTTTTCCTCTTCGAGCTGCCGCTCCGCGGCCGCGGTCCGGCCTTCGAGGGCGGCATCCGCGATACGCGACGTGAACAGACGGATGGATCGCAGGGCGTCGTCATTGCCGGGAATCACGTAGTCCACAAAGTCCGGATCGCAGTTGGTGTCCACAATGGCCACCACCGGAATCCCGAGCTTGTGCGCTTCCATCACCGCGATGTGCTCCTTGTTGGAGTCGACGATGAACAGCGCGTCCGGCAGTCCCGGCATATCCTTTATCCCGGAGAGGTTCCGCTCAAGCTGTTGCCGCTCGCGCTCCAACTTCAACACTTCTTTTTTCGGCAGCAATTCGTAGCGGCCATCACGCTTCATCTCGTCAAGCTCTTTCATGCGTTGGATCGACTTCTGGATGGTGGCGTTGTTGGTCAGCAGTCCGCCCAGCCAGCGATGGTTGACGTAGAACATCCCGCAGCGGGTGGCCTCCTCGGAGATCGCCTCCTGGGCCTGCCGCTTCGTGCCCACGAAGAGCAGCGAACGCCCTTCCTGCGCCAGGTCCGACACGAACTTGGCTGCGTCCTTGAAGAGCTTCAGCGTCTTCTGAAGATCGATGATGTAGATTCCGTTGCGCTCCCCGTAGATGTACTCCTTCATCTTCGGGTTCCAGCGCCGGGTCTGATGGCCGAAGTGTACGCCCGCCTCCAGAAATTCTTTCATGGTGATGCTCGCCAAAATTCCTCCACTAGGTGTTGGGTGTTAGGTGCCAGGTGTCAGTTTAGGTGCCCAGGTGTTAGATTCCCAATCTTAAACTTTGTCGGCGCCACCCTGATACCCGACACCTAGCACCTGACACCTCACACCTACTCTACCGTTTCGAGAACTGGAAGCGCTTGCGCGCGCCCTTCTGACCGTACTTCTTGCGTTCCTTGGCCCGAGGGTCGCGCGTGAGGAACCCGCCCTGACGCAGCTTGGGCCGCAGCTCCGGATTGAAGACCAGCAGCGCTCGCGCGATGCCGTGCCGGGCGGCGCCCGCCTGCCCATGAATTCCGCCGCCGTGCGCCAGAATGAAGATGTCGAACTGACCGTCGGTCTCGGTGGCCGCCAGCGGCTGCCGCACTTCCATGCGCATGGCGTCGGAAGGGAAATAGCCTTCAAAATCGCGGCGATTCACCGTCATCTTGCCCGACCCGGGTCTCAAGATCACCCGGGCCACCGAAGTCTTGCGGCGGCCCGTGGCCCTGTACTGAACGCTATCCGTCACACGAACTCCTCAGAATAAAAATACCCGTTGGATTCTGATGGGACTAACGGCTAAGGGCGAGGGACGCCGGATGCTGCCCGGCGTGCGGATGCGCGGACCCGACATAAACCTTCAGGCGCGTACGCAAACGCTCTCCGAGGCTGGTCCTCGGCAGCATTCCGGAGATCGCTTCCTGAACCAGCCTCTCCGGATGTGTCTCGAGAACCTGCCGCGCGGAAATTTCCTTCAGACCGCCCGGATAACCGGTGTGGTGGCGATAAACCTTGTCGTCCCACTTCTTGCCCGTCAAGCGGATCTTCTCCGCATTGATGACAATCACGCCGTCACGATGATCGGCGTGTGGCGTAAAATCCGGCGAATTCTTGCCCATCAGCACCCGCGCAGCGCGCGACGCCAGCCGTCCGAGCACCTGCCCCTCGGCGTCGATCAATGTCCAGCGCACGCCACCCCGGCGGGCCTTTTGAAGATACGTACCCACAGTCTTCTCCGTCAGAATCACTTGGAGTTTCTATTACAACCGCAGGCGATGGATTTTGTCAACCCAAAGTTCACGGTCAACAGTCGACAGTTGACGGTCCACAGTTCACCAACCTCAGGCTTGGATCGCAAGCTTGGTGGGACTGTTGACTCTGAACTGTCGACTGTCAACTGTTCATTGCCTTTCTCCTCCGAAAACGGTGCCCCGCATCGGCCTTTACGCTCCTTCGCCGCACTCGTTACCGGTAAGTACAATGGCCATTTCGATCGCTAAACCCGAATTGTCATGTTATTGATTCTACACGACATTCCCGTTCCCCATGGGGCGCCTTTTTGATATTTCCACTTTTCTCGAAATAAGCTCATCTCGCTGATTCCAAAGCACATTCCCGTTTGCCGATTTTTGTAAACATTGTTCGCCATGTAGCCCCGTTTTACTGATTCTAAAGGACATTCCCGATTTCCCCTAGC
>JASHPE010000439.1 GCA_030038235.1 Terriglobia bacterium
CCGGCAGGCGCGTCTCAGCCTGATCCTGCCCGGAGTAGGAGATCTGGGAGGATCGGTCCTGGCGTTGGCTATAAGTGGCTGGATCGGAAGCTACCTCGGCATATGACCTGCTGCGAATAGGATCCGCCCGGCCTTTCGGCCTCGAAGATACTGCCCTGAATCCATACTTATTACTAGTCATGTAATAGATCACCTAAGACTTGTTTCCTATCTCGGTTAGTGTTTAAATAAGCGTGGGGTAACCCGAACCAGGTAGCGGTAGCGGATAAAGCCGATGGTCAAAAGGTATTCTGGGCTTGGTAAGAGTCGGGTAGTCATGGGGTCACTATGCGTCGACAATCGAGGACGCCATGAACATCGGTGGAACAATTCGCACTATGCGTGAGGCCAAGGGTCTTTCACAGGGCGATATCGAAAGGCGCTGCGGACTCCTGCGGTCTTACATTTCAAGAGTCGAGGGCGGCTACACCGCGCCCTCGTTGGCCACCCTTGAGAAGTTTGCGAAAGCCCTTGAGATTGAGCCCTACCAGTTGCTTTACGGCTCCAACGGACATCCGCAGCCCGTCGCTGTGCCTGCGCGTCCAGGTCTCTCACGCTCGGCTTCGCATCTGCTTAAGGCGTACGAGGCACTATCGGCGGGCAATCGCAGACTGGTAGTCTCGCTGATGTCTCAGCTAGCCAAGCGTTAAAAGCGGGTGGCTCTCCCGCCGGAAAAGTCAGCCGGAGCTTTGAAGGTGCGCATTTTACTTGTTATAACGCATATCGTTATAACAGCCAGGTAGCGCGATTAAAGGTCCCAGTTTTTGAACGCTGTTCGTCGCTGTCACTCTAACCAGCCCCACGGCACTCTCGAGCCGACGGTGCGGCCTCTTGATCTCAAACATGGAGCCTGCGCCATCACAAGCCTGCCACAGTTTCAGGAAAGCTTCCAGAGAATTGAGCCTCGCCACTAAGTGTGAACCTGGATTAACGCGATGCGCGGCCGCGCGTTCGGCATGAGAGGGCTGGCGGTCGCAGCGGGAAGCCGTCACAGGCCATCGTGACAAGGCGCACAGATAACTACACGAGTAAACAATGACAATTGTGGTCTAGAGAAGTCAGCAGGTGGCTGCGGGCTTGAGGCGAGAGACTCCGAGAGACAACTTCTTAGTCGTTTGGCGTTAAATCGAGACTCCCCCACCACCTTTATAAACTCCACCTCAAGTATCGGCAACCAAACCGTACCTAGAAGATCTCTCAGAACCGAGGCGTAAATGGTAGCCACGGGGGCGGGTTTCCGGCAGACGAGACCGCTCAGCCAGCGGGCAATCGTGACGATTGTCCGAACGGCCGATGCCATTGTGCGCAGCTTCAAAGTGCTTTTCAAGCCATATGGGCTAACCGACACCCAGTACAATGTGCTGCGAATCCTGCGTGGATCCGGTCGCAGAGGCGGCACTCCTTCTGTGATCGGCGAACACTTGATCAAAGCAGTACCCGATGTAACGCGATTGTTGGATCGCCTGGAGCGCCACGGTTGGGTGCGGCGCGAACGCAGTGTCAGGGACCGGCGCTCGGTGACTGCTTGGATCACCGTACCCGGGCTCAAGCTGCTTCACGAACTGGACGCGCCGGTTCGCAATCAGAACTTCAGGCCCTTCGCCCTCATGAGCGTTGCTGAGGTTCGGGACTTAGTGTCCGCTCTGGAGAAGGTCCTCAAGGCGCTCGAGTCCTGATCGGTCGGTATCGAGCGACCATCACGCTTTTTCGTTCCCGCCTCGGGATGGGCCCTTCTTGGGGAATCTCGATTCCGGCGATTGCGGGTTGTGCCCGGAGTGTATGGCGCGAAAGCCTGATTTCATCAACTCGAGGCGCCGGCTTGTCCGTTTCCCCAGTTTCTGATTGACGAATCGTCCTTTTCCCATTGTTGTTCTCGGAATTAATCCACCAAGGAATCACAAACCGCAACGAGAAGACAGAGACGTTGAGCCCATAAGTCGGCAGGCAATCGGCGAACGACAATCCGGAATTACCTATGCTCCACCAGGCAGGTGCCGGACATGTGGTCGTGCCAGGTGAGTCGTTCCGGATCCAGCGCGGCCCAGGCGAATCCGAGCATCAGGATGGACGAGACAAGATACCCGGCTCCCCGCCACAGCGAGGCGCTTACGTTGGGCGTCTCGCCATCGAAGGTGCGAACGCGCAGACCCACGGCCGATTGTCCCGGGGTCGCGAACGCCAGGGCGGTGAAGGCCGAAAAGTAAAAAATCAGCAGAAACGCGCCGGCAAAGCCGATGATCGCGAGGTCGGCGGGTTGGCGGTCCAAACGGCCACCGGACGCCCGGAACAGCGCGAAGAACACCACGCCGGCCACGAGCAGGACCAGGACGTCCAGCATTCCGGCCGCGAAACGCCGTCCCAGGGGCGCAGCCTTTGGCGCAACGTCGAGATTCTGCTCTTCATCCTCTTCATGCTGTCCGGAACTCAGCACGATTTCCACCGGACGCTCGCTGGCGCGAAAGTCGAGTGGTTCGAGCACCCACTCCGCCGGATCTTCGCGTGGCCCGGAGCCGCTTTGAGCGTCCAGGCGTGGCGCTTCGGAGTTCTCGTCGCTATCGAGGTCCAGTTCAAGAGCGTCATCACGCCTGTCTCGACTTAACTCCATCTCAGCCGCCGTGGGTGCGTCGACCGCCTGGTCTTGATGGGGAGGATGTTCGAACTCAAACTCAAAATTGCTCTTGTCGCCGTGCGACTCCTCCTGCAGACCTCGCCGGCGCCGGTAGCGCGCCACTCGCGCCGCGATCTCTTCATGCCACGGGTTGGCCGTCTCCGCCGCGGTGGATCTTGAATCCGGGCCGTGGGCCTGACCGGGTCCGGGTTGACTGGGTCTGAACCCGGCAGCGGTGTCGATCGCAACAGCAGGCGCCACGTCGGCGTCAGGCGTGAATACTTGGGCCTTGGGCGTGATTGGAGCGCGTTCCGGTACCGGCCTCGGCGCCGCGGATTCCGGAGAGGACAGGGCGAATGGACGGTCAGGCGAGCGAAAAGTTACGCTGCGCGCCGTCTGCTGCGGCCGTCGGCCGTCTGGGGCGAAGCGGTGGCCGCACTTCTTGCACTCGGCTGGATCTGGAAATGTGACAAAGCCGCAGTTGGGGCACTTCACTTTGTCGACCTCGGGAGCCCCTTCGTGTCCACCGTGCATCTTAACAAAAGGCGCTAACAAAGCAAACCCCTGCGTGGCACGTGCGCGCTGGCTGTGTTATAAGGGATTGAGAGCGCTCCAAAGCATGGAAGAGTTGCGGCAAACATCACCCCAGGCTGACCCCGGACCTGAGGCCGGGCAGCGCTGGCGTCTTTTCGAAGCGCGCTACTGGCTGCGCGACCTCGTCCTCTCGCTGCTTCTGGCATTCATCGTGATCGTGTTTCTCTATCAGCCTGTGCAAGTGGAAGGCACGAGCATGATGCCGCGCCTCTACGACCACGAGCGCATTTTCATCAACAAGTTCGTCTACCGGTTCGAACCCATCCACCGCGGCGACATTGTGGTATTTCGCTACCCCCTCGATCCCTCGAAGTCATATATCAAGCGGGTAATTGGGCTGCCGGGCGAGTGGGTGAGCATCCGCCAGGGCGTGGTTGAGATCAATGGCAAGCCCCTGGCGGAGAACTACGTTCCGTCGAGCTATCTCGATCACGACAGCTACCCGCCGATTTACGTCGAGCCGGGCCACTATTACGTCCTCGGCGACCATCGCGACTCATCCAACGACAGCCGGGTGTGGGGGACCGTCGACCGCAGCTTCATTTACGGC
>JASHPE010000051.1 GCA_030038235.1 Terriglobia bacterium
GTCTACAATCCCTATAGCTGGGACCAGCGCTGCGGCAGCGGCACCGAGTGGAACAGCACAACCTATTTCCCGGCATCGCTCATCATTCCCGACGCGCAACCGCCGAATACGCCCAATAACGCCTCAGCCATCCTTCAACCCGATGGGGAGACGATCCAGCAATATGAGCCCACCACGCGTTGTGTGGCCGGAGGACCGCTGTTTGGCTATCAGGCCACGACCGAGGACATTTACGGCGACGGCATCTACGGCGGGCATTTCGGCTCCGGGCTTTCCAGCATCGGCGGCACCATCCGCGTGGGCGAGCTCCACCCCTCCGCCGGAGCCATCCATCACGCCTTGAAGCTCGAAGCTTGGGCCCAGACGTACTATTACTATTCCTCGAGCGAGCCCGGCTTCCGCTGGCCTGCGGATGAGGCCGATGACTACGCCGCCAGCCAATATCACGGCACCAATCCGGCCCTGACGGAAGGGTCGCTGCTGGCCATTCCGCCGACGGTAAGCATCTCCGGTCTCGGATTGCAGACGGACGCAGGTCGCAAAATCGCCCAGGCCGTGCAGGACTACGGCGGGTACATCGTGGATGACACGGCGTGGAACGACTTCGGATTCTGCACGGAAATCAATTCCACCGCGAGCGTCCGCGCGCAGTTCTTCGCCGATTACGGCTACTACCCGGATCAGGACGGTACTCCGTTTTTCGCCGACCTGAACACGATTTTCGCTGTTCTCGAGGTCGTGAACAACAACGGACCCGACAGCATCGGAGGAGGGGGCGCGCCGCTGGTTCCCTTGGCGCCGGCCGTCTCCCCCTGAACGCTGGTTGTCTGGCAAACCTCGAACGATGCGGCGGAACGGATCTGCGATAAGGGCCTACCCCAGAGCGTGAATCAGAGCTCGCCCCGGGGGACTCAATGCCAAAATCGCGCCAAGCACTGGAGCCAGGAGAGCCAATAGCCCTCCCCAGATGGTCGCGCGATGCACGCGCCTGTTCGAGATCAGGTCGTACACGATCAGGGCAATCCAAACCGACAGCAATACAACTAAACCCACACCTGGGAATACATTCGGTAAGCGTCCGACCGCTGGCCCAATTATGCTGAAACTCGCGAGAAACATCAGCCGTTTGTGCGTTTCAGATCGCCGTCGAAAATGAATGCCCATCGCAACCAGCAGCGAGAACGAAACCAGGAAGCCCAAGGAACTGCCAAAAACCACGGGCAGATCGGCCAAAGACGTACCGTTCGAGGGCGACCGGGGGACCGAACGGATCGTCACAATGACAGCAACGACGACCAGGAGCGCGGCAAGCGCCGCGCCTGCGACGCCCAGGCGTCGATGCAGGCGAATGCGGTGGGATGCCACGAGCACAGTCTGCGCAAAGAACAACAAGAACCACGCCGTCAGTACCGTGCCATGCAGATACAGGTGCAAGGGCAAAGCCTGCAGGCCCGGAGGGAGATGCGCAGTGCCGAGGTATTCGCGAAGGAAGAAAGTTCGCGCAAACCCGGCCACAACAATGGCGAGCAGCGCAGTCGACATTCCAACAAAGAACCAACGCCACCGGCGATGGCGAGTGTCTCCTCTTGGCACGGCTGAGACGGCTGACGCGGCGACGGGGTCGGCGGCCATAGCGGGGCAGTATATAAGAGCCGCTCCGAACAGACAATTGAATAACCGGACTAGACCTTCCTGGACCGCCAATTCGAACGTCTCGTGAAACAATTCAACGAATGGCGCCGCGTCAAGTCCCAAATATGGGCCGGCCAGGTCTTACTCTTTTAGTTAATACTTATAGTGACTGTGAAAAAATTGCAGAAATTACGAAACGAAACCGTCAGGCTATTGAAAACAATCGACTTAATTTTTTTGACACCGGCGCGGGGGTTGTCCGACGGTCCGTTCCGGCTTACGGTTTGTGGTTCAATTTGCTGTAGCGCCGGTGTCCCTACCGGCGGTCCGGCTGCCGGGTTTCACGGCTTGCAGGCCCGCCCTGCAGAGGGGACATTGTGCCGGGTCGTAATTCTGCACCGTGAGGGTGAGGAGAGCGGCTCGAGGCAGACCCAGGTCGGCGCTGCCGCCGCTGCGATCCACCAGCGATCCGGCCGCCACCACTTTGCCGCCCGCTTCTTCGACCGCGCGGATGGTTTCGAGCGTCGAGCCGCCCGTGGTGATCACATCTTCCACTACGATTGTAGGCTCGCCAGCCTCGAGCGTGAAACCGCGGCGCAGCGTCATGCGTCCGTCCTGCCGCTCGGTGAAGAGCGCGCGCACGCCCAGCGCTCGCGCCACTTCGTGCGCCACCAGCACGCCGCCGAGCGCGGGCGCCACGACGGCGGTCGCACCGGTGTGTCCGATCTTCGCCGCCAACTCGCGTCCGAGTTGTTCGGCCACTTCCGGATGCTGGAGCACCAGCGCGCACTGGATGTAGCGGTCGCTGTGCAGTCCCGAGGAGAGGATGAAGTGTCCCTCCAGCAGCGCGTGATGCCGGCGAAAGACGTCGAGAATCTGGTCTTCGGTCATGCGAGGCGATCTCCTGATTCCTGGCCCGCCGATTCTCGGGCCCCTAGCGCAGTCTCGATCTCCCGTACGATGGCGCGCGCGGCGTCGACCGGATCGGGCGCTTGCGTGATGGGCCTGCCGACCACCAGGAAGTCCGCGCCCGCGCGAATGGCGGCTTCGGGCGTGCTCGCGCGAGCCTGGTCGTCGCGCGACGCGGCGGCCGGACGAATCCCCGGCGTCACGATGGCGAAGCCGGGCCCGCAGTTTCGGCGGATGGATGCAGCTTCCTGCGGCGAGGCGACTACCCCGCCGAGGGCGGACGCTTGCGCGAGCGACGCGAGGCGCAGCACGACGGTTTCGGAAGATTCGCGCCAGCCAATGTCCATGAGATCGTGGTCGGCGAGGCTGGTGAGTGCGGTGACAGCGAGCGCCAGCGGCGGTTGTCCGGCACCCGCGCCTTCCTGCGCGCCTTCGAGCGCCGCCTTCATCATGGCGCGTCCGCCCGCGGCATGGATCGTGATCATCGAGACGCCGAGGCGCGCCACCTCGCGCGCCGCGCCTCGCACGGTGTTGGGAATGTCGTGCAGCTTGAGATCGAGAAAGACGCGCGCGCCGCGCTCGACCATCTCGCGCACGAGCGCAGGACCCTGCGCCGAGAAGAGTTCCAGACCGACCTTGAAGACGCCTGCGTGGCCGCGAAGCTGGTCAGCCAGGAGCAACGCCGCGTCGCTGGTGGGAACGTCCAAGGCTACGATGAGCTTCTCTGCGGCCCGTGTGAGCCGGACGCTGCCTGGCGCGACGGCCGGATTGCTTGAGGTCATGGATTTATCCTTGTCACTTCGATCTTATCGGAACCGCGGCGACGCGCCAACAGCCGGTGGTGCCCTGATTTCAGACGTACGGGCGGCCCTTGTGGCCGCCCAAATGATGGGGCGCAAGGGATGCGCTGTAATTGTGCGGCCACAAGGGCCGCCCCTACGTCTGAAGTCAGGGCACCGCATCTTCGCCGCCGATGTCGCCGGATTGCGAGACTTCGTCAGACGCCCCGTGCCCGAAGCGCTCGCGGAAATCGTCGGCGCGCTTGCGAAGGTCGAGCCAGTCGAAGAAGAGATCGGGATTTTCGAGCCAGACGGCGAACCACCGAGCGATCTCGCGCTTCTGCTCGCGCTTCCTTGCGTCCACGCGCGGGTTGGCCGCCAGGCTCTCCGCGCGTGTCCGTCCGCGCAGCACGAGCTTGCGCGCCAGCACTGCGCCGTCTCGATCCGACGCGGCGCGATATTCGCGCCAGGCGGCGTCCAGCGCGCGAATCGAATTCTCCGCCGCCGCAAGGTCGTGGAAGTGCAGGACGCCCTCGAGCCGGCTGCGGTAACGCTCAGGAATCACCGGATCGGCGTAGCGGTCTTCGTAGTCCACGCGCGTGCCCGCCTCGCGCAGGACGGCGGCGATATACGAGAGCGACGGTGGTTTGGAAGCAGCGAGGCGCTCGCGCACCTCGCTCTGAATGCGGCGCAACTCGCGGACGCCCACGTTTTCGAGGCGCTGCCGCTCGTGGCAGTCGAGAATCAGGCGTTTCCTGCTGATGCGTTCGCCCATTTAGTTCCTGGTCTGGGTTCGCTTATGGTGCCGTGTCCGATGAACCCGCCGATGAGCTGGCGGCTGAGGTGGCGGCGCCGGCGTTGTCTGCACTGCGTTGGCGTCCTGAGCGGCTATTTCGCGCCGATAGCGCGCGACGTTGCGGTTGTGTTCCGCCAGGGTGCTCGCGAAGACGTGCCCGCCGTGCAGATTGCTCACAAAGTAGAGCGCGTCGCCGGCAGCGGGATGCAGGGCGGCGTCGATCGACGCCGCTCCGGGATTGCAGATCGGCCCCGGCGGCAGCCCGCCATGCTGGTATGTGTTGTATGGCGAATCGGAAGCCAACTGGCCGGCAGTGATCGGCGTGGGCCCTGTCGATGAAGGATCGCTGCTCGGCGATGCGAGGCGAGCTGCATACACGACGGTTGGATCGCAGTCGAGGGTCATGTGATGTTGGAGCCGGCGCGTAAACACCCCGGCGATTTCGGCGCGCTCGCCAGGGTTGGGAGTTTCCTTCTCGACGAGCGAGGCGAGCGTCAGGACCTGGTGCAGATTCTCATCCGGCGCGGCGCCCACTGCCTGACGGAATCGCGAGTCGAGCACCTGGCGGAATCGCGCCACCATGATCCGGGCTGCGCCGGCGGCTGTTGTGCTCGCGGGCATCCGATAGGTGTCGGGGAACAAATACCCTTCGAGCGAGGGCGCCGCTGGATCAAGGTCGCGAATCAAATCGGGCGGCGTGGTGGCTTTGAGGACGTCCTGCGGATCGAGTCCGAGCTTCTCATGCAGAATACGCGCGATATCGAATCGGTCCGAGCCCTCGGGAATCACCACCAGATAGTAGTAGACCTCGCCGCGGACGATCTTGGTGTAAACGTCGCGAGGGCTCAGCGGATGATCGAAGAGATACTCGCCGGCCTTAAGGGTCCGATGGCGGAACCTGCCAAGGGAGTATAGAGCGAGGAAGGGTATGCGGCTCCGTAGCACTCCTTGCGCAGTCAGAATTCCAGCCGCGGAAGCCGCTCCGGAGCCCGGCGGGATGGTCACAATGACGCTGCCGTGGTATCCACGATAGGCGCGAAAGGTCTGAAACAGAAAAAAGGCGGCGCCACCCCCGGCGAACAGCAGAATGACAGCCAGGAGCTTCTTCACGATTGCGCGCGAGCCTCCGCAAGTTGCGCTCGAGCGCGCTCCGCGGCGCGCCGGTCCAGATAGCTTTGCAGCAGGATCTGCGCCGCCACGCGATCGCGCGCGCCGGGCTGCTTTCGCCGATGGGCGCCGGACTCGCGCAGGACGTGGTCCGCCTCGCGGCTGGTCAAGCGCTCGTCCCAGAGGTCGACGGGCAGAGCGAGCCGTCTTCGCAGTTCGTCAGCGAAGCGCGCCGCTCGCCGCGACATCTGAGTTTCTTCGCCGGAGTGGCTTATGGGGTGACCGACGATGATTCGCGCCAGCGAGTACTCTGCCGTGAGCCGCCCGATGTGCCCGAAATCGGATTCGTTGGTCGTCCGATCGAGCGTGGGCAGGCCCTGCGCGGTCAGGCCCAAGGCGTCGGAAACCGCCAGACCCATGCGCACGCTGCCGAAGTCGATCGCCAGGACGCGGCCGGTATCGGCGTGTTCATCCATAAAATGATGATACACCGCTCTTATTGCCGATTGATGATTGCCGATTGCCGATTGGCGGCCGCCTGGCAGGGCTCACTGGGCTTTCTTACGCTCACGGTCGAGCAGCGCTTGCTTGCGTTCCAATCCCCAGCGGTACCCGCCCAGGCTTCCGTCCTGACGTACGGCGCGGTGGCACGGGATCACGACCGCCACGCGATTTGTAGCGCAAGCGTGACCGACGGCGCGAACGGCGCGCGGGCTTCCCACGGCGCGCGCGATTTCGGAGTAGGAACGCGTCTCGCCGTAAGGAATGTCACGCAATGCCTGCCACACTTTCCACTGAAAAGCCGTGGCCTGAACGTCCACCGGCAGATCGAGAGTGGGCACGCGGCCGGACAGATGCTCGCGAATCCGGCGGGCGTGAGCCTCGAGTCCGGCGGAATCGCGGTCGATCGCGGCGCGCGGGTATTCTTCACGAAGCGCCTTCTCCAAAGGCGCGTCCGAATCGCCGAGACACACCGAGCAGACGCCACGCTCGGTGGCTGCAATCAACAATCGGCCCAGGGTGGAATCCACAATGGTGTAGCCGATGCGCATGCCTTCGCCGCCGCGGCGGTATGTGCCCGGGGTCATGCCGAGCTGCGACTGGGCGCGCTCGTAAACGGCGCGGCTCGATCCGAAGCCGGCGTCGTAGACGGCCGCCGCCACGTTCGCGCTCGTCCGCAGGCTGGATTTAAGCCGGCTGAGCTGCTGCGCATCGCGGTAGTCGCGCGGCGTGACGCCGGTGAGGCGCTTGAATCCGCGCGCCAGACGATCGGGACTCACCTCAAGATGCTTGCTCAAGGCGGCCAGAGTGGGTCGATTGGTTTCCGCGGCCTGCAAGGCGTGCACGGCGCTCTTCACGAGTCCGGCTTGCTCGACGCTGGCGCCGTTGTGATTACCGCAGCGTCGGCAGGCCCGGAACCCGGCCTTTTCGGCAGCTTCCGACGCAGCGTAGAACACCACCTGCTCGCGTCGCGGTCGGCGAGCCGGACAGGAAGGGCGGCAGTAGACCCCGGTGGAACGCACGGCAAAGACGAACCTGCCGTCAAAGCCGTGATCCCGCGCCATGACTGCCTGCCAGTAGCGGTCCTCTTTGGTTCTAGCGGGCTGCTCGATTCTTTTCGCGCTCACGTTGAGTATCATTTTAGCCTCTCTCGGATGCGATCTCATCCCCGATTGCTTCGGGGACACTTTCAACATACGCTGAGGCCCAGAGTCGATCTATCCGATTTGCGCGTCCGAATTTGCTTCCGGCCGGCCCCTGTAATTCGCGGTGTGGGCCGCAAACGCTGTTGGTTTTTGGCCCACGGACCGGCTAGAATCAGCCTTCATGACCGACCTTCGAGTCTCCGGGACATCCGCGGTAGCGAGCGCCAGCCTGAGGATCATTGCAGCCGGTATGATCCTCGCCGGCTTATACTATGGCAGCTCGGTGATCATGCCGGTGGTCCTCTCCATCTTCATCGCTTTCGTATTCGATCCGGGCGTTCGCGTGATGGAGCGAATCAATTTTCCACGATGGCTGGGCTCGCTGATACTCGTTCTGCTCGGCCTGGCTGCGATCTACCTCCTCGCTTATATTCTTTACGGCCGTGCTATGGCTCTGGCTGCGGACATGCCGCGGCTGGAGGATCGCTTGGGGCAGTTGGCGGCGCGCGTGGAGGGTCCTTTCGCACGCTTCACCCTTTCGCCTCCAGATCGAAGTGTTCCCACCGTGCGCATCCAGCAGGAGTCGCCGTGGGGCCAATACCTGCTGAACGGAATCGGCTCGGTTTTTTCTTTTACGGTGGCGGTGATGTTCATTCCCTTTCTGGTCTTCTTTATGCTGGCTTCGACCAACCGGATTTGGGCGGCGACCCTGAATCTGTTCGCGCTGGAGCGCCGCCACCAGGCAGAACAGGTGATTCAGGGAATCAGCATCATGGTGCGGCAGTACGTTCTCGGCAATTTTTTGGTGGCTCTCATCTGCGCCGCTGTGACCACGCCCATCTTCGCGCTCATCGGCGTTCCCTATGCCCTGATTGTCGGGCCACTCTCGGCATTCTTGAATCCTATTCCGTACATTGGCGTCGTGCTGGCGATGATCCCGCCGATACTGGTGGGACTGGTGGCGTTTGATACCATCGGCCCCTTTGTCGCCCTCGCGGCGACGGTGACGATCATCCACCTGATCGCCGTCAATCTGCTGACCCCGCGGATCGTCGGGCGGCGGGTGAAGCTTAGCGCGATTTCCGTCACGCTGTCCCTGATGTTCTGGGGATGGTTGTGGGGCGGCGTCGGACTGCTTCTCGCGATTCCGATTACCGCCGCGTTCAAAGCCGTCTGCGACAATGTGCGCCCGTTGAAACCGCTCGGCGCCTGGCTTGGTGAAACTTGAGGTTCACGGCGACAGGAGTTCGCGCCGCAACGTGCTCACACGTTCAAGCAACGAATCGCACTGCTGGAAAATCGAGATGCCCGCGATTCCCGCCGCGCCGGCGGCGAGGCACTCCGCCGCGCGTTCGACGGTGATCCCACCCAAAGCGATTACCGGCATGCGACGAACTCCGCGCACGGCTTGCATGAGCACGTCCAGGCCGAGAGGAGGTCCGTAGCGGAGTTTGGACGGCGTTTCGAAAATCGGTCCGAGCAAGGCGTAGTCCGCGCCAGCCTGTTCTGCAGCCCAGACATCTTCGGCGGAGTGGCACGAGACGCCAACCCAGAAGTCCGGCGGCACTACCATACGTGCGCTCTGCGCGCGCATGGATTCGTTGCCAAGGTGAACACCGTCGGCCCCTGCTGTCATCGCCACGTCGAGCCGATCATTCACGATGACGCGCGTGGCCGATCCGCGGGTGCTCGCCGTCGCTCGTTGGACTAGTTCCAGCAAAGGACGAGTGTCCAAGCCCTTTTCGCGGATTTGGATCATGTCGATGCCGGCATCAATCGCAGCTTGGATTGAGGGAAGAAGTGGACGGCTGCCGAGAGCCAGGCGGTCAGTGATGTAGCAAAGCCTGAAGGAGGGGGCATTCATGAGTTTAGTGCGGAGTCGTCCCGCCCTGCCCGTGCCGAAAGTTGCGGACCGTTTCCCAGGCGGCGAGCGCGATGTCCGCAAGGCCTATGCCCGAAATCGCGCCGCGGATGTAGTAATTGCTGGCTATAGTCTGGACCCAGGAGTACCGCAGGAAGAAGTAGTTCTCTCCCCATGGCAGCAGCCACGGTGAGAGCACGAGCATCACTCCCATCATGACGCAGAGCACGATGTAGAGCACGGTGAGCAGGCGCATTAGGTTGTTATTGGCGGCTTCCCCGGAGGCGCAGACATTTCCTGCCGCAGGTAGGATGGCGCCTCTACCACGTGTCGCCTCCGCCCGGCGGCGGCCAGATTCCCATCGCGCGCCGCAACAGCGCGATCTGTCCGGTGTGATAGCTATTGTGGGCGACGATCTGCCAGACCATCGCCAGCACCGTCGATGCTCGCTGCGCGTGGCTGGGATGCGTGGGAGGAACCTCGCGCTCCAGTGCATCCGGTTCCGATGCGGCAAGCGCGGCGGATTCGGCGAGCAGTTCCTGAAACCTCGCCACGGCCTCCTGCCATTCGTCAGCGTCTTTGGGAGCCGGAGCGCGAGGGAAGCTCTCGTCGTTGTGAGCCGGGTAAGGCGGAGCTTCACCGCGTATCCTGCGAAGGTCGTAGTCCATCCAGAAATTCAGATGCCACAGAAGCTGCCAGATCGAGTGCGGGAATTGCGCAAGGACGCGGCCTGCCGATTCCGCGGTGACGTCCGCGACGCAGGCGATGGGATCTGTATGGGCGCCCTTGCCGCGCAGCAATTCGATGAGAGCGCCGGTGCTGCAGGAGCCGGTCATGTTGAGCACCCGTTCATTTTTCCGCCATGATCTTTTCGATTTCATCTGGATCGCTCGGCAGGCGCTTCGTGAGCACCTCGTTGCCGTCCGGAGTGATCAGGAGCATGTCTTCGATTCGTACGCCGATTTTCTCCTCCGGAATGTAGATGCCGGGTTCGTCGGTAATGATCATGCCGGGCTCGAGCGGCTTCGTGTAATCCATCGGGTCGTGGACGTTGAGGCCGACCGAGTGCCCGACGTCGTGCGGGAAGTACCGGCCGAGCGATTTGCCGCGCAGATCCTTCCCGTGTGTGTTGATGTAGTCGTAGGCGATTTTTTGCAGGCCGTTTTTTCCCCCGAAAGTTGCGCCGGGCCTGGCAGCGGCGAGCACGGCGGCTTGCGCCCCGCGCACGATCTCATAGATCTCGCGCTGGCGCGCCGTGAAATGACCGTTCACCGGGAGAGTTCGAGTCATATCGCTCGCATATCCGCTGTAGGAGCCTGCCACGTCCATCACCACCAGGTCGCCGGACTGCATCTGCTGCGTGTCCGCGTCGTAGTGCAGAACGGTGGAGTAAAGGCCCGAGCCCACGATCGGCGGATACGACGGCCATTCGTCGCCGCGACGCTCGAACTCGTATTTCATCAGCGACGAAATCTCGTACTCCCAGATTCCGGGATGCACGGCCTTCAGCGCAGCCAGTTGGGCGTCGACGGAGTTCTCCACGGCTTTGCGGATCAGGGCGATCTCGCCCGCCGATTTCACCGCGCGCATCGACATCAGAAGGGGACGCACGTCGGCGAAATTCGCCGGCGGCGCCAGTTGCTTGAGCCTCGCAACTTCGTCCTGCTGGAAGCAGTCCTCGCCGCTCTCGGGCTGGGGTGTGAGTTCGGTGTAGACCCTGGGAAACCTTTTCAACGCTTCCTGCAAATCCGACTTGAACGCCTTGGTGCTGTGCACCTCCGCAAATCCGGTGTCGGCGGGCGCTTCCGGCGCATCGGGTCCCAGACGCTGTCCGTTCCACTTTTCTTCGAACAGATTGCGGGGCGGCAGATACAGGATCTCTTCACCGAGGGTCGCCGGCTCATTCGCCGCCGCCGGTTTCGGGACCAGCATCATCATGGCGCCCGGCTCGTTCCAGCCAGTGAGGTAGTAGAACTCCTCGTTCTGACGAAAGGTCGTGACCGACGCGGCTACGTCCTCCTCGTTGGAGCCAAAAAGGACGAGCACTCCGTCGCCCGTGTGGCTGACGAGCTGCGCGCGGCGCTCGTGGTAGTCCGCGAGGTTGCCGCGATCCCAGGCCTGCAATGCCGGCGGCGCGGCCGTCAGCCCGGCGAGCAGGAGAACCCTGGCAAGGAGACACAGACGACGCGAGCAACTCAGCAGCACGAATATCCTTTCGATGTGGAAGCCGCCAGACACATCACCGCGGCTGGCGCATGTCACATCATAGCGCTGATCCGGCCGCTTTGCCGATGCCCAACTTAGCGGCTGAAGCGCAGCACCACACCAAAAGAGAGCCGCACGTCGTTTTGCGGGTTGTTGGTAAATTGCTCGCGAAGATAGTCGGCCTGAATCACACGAATCCAGACGAAGCGCGCGGCCTTAACATCGATGCCACCGCCAACCGCAGTGGTGAAGGCCGTTTCATGCTGCTCGGCGAGTGACGGCTGACAAGCAATGCCGACAGGACACGGGAGGAAGAGCAGTGGCGTTTGTGTTCCTCGCGTGCCGCCCGCCAGGACATGCGCGAAGGGAGTCACTTTGGGGTTGCCGCGAAGGGCAAAGTGAGGTCCGAAGAGGAATGAGAAATCGCTTGAAAAACCGGCGTTCACGGGCGGCGAGTTGTAATGATCGGCGAGGTCGACTTCCAGTCCGAAGAAGCGGTTGAAGTTCCCCGTCAGCGATCCCTCCCATCCGTTGGCGTTGAACCCGGCGCCGGTATTCGAACGCAGATAGGAATAGCCTCCAAAGATTTCGCCGCCGGGCACCAGTCCCTGGGCGTCGCCGCGGAGAGACAGCGCCATGACCGTGGCCGCGCACGCCAATCCAATGCCGAGTGCTCTTCGCATTCATATTCTCCTTGACGGGCCGCGGCTGGAGACACATAGGATACGGCCCCATGGCTATGAACCCACCAGGCCCGTAGAAGTTGCTGTCGAGGGATTGCGGCTCAGGTTTCTGCGGATACGCTGCGGGCGCGGACTAGCGAGGGCAG
>JASHPE010000440.1 GCA_030038235.1 Terriglobia bacterium
GTCAACGATGTTCGGGCTCGCGACACTGGGCTCGATCATTAACCCTCCGCCTGTCGTACCCAGCGAGATCGTTTCGGTGCTGGTCACGGACAAGTTTCCGGTGATCGACTGGTCTCCGACAAAGGTGTTCGCTCCGAGCCCGGCAGTGCCTGGAAACGTCTGGGTTGGGGCGAACGTAACCGCACCGTCAAATTTCCCGGTACCGTCCACTTCTAGCGTGGCTGCCGGCGCCGTCGTGCCGACACCCACTTTACCCGCTTTCTCAAACATCGATGACGACGACAGCGTACTGCTGCTCGTCCAGATGGGAATGAAATCTGTCTTTCCTGTGCCGGATATCGGTGCATCGGTGTTTTGCAGGGGAAGGGTGAAAGCCGGTGAAAGCAAACCGCCAAAGAGCACGAGCGCTCCTGTGAATAACGAAGTACATTTTCGGGTCATGCTTACCTCCGCTCTAGATTTTTTCTCTCCTGGTCGGACTCCGAGGGCCTAGTACCGGCCCCGTTTTGTCCCAGTCGGCTACCCGACTTCGAAAAGGCATTACCGGCTTGACCAGGCGCCGATTCTTGCTGCTGACGTATTCCCGTGTCGATGCAGGACCCGTCGATTTTTTATCTAAAAAATGTCGATCTGCATGGTATTGAAAACAAGGTGTATACTACCCTGCTCAGATCGAGGCTCTTCTAGGATTCCCAAGCACTCGGCAGGAATGCCGATGCTCCGTTGGACGCGGACGACAGCTGTGCCCGGACGAAATGCCCACGAGAGCAGAACCAAACAAGCGGGTCTTCGGACGGGCGGGGGGGATAGATGGGGAAGGTGCCCAAGTCAGCGCCGCATATCCGATTCGGACCTTTCACCGCGAACTTGACGACCGGCGAGCTCCACAAGCGCGGTGTCCGCATTAGGCTCAGCGGACAAGCCTTTCGGGTTTTGGCGATGCTGCTGGATCGCCCCGGAGAAATGCTGGCCAGAGACGAAATTCAGAGCCGCCTCTGGCCCAACAACACCATCGTTGAGTTCGATCACCTTATCAACACCGCGATTAACCGGATTCGTCAGGCCTTGAACGACTCCGCGGAAGCGCCGCGCTATATTGAGACCCTGCCTCGCCGCGGCTACCGGTTTATCGCTTCCGTTGAGTCATCCGAGCCTCTCTTGCCCATGGACCGGAAAGTCGATGTTCCGAGAACGCCGGGGAATGCGGAGGTGTCAGAACTACCGGAACCATCTTTGGCGGATAGTTCCGAGTCCCTCGCGGGGCGCCAAGTCTCGCATTACCGCATCGAGGCCAAAGTGGCCGAAGGAGGCATGGGAGTGATCTATCGAGCGGTGGACATCCGCCTGGGCCGGTCCGTCGCTCTCAAATTCCTTCCTGAGGGCTTGGTCAGCTCGAGTTCAGCCCGCGAACGCTTCCGCCTTGAGGCGCACGCGGCTTCCCTCCTAAGCCACCCAAATATCGCGACGATTTATGAGGTCGAGGAGCACGATGGAACTCCGTTCATCGTTATGGAATTGCTCGAAGGGCAGACTCTCCAGGAACGCATTGCGGAGCCGCTGGGACCCGCCGACTTGCCGCAAGGGCGAGAGCAAGAAAACCGTCGCCTGATGCGCGGGGCCAGGGTAGACGCGCCCTTCGAAGCCAGCGAAATTGTGGAAGTTGCCTTGCAGCTTGTCGATGCGCTGGCTGCCGCGCACGAGGCAGGCCTGATACACCGGGACCTCAAGCCTGCCAACATCTTCATCACCAATCGTGGCCATGTAAAAGTGCTGGATTTCAGCTTGGCCAAGCTGGAGCGCGTGGGGCGGAAGCCGAAACTCGTGGCGGCCGGAGCGCCCGACGACAGCAGTAGCCCTCACCTCACCAGTCCTGGCATTGCCGTTGGGACGGCCGCGTACATGTCGCCGGAGCAGGCCCGAGGCGAGGAAATTGACAGTCGCAGTGACATCTTCTCGTTTGGCTCCGTATTGTACGAAATGGCAACGGGCAGGCAGGCCTTTCCCGGCGAAACGTCAGCCGTGGTCTTTGACGCTCTCCTAAATCGATCGCCCGTCTTGCCCCGGCAACTCAACCCCGCGCTCCCCTCAGAGTTGGAGCGCATCATCGGCCGCATGATGGAGAAAGACCGTGAACTGAGGTACCAGACGGTTTCAGCCTTGGAGGCGGACTTGGGGGGTCTCAGGGCCAGTTTGCGATCGACCACTGGAGCTGCAAACGTCGTTCAGCGGTCTCTGCTATTTTCCGGTACGCGATCTCGCTCCGTTTCTCCACGCCTCCCGCGCCCGGCTGCAGTTGAGTCTCTTCCTGTGTCTGCGACGCCTGCTTCTCTCCCCTCCTGGAAACTCATCGCCATCTGTGGATGTCTAGCAGCCGTCGTCGCGGTCGCTGCTTATTTGTCGGTTCGCCATTCGGGCTCTCCTCAGCCTACTATGCGGCAGCTCACTTTTAGCGCTCCCGACAGCGGCGTGACTTGCGCGAGTCTGTCTCCTGACGGCCGTTACGTAGCCTACTCAGACCCCAACGGGCTTTACCTGTACGTAATCGCCAGCGGAGAAATTCACCTGCTTCCCCAGCCACCGGGCTTTCGGACGCTGTCCTTGTCCTGGTTTCCGGATGGTGCCCGGCTGGCCGTAACCGAATCCTCACGAGAGGCGGGTGGGTCAAACCTGTGGATGGTTCCCATCTTGGGAGGTGTGCCCGTAAAGTTGCTGGATCATGTTGCCATTGCACGCGTTTCGCCCGGAGGCAAGGAGATTGCTTTCGTCGGCGACGACCGCACTACGATCTCAATCGTGACTGCGGACGGCGAGGACGTAGAGCCGCTGATCAGCGCGGGTGTCGAAGGTGGGGTTTTTCAGGAACTGGGGTGGTATCCCAATGGCAGGTCGCTGGCCCTGCTTCGCGCGGAATCGCGCGCCGGTACCGACAATATCGAATTGCTGGCTCTCAACTCCCACCAGCCTTCCATCATCGAGGCAGGGTTCGGGATCAGGGGATTTTGTGTTTTGCCCGATGCTGGCCTGATCTATGCGCAGAACGAGGAACTGTGGAGAGCAGCGCCAGGAGTGAAAGACGACCGCGACAGTCAGCACAGCTCACGCATCATTCGGCTCGTAGGCGGCCGTCCAGGCAGCCTGACGCTCTCCTCCGACGGAAAGCGCTTAGCCTTTTTGCAAGTGAATGTCCAGGAGCCGCTGATTCAAGTGAGTGAACTGTCCGCCGATGGAACTACCTTGAGAGACACCCACCCACTAACCCACGACGCCCGTCAGGAATACCCGCATGCCTGGACCGCGGACAGTCGCAGTGTGCTGTTCGAGTCGAACCAGGGCATATGGAAGATATATTCCCGCGCCGTGGACGGGGCCATTTCGCAAGCTCTCGCCCCGGACGCCAACGCCCAGTATAGTCCCCGGCTCAGCCCGGACGGTCGGTCGATTCTATACAATCAAGCTCCGGCTGGAGCTGCCCCTCTACCCTCGGCTGCTGGTCGCCTGATGCGAGTTCCGTTGGTCGGCGGGGCGGCGAACCCGGTAGTGGACGGTTGGGGCGACGTTGACTTTCGCTGCCCACGTGCGCCAGCTACTCTCTGTGTTCTTGGGAGAAAGGACCAGGGCCAGTTTCGCTTTTACTCTTTTAACCCGCTCGCGCTGAACCCACTGTCCTCTGTGGCTCGTGCGCAAATCGCTGTCGTCCCTACTAAGCCTGATGACTGGGACCTGTCGCCGGACGGAAGACGCATTGCCTGGGTGCCCCATAACAGCACCGACGGCAAGATCAGCATTGTATACTTGGCCTTGAACGGTCGAGGTCCCAATCATCAGCGCGTCGTTGAGGTCGAAGGACGCCCGCCAATCCGGTCCATCAACTGGTCGGCCGACGGTACGGGTTGGTTCATTTCCAGCCGGATCGCCAACGATTCGACGCTGCTCCACGTAAATTCGCGAGGCAAAGCAACCGTCTTGGTTCAGCACGCCGGTACGGTGAGCTGGGCCGTCCCGTCCCCAGACGGCCGCTACCTGGCCTATACGATGGACAGGAACTGGGGAAATCTTTGGCTCATGGACAACTTTCCCTAACCGCCAAACGAGATTCTATCAAATA
>JASHPE010000441.1 GCA_030038235.1 Terriglobia bacterium
CGGGCAAAGCTCAAAAAAGCGGGTAAAGATCCAGTCGAAGAGGACGGCGGCTTCCTTGTCGCCGGTGCGTGCGATTTTGTCGCGCAGATTGCGGGCGTCCCAGCCGTCACGCAGGGCGTTGAGCGAGGACCAGGCTTTGCCGCGCTCGGTTCGGGGTCCGGTGGATTTGAGGGCGTTGGCGCGCCGCGCAGCCAGCGCGGCGGGAGTGAGTGTGGGCGAGCGGCGGAGAGACATGGACCACCTCCCGGGAGCGCCGCTTTTCGGCGCTCCGGAAATTGCATGCCTCCCCAGGCAAAGTCAGCCTGGCACAAGATTAACTGCTTGTCAAGCCCTTTCTGCCAAGCGATGTAGCTACATAATGTAGCCTAGGCACTGACCAGCCGGTCGCCGGTCGCATGGCTCAGAATAGGCTACGTCCCAGTAAACTAAGGGCTTATTCCAGAATGGCCTGGAACGGCCGGGGCCTGACGGCCGCGTCAGGCTCGTTTCGCAAAGGCAAGTCCATAATAGCGCGCGTTGCATTCGCAACAGCGGTAGGGACGGAGCAGAAACAGAAGGAAAATTCTGTCAAACCAACGGTATCGAGATCGCCTCACGTCGAGGGCGGAACACTTGGGGCAGCGCCTGGTGAATTGAAAAGCTTCCATATTTCATTGTTGTTGGCGGTAAACGCGTGGCAGCCCTTCCGATCCGGTCACGCCGCGACTGCCGACGTCCGCTCGAGGGACTCCTTGGCCGGCGCCAGCGCGATCAGGGCCAGACCGATGACAATCAGCACAACCACGCCTATCAGTTCCCTGTGTCGGATCATGTTCTCAAATGCCTGGGTGCCCATAACAGCGGCGTGAGCGAAGCTCGACCACGCCGTGAAGGCGATCAGGCTGCGATGCGCCGAGGGGTTCCGCACCGCCAGCAGCAGGAAAATCCCCAGCGTGGCATAGAGGCTCAGCATCATCGCCAGCGCAGGATCTTGCCGCGCAAACAGCGCCAGGGGATAAACTGCAGCCGAAAACAACAATCCCACCAACACCAGTATAACTTTCAGCGCCCGTTCTCGATTCATGGTGTCCTCCTGTAGCACTACCCGCGAGATTCTTTCCGGAAGCCAGGAAAAGAACTTCAACACAGAGGTCACAGAGGTCTCACGGAGGCCACAGAGGCGACGAAAAGCGCGGAAAAATGCCGCCGCGGATCGGCATTCAGCCTCTCTTCTCGGTGATCTCTGTGAGTCCTCAGTGACCTCGCTGTTGAGTCTTTTCTTGTGGCTGCGTCCACTCGCGCCCACTTCGGGTGCGGCTCGCCTGCGCTTCCCAACGACATGCCGTCGTGGGCACTGGCGAACGCACCAAATCCTATCTCGATTTGTGCCTGTTTCTCAACCGGTGCTCTTCATCCCGAATGCAATTCCGCCTACTGTGACCTGCAATGCGCGCAGCAGCTCCGGCCTGGGCTTGCGCGCCTGGCGCCATTCCGCGAGAAACCGAATTTGCAGCAGGTTCAGCGGATCAACGTAGGGATTGCGCAGCCGGATGGATTCCGCGAGCACCGGCTGCCGCGCTAATAAGTGTGAGCGCTCGACGACCAGCAGCACCATGCGGCGGCTGCGATGATATTCGTCCTCGACGCGCTTGAAAATGGCTTCGCCGAGCGCTGCTGGCCGCACCAGTTGCGCATAGCGGCCGGCAATGAACAGGTCGGTCTTGGCGAGCGACACTTCGGCGTTGTCGAGCAGCACCGAAAAAAACGGCCAATGCTTGTACATCTCGCGCAACCAGCCGAGAGCCTTGGGGCCTTTCGCCTGGCTGTAGCGTTCCAGGGCATAACCGAGCCCGTACCAGGAGGGCAGAAAGTGGCGCGATTGCGTCCAGGCGAATACCCACGGAATGGCGCGCAGGTCGCAAATGTCGCGGCCGGTCAAGCGGCGCGCCGGCCGCGATCCCAGCGGTAGATGCTCGATCAGATCGATGGGCGTGGCCTGATAGAAGTACTGCGGAAACTCCGGCGTGCCGTAGACCAGATCGCGATAGTAGGTGCGGCTATGGCCGGCAAGCTCCGAGGCGCATTCTTGCCAGCGCGCGAGCCGGGAGTGGTTGACCTTCGCGCGATGAAACAGATTGGCGCCGATTACCGAAGCCAGAAGCTGCTCGAGATTGCGCTCGGCGATCACCGGGTTCGAATATTTGAGCGAGATCACCTCTCCCTGTTCGGTGATTCGCATCCGGCCGCCGGGCGCCGAGTGCGGCTGCGCCTGCACCGCCCGATAAGAGCCGCCACCGCCGCGATCGATACTGCCGCCTTTGCCGTGGAAGAAGCCGAGGCTGATGCCGTGGCGGGCGGCCACGCGCGTGAGGCCGTCCTGGGCGCGGTAAAGGGCCCAATTCGCCGCCACGTAGCCGGCGTCCTTGACGGAGTCGGAGTAGCCGAGCATCACTTCCTGGAAGGCGCCCCGCGATTCAAGGAGGCTGCGATAGAGCGGATCGCTGAACAGCTCGTCGAGCAAGCCGGGGCAGCGATCGAGATCGTCGTAGGTCTCGAAAAGCGGAATGAAATCGACGGAAGAGCGCAGGCGCCCATGTTCGGCGATCACTAATCCGGCGGCATGCGCCAGCAGAATCGCGTTCCAGAGATCGGCGTTGCTGCTGGTCATGCTGAGGATGAACCGATGCGACGCCTGCTCGCCATGGCTGCGCTGGATTTCACGAAGTGTGGCGAATTCAGCCAGAACTTCGTTGTCGGGCGCGGCGCCACTTGCGGGCGATTCATGCAGTAGGTGCTGGATAGCGCCGATTCGATCTTCATCGGAACCGAGCGGGCGTCCCTGAGCTTCCAGGACCTGCTCGGCGGCGGCGCGCACCAACGAGCTGTGCTGCCGGAAATCGAGCGTCACGCCGTGAAAGCCGAAGACCTCCGCGGCCACGCGCAATCGACGGGGGCCGAGGCTGGCCACCCGTGCGGCGCCCAGTTCGATCACGGCGTTCTCCACCAGCCGCGCGTCATCCACGAAGTCGCCGGCGCTGGCATAGCCGCCTTCGCTGCGCGTCGCCGTGCGCTCCAGGCGCGCCCGCATCACGCGCAGTTTGTGCCGGAGCAACTCGCGGGGCTGGTCCGCCCACTCCACGCTTTTCAAGTCGGGAACGCGATCAAAATCCTGTCCCAGCGACTGGCGCAGGTCCTCGAGGGAACCCTGACCGTCGCAAGGGAAGGAGAGCAGCGTCAGCAACTGTTCGGCCGAGCGCCGGTAGTACGCAAGGACGCTCCGTCGCACTTCCGCGACCGCATGCACGCTGAAGTCCGGGGTGACGTTTGGATTGCCGTCGCGATCGCCGCCGACCCAGGAGCCGAAGCTGACGAGCGGAGGCGGTTCCACGACGCGGAATTTTGACCGCCGCAATTCATCCTGCAGGCGCTCGCTCAGGCTGCCCGCGAGATCGTAAATCGTCTTCTCCAGGTAGACGAGTTCGCCTTCGACCTCCACTTCGGGCGTCACGGGGCGCTCGCGGACCTCTTCGGTCAGCCAGAGCGCCTCGATCCAGGGGTCGAGGGCTTCGGGCGCAGCGCCCGAGCCGGCGGGAATCCGGTCGAGCGCGTCAGCAATCGACCATAGATGATTCAGCACGCTGCGCCGCTTGGCTTCCGTGGGATGCGCCGTCAGCACCGGCTCCACGCGCATGGACCGGAAGAGGCTGGAGAGCGCCGTGGCGGGCACGCGCGCCTGGCGCAAGGCGGCGAAGGTGGAGCGCAACGACATCGGGGCGCCGCGCTCGTGACGATCGTATTCCCGCAGACGGCGAATCCGCTGCCGCTCCTCGCAGAGGTTCACCAGATGGAAAAAGAGGCTGAAGGCGTGCGCCACCGCCGTGGCCTCGTCCGGACGCAGACGGGAAACGGCGCGGCGGCTGGCCTCGATCAATTGCGGGTCGGAATGCTGGCGGATGCGCTTGGAGAGTTGCCGCAGCTCCTCAATGGCGGCAAATACTTTGGGCCCGCTTTGTTCCTGCACCACCGCGCCCAGGCGCGTGGTGAGAAGCCGGATTTCTGTTCGCAGAGATTCTTCCATAGCTACGGCGTCTGGACGGCGTCAGGCCGCTGGCAGGATGTTGAAAAAAGCTCCCCAGCCGACAGGGATCGAGCCTTTCAACATACTGCTGGAGCGAGCGTCTCCCTTCACCAGTTTTCTATCATCAGCCCGTGCGTCAAGTTTGAAAAACCGCTTATGCGAATCATAAAAAAGATTCACTTCGGCTGAAAGGCGGCAGGCCGCACAATCAGTCTGCATCGATCATAAGTAAAATGGCCCGGTCCTCCCCAGTTTCGCAACTCGGACTCTACGCCCGTGAGGAGCATGACGCCTGCGGCGTCGGCTTCGTAGCTCAACTCGGGGCACCGCCGTCTCACCGCGTGGTGGAGCAGGCCCTGGAATGTCTCGCCAATCTGACCCATCGCGGCGGTGTGGACGCCGATGCCTCGAGCGGCGACGGCGCCGGGCTCATGGTCCAGCTTCCACATAGTTTCTTTTCCAGGGAAGCGGCGCGCCTGAATTTCTATGATGTCTCGAACTCGCGGCTGGCGGTGGGCGTATTCTTCCTGCCGCAAGACCGCGAAGCGCGCGCTGAGGCCATGCGAGTGGTCGAGCAGGCCGTGGAGCAGTGCCATTTGCGGCTGGTCGGGTGGCGCCGCGTTCCCGTGGACGAGAAAGTGCTTGGGCCGCAGGCTCGCGACACGATGCCGGAAATCCGGCACCTTCTGATTTCGGGAGCGCCGAGCCGCGATCGCGAATTCGAGCAGGAGCTATACCTCCTCCGCAAGGAAATCGAACGCCGCCTCATAGACAACGCGGCGCGCGATGAAGCGTCTGCAGGGGCGGCACGCACCTACATCGCTTCTCTTTCCTGCCGCAATATCGTCTACAAGGGGTTGCTCTCGCCGCAGCAACTGGGCGCATTCTATTCCGACCTGCTTCACCCGCATTTCGTAACCTCCGCGGCGCTCTTTCATCAGCGTTACAGCACCAACACCATGCCGAGCTGGGAACTGGCGCAGCCCTTCCGGCTGGTGGCGCACAACGGCGAAATCAATACGCTGCAGGGGAATCGCAATTGGATGCGGGCGCGGGAGCCGGTGCTTGCGCATCCCGTGTGGGGCCGGCAGGTGGAACGCCTGAAGCCGGTGATCCGTCCGGGCGGCAGCGATTCCGCGAGCTTCGACAACGTGCTCGAGCTTCTCACGCGCTCCGGTCGCAGCGTGCAGCACGCGCTGCTCATGATGATTCCGGAAGCGTGGGAAGGTTCGGTGGAGACGCCGGCGGATGTGAAAGCGTTCCACCACTATCATTCCTGCCTGATGGAGCCGTGGGACGGTCCCGCGGCCATGGCTTTTCTCGACGGACCGGTGGTGGGCGCGGCGCTCGACCGCATCGGACTGCGTCCGGCCCGCTATCTGGTCACGCATGACGGTCTGGTGGTGCTCGGCTCCGAAGCCGGCATTTTGCCCATGGAGCCGGAACGCGTGGCGGAGAAGGGCCGGCTCGGTCCGGGCGAGATTCTGGTGGTCGATCTCAAGCACCAGAAGATACTGAAGAGCGATCAAGTGAAGCGCCAGGCTGCGCGAGGACGCCACTACCGCAAGTGGATCCTGCAAAACATGTCGTTTGCGCCGCGCATGTCCGCCGCCGACACGGCACTGGCCAGCGGCGCGGCTGCATCGACTCGTGCTGCAGAGCCGGATGATCTGGCAGCGCGGCAGCGCGCCGTGGGATACACGAAGGAAGACGTCGAGCTGCTGATCCGGCCCATGGCGGCGGAAAAGAAGGAGGGCATCGGCTCGATGGGCGACGACGCGCCGCTCGCGCCGCTTTCGCACCAGACCCGCCCGCTCTACCACTACTTCCGCCAGATGTTCGCGCAAGTCACCAATCCTCCGATCGATCCCTTGCGCGAGTCGCTGGTGATGTCGCTCGGGCTTTACCTCGGTCCTCGGCACTCCGTACTGGTCGAGACGCCCGACCACGCGCGGATGATCCGCCTGGAATCGCCGTTCCTCTTCGACGAGGAGCTGGAACGGCTCAAGCAACTCGGGTCGGGGTGCTTCAGGCCCGTCACGATCTCCACGCTCTTCGAGTTTGTCCCGGAAACGAGTGATGATATCGGCGGCGAGGGCATGACGCGCACTCTCGATCGCGTGGTGCGGGAGTGCTGTGCGGCTGTGGAGGGCGGAAGCTCGATTCTGGTTTTGAGCGATCGCGGCCTCGACCGCGCGCACGCTCCGCTGCCGATGCTGCTGGCGGCCGGCGCCGTGGTGGAGGGCTTGATGCGCGCAAAGGCCGGCAACAAGGCGGACCTGGTGCTCGAAACCGCGGAAGCGTGGGAACCGCACCAGTTCGCCTGCTTGATTGGCTACGGCGCCGCAGCGATCAATCCGTATCTCGCGCTCGAGACCGTGGCTCGTGAGGTACGCGATGGCGAGTTGGGCGAGATCAGCGCGGCGCAGGCGCTCGACAATTATCGCGCCACCATAGAGTCCGGTCTCAAGAAAATCATGTCGAAGATGGGGATCTCGACACTGGCCAGCTACCTCGGCGGAAAGTTCTTCGAGATCATCGGCCTTGATCGCAGCCTCGTGGACGAGTTCTTTCCCGAGACCCGGTCGCTCGTCGGGGGGCGCAGCTACGCGGACGTCGCCCGCGACGTTCTGGAGCGCCATCGCAGCGCCTTTCAGACGCCGGCCGCCAGGCTCGAATCGTCCGGGTTCTATCGCTTCCGCAAAGGGCTCGAACGGCACGCCTACAGCGCCGACGTGATCCGGCATTTGCAGAAGGCCGCCAAAGACAACAATCCCGCGGCCTATCGCTCCATGGCGGATGAGCTTGAAAATCGCGAACCTCTGAGCATCCGCGACCTTCTCCGGTTTAAGCCTGGCACGCCCGTCCCGCTGGAGGACGTTGAGCCGGCGGCCGGAATCCTTCGGCGCTTCTCAACGCAGGCCATGTCACTCGGCTCGCTCAGCCCCGAAACGCAGCGCACCTTGGCGATCGCGATGAATCGCCTCGGAGGCAAGTCGAACACCGGTGAGGGCGGCGAAGATCCCGATGTCTACCTGGAGCTGGTGAACGGCGAGTCCGCCGCCCACAAGATCAAGCAGGTTGCCTCGGGCCGCTTCGGGGTGACGCCCGATTACCTGGTGCGCGCCGAGGAACTCGAGATAAAAATGGCGCAGGGATCGAAGCCGGGCGAAGGCGGGCAACTGCCGGCCCACAAGGTCACGCCGCTGATCGCGCGGGTGCGCCGCGCCGTGACCGGAATTGCTTTGATTTCGCCGCCGCCGCACCATGACATCTATTCGATCGAGGATCTGGCGCAGCTCATCTATGACTTGCGCGAGATCAATTCGCGGGCGCGCATCGGCGTCAAGCTGGTGTCGCAAGCGGGCGTGGGCACGGTAGCCTGCGGCGTGGCCAAGGCCAATGCCAATGTGGTGCTGATCAGCGGGCATGACGGAGGCACCGGAGCTTCACCGCTGGGGTCGATCAAGAATACGGGATCGCCATGGGAAATGGGTCTTGCTGAAGCCCATCAAGCGCTGATCGCCAACGGCATGCGCGACCGGGTCCGGCTGCGCGTCGACGGCGGACTCAAGACCGGGCGCGACGTGGTGATTGCCGCCATGCTGGGCGCACAGGAGTTCGGTTTCGGCTCGGCGGCGCTCGTCGCTCTTGCGTGTGTCATGGCGCGGCAGTGCCATCTCAACACCTGCCCGGTGGGGGTGGCCACGCAGCGCGAGGATCTGCGGCTGCGCTTCCCGAATGAACCGCAGCGCCTGGTGCACTACTTCGAACACGTCGCCGAGCACGTCCGAGAGACGCTGGCGGTTCTCGGATTCCGCTCGCTCGACGATGTCGTCGGACGCACCGACCTGCTCGAGGTCAGTGCGTGGTCGCCGTCGCGCAACGAGGGCAGACTGGACCTTGAGCCGCTTCTTGCTCGTCTGAACGCAGAGGTCCCGGAACAGCAGTCGTCAGGGGGACAGGCGGCTGCTTTAATCACCACGCCTGCCACTGCCCACGCCGCGCATGTCGATCCGCTGGCGTTGCAGCTTGCGGACGATGTCCGGCGCGCGCTCGTTTCCCGCGAGGCGATTCGAAAGCATTACGTCATCACCAATACGAACCGGACGATCGGTGCGCGCGCCGCCGGTGAAATCGCGCTGGCTCACGGGAACGAGGGTCTGCGCGAAGGATCGTCGGAGTTCCGATTTACGGGCAGCGCCGGGCAGAGTTTTGGCGCTTTCCTCGTCCCCGGCATGCGCCTGATTCTCGAAGGCGAAGCCAACGATTACGTTGGCAAGGGCATGGGCGGTGGCGAAATCGTCATCCGGCCGCCGCGCGGCAGCAACTTCGAATGGAGCGGCAGCACGATTCTGGGTAATGCCGTGCTTTACGGCGCCACGGGTGGACGCCTGTTTGCCGCCGGCCGCGCCGGCGAGCGCTTTGCGGTGCGCAACAGCGGCGCGATCGCTGTCGTCGAAGGCGTGGGCGATCACGGCTGCGAATACATGACGGGCGGCGTGGTGGTTGTGCTCGGCGAGACCGGGCGCAATTTCGGCGCCGGCATGACGAACGGCCTGGCTTACATCTACGATCGCGCCAATCGGCTGGAGCGGCGGTACAACTCCGAGTTGCTTGCTTTGCAGCGCGTGATGGAGCCTGAGGACTCCTACTTCCTGCGCCAACTTGTCTTCTTCCATCTGGAGGAAACAGGCAGCAGTACGGCTCGTGAGATTCTCGATGATTGGGCGCTGTATCTTCCCCATTTCTGGAAGGCGCAGCCGAAGTCCCGAGTGCAGACAGCGCCCAAA
Organism: Terriglobia bacterium; assembly: GCA_030038235.1. Classification (GTDB taxonomy): domain Bacteria; phylum Acidobacteriota; class Terriglobia; order UBA7540; family UBA7540; genus Gp13-AA77. The sequence goes on from JASHPE010000441.1 coordinate 8,851, forward strand.
ATCAAGCGTGCAGCGCTATCTCGCGGGGCGGCGTTTGTCTAGCCCGGTCCAGGGCGTAGGAACCAGCGAGCTTAGACAAACAAGTCATCCACCGCAAAGGTCCATCCGGGGACGGCGGGCTCGGCCTCGGCCATCTCCCCGCGGCGGGGAGACAAAAACTTCCGCGCCAGAGCGACTGGGGAAATCTCCCGTAGGTGACATGGGTTTCAGTTCTCCGTCGACGATCTCAGCCTTGCCGTTTTCGGGAACGTGGTAGAGACCTTCAACCGTGGCCTGTGTCTTACCGGGCATCTCAGCCTCTGGCAGCAACGGTAACACGACGGGCGCACTGCGGCGCCTGCCTTATCAAGCAAGCTTGCGAAGCAGACGCGGCGTCAGCCACCAGACGAGTTGTCCCGGCGGCCGCGGTGGAAATCCATCGAAAGCGATAAGACAGCAACCGCCCTTCTTGAATCCGAATCGCGCCTGGCGGGCGGCGCCTGTCAAGCGCGCTACGAGTGCGCTCAGGTCAGGCTCATGGCCTACCACCAGCACGTGCTTGTGTTCCGGACGGCGCGAGAGAAAGGCGATCAGATCTTCAGGCGTCCCACCCGGCTCGAGCGCCTCGCAGCGATCCACCGGCGGAGCGGGACTGACCGCCTCCGCCACGATCCCAGCCGTCTCCAGGGCGCGCAGATAAGGACTCGATATCACCCATGAAGGCGTGAAGCCGCCCTTGAGCAGGCCTCCCGCAATCTTCTCCATGCGCTCTTTGCCTTCGGGAGTGAGCGCGCGCCTCGAATCCTCCTGTCCGATTGACCGCTCCGCCGCGATGCCATGGCGCATGACGCACAGCTCGTATGTGTGGTCGTCAGCTTTCGGCATGAAGATCCTCGGGTGGCGCCGAGGACTCAGGCGTCCATCCCTCTTTCCACAGCGCCTCAAATTCCTCAGTGTAGGCTGCCGCCACCAACGGGCTGTAAAGAAATAAGAGGTTCTCGTAATTTCCCTGCTCGGATTCCATTGTCCAGTTGTAGCTTCCCATCGCTACAGTCCGGCCATCGATCACGGCGAACTTGTGGTGCATCTTGGAACCCTTTCCGGTGCGCCCATCGATTAGCCGGAAAGCGATCGAGTGCTTGCGAAGGGCATTCTGTGCGGAACGATTTTCTTCATAGTGGTCGTTGAAATTCAGGCACAGCCGCACCGAGACCCCTTTTTGCCGCGCCGCGCCCAAAGCTGAAACGAGCCGCGGGTTGGCCAATCGATAGAGCGCCACGACGATGGAGATCCTGGCCGTCGAGATCAGCCCCTCCAGAGCGTCAGCCCCGGACCGCGAGCGCGTGAAGATCACTTCGACTTGTTCCATTCAGGATCTAAAAGCCTCCACACGTTGAGCGCGGTCGGGTCGCAACTGCCGTGGGTTAATGTCCCTCGCGCAGCCGATCCATGGCGCGGTGCACGTCCTTCGCATTCTCGGCGTCTTTATCAGACGGAAGCAGGTCCAGGTACTGCTGGTAAGCGGCCAGAGCCTTTTGCTTCATTCCCATCTTCTCGTACGCCTTGCCCAGACCGAGGTAGGCCGGAGCGTAGTCCGATCGTGTCTCAATAGCCTCCTGGAAACGGCTGACTGCCGCCTTGAACTTGCCTCGCTTCAAATAGAAGTTACCGATCTCGACCGACTTTGTCGGTCCGGGCGGCGTATAGACATGGCCACCGTCCAAATCGGTCGGGGGCTGAGGCGGTGGCGGAGTTCGCGAGCTTTGCGCAAGAGAGAGCAGTGGGCTCAGCGCCAGGACCGCTAACGCCGCGACGCATCTCCTCGCCGGAACCGGCTGCGCTTGTCTCGCCGAGCGTATCGCACCCATCGTTGCTCTCCGGAATCGTCGCACAGTTCCAAGTTTACGAGCGCACAAAAGGTCACGGCAAGTGTCTTATGACTCCTGCGCCTGACGCTCCGGGCCTTGCTGCCGCTCGTAGACTTCGCGGACCCGTTCCAGTGTGTCGATCTCGGCCACAGGCTTGTCAGGACGCAGCCGCACGATGCGCGGAAACCGCAAGGCGAAGCCGCTCTCATGACGGCTGGAACGTTGAATGTTATTGAACGCCACCTCGATGACCACGCTCGGCTCCACGCGAAATCGAAACCCCAGGTTTTCGAGGATGTGCTGCTGAAAGTACTCGGTCAGATCCCGAATCTCGACGTCCGTCAGCCCCGAGTATGCTTTCCCAACCGTGACCAGCCGGTCGCCGTCACGGACCGAGAATGTGTAATCCGACAGAACGGCGTGGCGTCGGCCATGCCCGTACTCAACCGCCGTCACGACCACGTCGAGCGTGGCCAGCGGGCGCTTGAGCTTCAGCCAGTATCGGCCGCGGCGGCCGGGAACATAGGGCGAATCGGGAGCCTTGGCCATGATGCCTTCGTGGCCGCGTGTGAGCGCAGCCTGGAACGCCGACTCCCACTCCGATTCACTCGCGGCTGTCGAAAGCGTAGAAAGTTGGACGGCAGGGCTGCCGGACGACTGTTTGACGGCCGCGAGCAGGGCTTCGAGCTGCGCGCGCCGCGCGGTCCAAGGCTGGTCAAGGATCAATTCGCCGTCCTTCCAGAGGAGATCGAATACGATCAGGCTAGCGGGCAGCTCCAGCGGCAGGAACAGCTCGGCGTGCTTGCGGCCGAGACGCCTTTGAAATTCCGTGAAGGCGACGGGGCGCCCATTTCTCCACCCGACAATCTCGCCATCGAGAATGAATTCGCCGGGCAGGGCTCGCAAAGGCGCTTCGAGTTCCAGGAATTCCACCAGCTCATCGAGTGTGCGCGAGAAGAGCCTCACTTTGCCCGAACCTTTGTGAATCTGAGCGCGGATGCCATCGTACTTCTCTTCGGCGACTCCGCCTTGCGGAAAGGCGCTCACCAGGTCCTCGGGAGTCTCGGCAGCACTTGCCAGCATGAATCCCACGGGATGAAACAAACGCAGACGCGCTTCCGCGAGTCGTCCCGTAGCCGCGAGACGCAAGGCCGCACCGATGTCGCCGGTGAGCATGTTTGCCCGCTGGATCTCCGTGAGCGGACGATCGTAAGCCCGGGCTAGCGCTTCCTCGACCAGACCTTCGACGAGTCCGATACGCAGCTCCCCGGTGAGAATCTTGATGAAGTACTTTGCTTCAAGCGGGGTGACGCGGCGCAAGATCTGCGTAAGCAGTTCCAGCTTCTGGCCTGGACCTCGTCGCGCCGCCAGTTCACGCAAGGTATTCTGCGCTTCCGCCAGGCTCAACGAACGATTTTCGGTCTTCCCCGCGAGCAATTCGCCCGCCGCGCCACCGAGATCACCGTAGCGGCGGTAACCGGCCTCCATTTCGCCGGCACTCGCGCTCGATACCGCGGCGAGAGCCTGCCAGATCAGACTGCCGCCGACCTGGGTCACGTCCTCAGCGAAGCGCGGAAACGCGCGACCCGTGAAGAACAGCGCTGCACGCGCGGCATCCTCGATATCGAGCGACAATAAGTAGTCGGCGACGAGCCGCGTCTTCTGCAGCTTCTTGGAAGTGGCGGCGATGCGTTCACAAGTCTGAGCAAACCGCAACATAATCGAGCATCACGGACCGTTTGGTGCGAGACCTCGCTTTCCGACGGCGCTCACACGAGGCGCGTGCCCTCCTCATCGACAGGATCCTGCAGCACATCGCCCAGCGCCACACGGAATGCGTGATAAAGCACGTCCCACATCCGGCGCATCTGTGGCGGACCTTCGTACTGTCCCTGATTTGGACTCGCCGGCCCCTTGTTTCCAGCTTCCGCAAAGAAGCCTTCGGCGGTGGGCCAGCGAACCTGGATGTCCGGTTGACGGGGCAATCGACGGTCAAAGTCCAGCTTGCCGCGACGAATCGCGACCGCCCATTCCAGGTCCCAGTCCTCGATGGACCAGACGCTGGTCAGATCGGCCTCGCGAATCTGCTGCTTCACGTTGCGGTTTCGGCCGGCGAGCACAATCGCGCGCTGGATCAAGCGCTGCGCGGCACGCTTGGAGAGGCCTCCGGGAGAGGATTCGAATTCGGGGGAATGACTCATGCGAGTTGTCAGTTAGTTGTCAGTGCCACGAAACTGAAAATTAGAAATGCGACCTCCTGATCGTGGTTCTTGCCTTCGCGAGCCGTGACGCCGCGCTGACAAGGTCGGCTGACGGAGCCAGTTCATCCACAAGGCCCATCGTAAGCGCCTGTGTTGCCGGAATGCGCTCGCCTGTGACGAGCATCTGCAGGGCGGTGCTCCCGCCGATGCGACGCGGAAGCCGTCCGGTTCCGCCCCAACCCGTCACAAGCCCGAGCGTGGCGCCGGGCGATCCGAGGCTCGAATCGTAAGCGGCCACGCGACCGTGGCAAGCAAGCGCGAGATCGAGACCGCCGCCGAGACAGAATCCGCGAATCGCCGCCACGACGGGAATCGGCGATCGGGCGATTTCGCGGAAAACCGACTGGCCCAGACGCGCAAACTCGAAGGCGGCCACGCCTGCGACCGCGGTGACCTCTTCGAGCATGGCGCCAACCGCAAACGAGCGCGAATTGGCCGCGATCACGATGCCACGAAATGCGCCGGAAGAGCGCACCGCGCGCAAGAGATCGCGCAGCTCGCGCAAGACGTCGCGACTGAGGCGCGGATGTTCTGGCTGCTCGTAAAAGGAGAGGATCGCGATGGAGTCGCTGCTTAAAAGCTCCACGATTTGAAGCGGCCGGCTCAGAGAGCCTTGCTGGTCACATGTTCGCGTATGAATCCCACGATGTCCTGCGTCGATGCGCCGGGCTGGAAGACCTCGGCAACGCCTTGTGCCTTCAGGCCGGGAATGTCCTCCTCCGGAATGATGCCGCCCACGAGCACCAGTACATCGTTCATGCCTTCGACACGTAGCAATTCGCAGATGCGGGGCACGATGGTATTGTGAGCGCCGGAGAGGATCGAGATGCCGATGGCGTCCACGTCCTCCTGCACGGCGGCGCGCGCGATTTGCTCGGGCGTCTGGCGGAGGCCGGTGTAGATCACCTCCATGCCGGCATCGCGCAACGCGCGGGCCACGATTTTGGCGCCGCGGTCGTGGCCGTCAAGTCCCGGCTTGGCAACGAGAACTCGAATTCGCTTGTCCATGATTCGATCCACAGGTTCATTCAAAGAGCTGAGCGACAGGAACAGAGAATCCTGGCAAAAGGTCGGGACTTTCGAGAACATCATCCGGTCCGAGAACGCACGCCACGCCGCCTCCACGGAAGACATGAACCTCGTGCATGCTGGGGTATACAACCCAGACTTCCGCTGCTCCGGCAGCAAGATACTGGTCTACCTTGCGAGCCAGCTCCTGAGCCAGATCCGTTGGTGAGACCACTTCGACGGCCAGCGCCGGAGCACCGACGATGCGGCGGTCGAGGTCGATATCGCGCATGTGATCGGCGAGAATGAAGGAGACGTCCGGGGCGCGCACCGTGTCCGGCGCGAGTTGGTACTCGGTTTCCACACAAACACGCCCGAGCTTTCGCGGATGGACGAAGTCTCGCAGCACCGCAGCAATATTGTCGCGGACAAAGTTGTGCCGCGGCATCGGTTCCGTCATGGTGGCTACTTCCCCTTCGTCGAGTTCGTAGAGCACGCCTTCCACGACAGGCAGTTGATCGAACTGTTCCAGGTTCAAGAGCGTTCGTGTGGCCATCCTAGTACTTCCCATGTGACTCGCTGCGTCGAGGCGCCGCTAATCTGCCCCTGCGCTCATCCGGGCACAGGCCGCTGTCAGGCCTAACCGAGCCGCAATAGCGTTGCTCCGTCCGTCGAGGTCCGATCTCGGCACCAGAACTCGGATGGTGAACGTGGAGTCCCGTCGGTAGGTGACACCTACATGCCGCCGTCCCGTTTGAACTCCTCGACACGGCCGTCCCTGAGCACGACCACGTACGAACCGGGTCCCGGCTGCCCCGCCGGCTCGGGCTCTAAAACCAGCAGAATCTGGAGCCGCAGAATGCCATTGTCGAGACCGATTGCCTTGGCCGCACGCACGAGAGCCTCGGTCACGTCTACTGGGAAATCTTCGCCCGGCCTCAGAATAATCGATTCATTCGATAGATTTGCTCCACGCAATAGATTTGCTCCACGTCCCACTTCTGAGCCGATCAAGCACAGGGCGTTGTCGACCCTAATTTTTATGTCCGATTCATTTTTCAAGTGCAGCGATGCACGGCCACTCTCGAACGTATGCAAGGCTCGCACGATGCCCGTCGACTTCGACGGAGCTTTGATGACCGAATCCGGCTGCGAGATGACAGGGCCTAGGGTCCAGAGGTTCTTGGACTGGGAGTGCTGCGAAGCCTCGAATGACGTTGACGGGTCCTTAGCACCGAACTGCCGCGTGTCTCTTTCTTCGCTCATGACATAACCCTTCCTAATGTAAATTGTACCCCCAGCAACAGGAGACTCACCCAGAGAACTCCCAGTGCAAAGAAAACCCAGATGATCGCGCGCCGCGCCGAATCGCCCTTCAGGCTCAGCTGGTGATCGTTCGCGTCAACAGCCCAAAGAATCGTTGGCAGGAACGCCTTCTTTGTGGTTTCGACTTCCTCGCTAACCCAGCTCACGAGGTCACGCGGCCGGACACCTGAGAAAAACTGCCGTCCCTCTTTGAACGCATCAAATGCAAAATAGAGGCAAGCCCCTGCCAGGGTGATGCCTGCCAAAACGATAACCTTTGTGGCCAGCCACAACTGGGGCGCGACCTTGCTCACCTCCGACGTAAGGGCCGCAACCAGCAGGCCAACAATGAACGTCCCCAGAAACGCCACCAGGATGCCCATCTTCACGTCGAGGGAGTCCACAAGTTTTTGCTGCTGCTCGATTTTCTTGAGGACGGTCTCGTATACGAAATCGATGCCTCGAGGGGGTGAACCCGGCTTCGGCTCGGTCAGAATGCTCATCGATCATCTCCGGCAGCGTTCATTCGATGGACTCTCCGCGCCCTACAGTTGCTCTTTAGCAGGTTCTCCTAACCAAACGCAGGCTCCTCGTACGTCCCAAACACGCCGCGCAGACGATCGCACATCTCACCGAGCGTGGCGTACGCGCGCACGCATTCCAAAATGTAAGGCATCAGATTCGCATCCGTGCCGGCGGCGCTGCCTAAAGCTTCAAGCGTCGACTGCACCCGCGCGCAGTCGCGCGTCTTGCGCAGTTCCGCCAACTTATCGCTTTGGCGGTGAGCCACAGTGTCGTCGATCACGAGGATCTCAATGGGACGTTTCTCGTCCGTGACAAAGTCGTTCACGCCCACGATGATCTTTTCCTTGCGCTCGAGCTGTTGCTGGTAGACGTAGGCCGCGTCGTGGATCTCACGCTGCGGGAATCCCTTTTCCACCGCCGCCACCATGCCGCCCAGGGCGTCGATCCGCTCGATGTAGTCCCAGCAGGCGCGTTCGGTATCGAGGGTAAGCTTTTCCACGAAATAGGACCCGGCCAAAGGATCGACGGCGTTGGGCACGCCGCTCTCGTGCGCAATCACCTGTTGTGTCCTCAGCGCCAGCGTGACGGCCGATTCGGTGGGCAGCGCCCAGGCCTCGTCGAGGGAGTTGGTGTGCAGGCTCTGCGTGCCGCCGAGCACGCCCGCCAACGCCTGGATGGTGGTGCGGATCACGTTGTTGTAGGGCTGCTGTGCCGTCAGCGAGCAGCCCGCTGTCTGCGTGTGGAAGCGGCAGAGCCAGGAGCGCGGATTCTTGGCGCCGTAGCGCTCGCGCATCACGCGTGCCCAGACTTTGCGCGCGGCGCGATACTTGGCGATCTCCTCAAAAAGATCATTGTGGGCGTTGAAAAAGAAGCTCAGGCGCGGCGCGAACTCGTCCACATCCATGCCGGCGCGTTTCACCCACTCCACGTACTCCATGCCGTCGCGCAGGGTGAACGCCAGCTCCTGGACGGCGGTCGAACCGGCCTCGCGGATGTGATAGCCGGAAATCGAAATCGGATTCCAGCGCGGCACCTCGCGCGCTCCGAAGGTGATGGTGTCAACCACGAGGCGCATGGAAGGCTCGGGCGGGAAGATGTATTCCTTCTGCGCGATGTATTCCTTGAGGATGTCGTTCTGAGTGGTGCCGGAGATCTTCTTCCAGTCGGCGCCGTTCTTCTCGGCGACCACCAGGTACATCGCCCAGATGATCGCCGCCGGGGAATTGATGGTCATCGAGGTGGTGACCTTCTCGAGCGGCAGTCCGCGCAGCAGAACCTCCATATCCGCGAGCGACGAAATCGCCACGCCGCATTTCCCGACCTCGCCTTCGGCCAGCAGGTGATCACTGTCGTAGCCCATGAGTGTCGGCAAGTCGAAGGCGATGGAGAGCCCGGTCTGTCCCTGTTTCAGCAGGTAGCGAAGGCGCGCGTTGGTGTCCTCCGGGGAGCCGAACCCCGAGAACTGGCGCATCGTCCATAGCTTGCCGCGATACATGGTGCGATGAATGCCGCGCGTGTAGGGGTACTCGCCAGGATCGGCGAGGTCGCGCTGATAATCGAAGCCTGCGAGGTCGGCAGCAGTGTACAGGCGCTCGATGGGCACGCCCGAGAGGGTGGTGAACTCTGCCGGGGCCGCAGCGGATACGGCGGCGTGACCGTTTCCCGGACCCGGCTTCCTGGTGACGCTGCGGTCTTCCGGAGCCTCAACGGAACCCGGCATCACGGCTGTGTTTTCCTTATTCATGGCAAGTCAATTCCAACGTATCCGCGTGTAAAAGTCAACGAAGGCCAGTCGACCGTTGAGAGTGCGCGGCCGGAGGCTTGGCGCCCGATGCTGTTGACTGTCAACTGTGGACGGTTGACTTCGACCGACAGTTGGCTCAATTCTCCTCCGTAATCCACGCGGGGCATCGCTTCTACACCCATTCGCCGCGCTCGTTACTGGTGAGTAAAATGGCCGTTTCGACCGCTGAGCTCGAATCGTCATGTTATTGATTCTACACGACATTCCCGTTCCGCATGGGGCGCCCTTTTGACATTTCGACATCTCTCGAAACAAGCTCATGTCGCTGATTCCAAACCCCATTCCCGTTTCGGCCTTTTTGTAAACGTTGGTTTGTCATTTAGCCGACTTTTACTCACTCTAAAGAACATTCCAGCTTTGGTACGCGCCCTTACGCCCGCGTATGTTATTGAT
>JASHPE010000052.1 GCA_030038235.1 Terriglobia bacterium
GACGCCATCACGAGCTTCGACACCAAGGGCCACAGTGACACGTCTCTGGGAGCGGTCATCATCGACATTCCGCATACCTATCAAAACCATCCGTACTCCCGCATTCTTTGGCAGTTCTTTCGCTGTAACGTTTGCAATCGCGGAGGAGTCGCCAAGATTCACGACAATGGCAATTCCCAAACGGCGGTGCTAGAGGATTTCCTGCCCCAGGGGATTGAGAAGGCGTCTCTGCCGCCACTTGTGCCTCCAGATGTTACCAAAGAATTCCGCGAAGCCGAACTCGATGCTGCTCATGGCGCATACCGCAGTGCGTCCGCCATGCTGCGCTCGGTCCTGGACAAGACACTAAAGATAAATGGGTACGAGGAGGTCGAGGTTCAGGACGCGCAGGGCAAGGTGAGGAAGTCCAATAAGTTGATTGATCGGATCGATGCTGCGGCTGCGGATCGAGTCATAACAGAGACTCGCCAGAAACGTGCTCACGAGAACATCCGGGTCCTGGGAAACGACGTGCTCCACGACGATTGGCGAGAGGTGACGGAGGACGAGTTCGAGGCGGCGCACAAATACGCGCAGCGGCTGCTTGAGGATTTTTATGATGACCGTGCAACGGTCGAAGCCCGCCTAGGGGCTCAAGGGCGTCCGTTCGTCAAGTGAGGTGTCAATTTCACTCGCCCAAATCAATTTGAAAGGGCCAGGACCGAATGGCCGAACGGTTTGAAGAATCCGACGTGAGCGAGCCACTGAAAGCTCGGGCTGCCTTCTGGGATGCGTATGCCGAGGCCTTTGCGCAGCCGGTTCAGTCAAATGGTTTGCTATCAGACTTCGTCACGAATCCGAATGTGACGGGAGCCTACGCAGAGGCGTGGGTTCGCTCGATGACCAGGAATATGCTCAGTCATCGTTTCCGAATTTCTACGGGAGCAGTGATCCGACCGGCTGACAAGATTACAGGATTGAACCGCGTTCCCCAATGCGACCTAATCATATGGGACCCTTCGGAACTGCCTGCGGTTTTCGAATGTGCGGAGTTCGCTCTGGTCCCGTTCTTTGCCGCCCGAGCGATCATTGAGGTTAAGCGTACGGGTGACAGAGAGGACCTTGCTCAGCAATTGAAAGAGCGACGGGAACGCTTGCCTGCTTTAGGACCCGTCCTGGGAGTGATTATCAACCACCCACAGCCTCTGTTCGATCAAGGGGAGTGCAGCCCAAACTGGCTGGAGCGATACAGATATCAGGTCGGAGAGCCACCTGAAACGAGATACGACACGGCGGTGGGCCCGCCTATGACACGACTACTGAAAGCCGGGAACGCGCCCGATACTGCTGGCATCATGGCATTCATCTACTTCCTCGCACAGCTGGCTGGTCATGCAAGTCGTGTCGCCCGCCTTCCGTAAGGGCGCAGTTGCCCGCGGGAGCCTGCCTTGCCAGCCAAGGTGTCAGCCAAGAAACCAGCACCCAAGGCCAGCCGACCGACCATCAACGGCTACGGCCTGCCGACCAGCCGGAAAGGCCCGCCTCCGTTCCCTTTTCCCGCCTCGCTCGTTCGACTGCTTATCAGGCGCTTAGAAGCCATTCGAGAAGGGAGTCGAGAAGCCAGTCGAGATCGAATAAGATATCGTCATGGCGACAGTACCCGCACAAGAGCCCGAGTTTGAAAAGCTGCCCCTGAGATTGGCTTATCCGTTCCTAGCGGCCAACGGCCTCGGAACTGAGGCCACTGAAATAAGAACCAGTCCCGAGCGGATGGGTGCTTATTCAACCAGCCTCAGACGGGCAAAGATACTTGCCTTGCTGCGCCGCAAAGGCCTCCTTGACAAGTTCATTCAGACCAGTTGGCCATTTGGCTTGACGCCTGCCGGGAAAAGGAAACTCAAAACGTACGACGACATCTATTCGCGGTACGAGACGTCCGGCCCTACCTCTGGTTCCTCAAAGACTCCGACCGAAAACGAGCCGGAGGACGAGTCTGAAACGGAAGCGGCAACCAAGTTTGCCCTCGAAGAACAACTTCGTGATTACCTTGCGGAGAACTTGGGTATTCTTGAGCCGAACCTCTCCCCATGGCCGGTTGAAGACGAGGGAGACGCCGTGGAGTTCCAGGTGGATCAGCAGGGACCAAGCCACCGAATTGACATACTTGCTAGGGATCGCGATGGATTGCCGGTGATAATCGAGCTAAAGGTTAGCAGAGGGCATGAAAAGACCGTCGGTCAGGCGCTCTACTACCGTGCGAAGATCAAGCAACGGTTTCGCGCCGAACGTGTCAGAATCTTCATCGTTGCCTCGCAGATCAGCCCGGAACTGCGTGCCGCGGCTTCCGAAGTTCCCGATGTGAATTTATTCGAGTACAGCCTGGCCGTGAAGGTCACCGCAGTTCCATCAACGCCCTGACGGTGCTTGTCGGACCCAGGTAAATAGCGGGCGCACCGCATAGGAGTCGGCGCATCAGCTAGCCAACGCCATCCGCCGTAAACGCGGTTGCGGACGGGACCCGGAGATTAACCGCGGACCGGACCGACCTGACTAATGCCCTGCCAGCCTGGTCAAAAAAGCCTCTGGCAGGCGGAAAACCAGCCACTGCGGCAGAGCCACGACGAGACCCAGTCGGCTGCGTTATCCTGAAGCCGGGCCGGAGAGAGGCATTTGGCTTCAGACCAGGCCCGGTCCGGTCGACGGCAAAGATGCAGCCTCCAAAACCGAGTTTCCCGCTATCACGGATAGAATATAAGGTTCGATTCGCAGTGGCACCACGACAAAGGACGCCTATGCTGTCCCGCAGATTGTTTCTCGCTTTGACCGGGGCCGCGTTCGCCTCGTCCGGCCTTTCCTCGGGAGCGCCTGACGTGCCCGCGATGCTCGACCACATCCTGCTCGGCTCCAGCGACCTCGACGGAGGGATCGCCTTCGTCAGGAAGCATACCGGGGTCAGTCCCGCTCCTGGAGGTGTCCATCCGGGTCGCGGCACGCGAAACGCCCTGCTGTCGCTCGGCGGAAGGCGCTACCTTGAAATCATCGCTCCCGATCCCGCGCAGTCTGGTGCGCCCGACATCTACGGGCTGAAGAAACTGGCTAAGCCGCGCCTCGTCGGCTGGGCCGCGCATCCAGGCGACCTCGATACCTTCGCGGCACGCCTCCGCGATGCCGGGATCGCCTTCGACGGGCCCACCCCGGGCGAGCGCAGGCGGCCGGACGCCCGCATCCTCCGGTGGAAGACAATCAATCTCCACGACGACCAGGCTGGCCTCCTTCCGTTCTTCATCGAATGGAGCGCCGACACTGTCCATCCTTCCGCCGACACTCCCCAAGGCTGCAAAATCCTGCGTTTCGAACTATCCGCTCCCGACGACGCCGGGGTGCGGCGCGCCTGCAAGCTCCTGGGCCTGAACGTGCGCGTCGCGCAAGGCGACACGCCCCGGCTTCTCGCCCGCATCGCGGGTCCAGGCGGCAGGGTCGTGGAGCTATCCTCGTAGTCGCCGTGTCGCGTTGCCCAGCATTCGTCGCTTCACCAAAGGCTCAAACTCAATGATGTTCGTCGCCCTTCCCGGAGACTCGCCCGTGGAGGCCGGAGCGGCGGCATGCCAGAGGATGTTGGGCATACGTCCGCGTTTCACAGGCTGGGGCGAACCTCAGCAAGCCGCAGCCGTGCTACATTGTCGCCATGGGAGGCGCGATGAAGAGAAGGTCCCCTCGCATCATAAACATCTCCTGGGGCTACATGGAAGTGGAGGGCGTAGGCACCGGCAAGGACTTCAAGCTGTGGCCTGGGGGCGGGCGCGAATGGGACTGGAGGGAGACGGGAACCCAGCACGTGCCGGGCATCCAGCCTGCGGACGTCAAGGAGTTGCTCGATAAGGGCAGCGAGGTGATCGTGCTCAGCCAGGGCATGGAGCTGATGCTAC
>JASHPE010000442.1 GCA_030038235.1 Terriglobia bacterium
AGCCACTCATGGTTGATCCACGGATGGCCGATAACTGTAAAGGAAAACGCATCAAAGCGCGGAAGTCTGAAATTCGTCAGCAGGTACTCGGCATTCCGCAGGTGCCACCAGATATCGGGATCAGCGAGACCTCCGCGGGCGGTGGCGAACACGGTGACTGCCAGCAATGAGGCAAGAGCGGCCGGGAATGTAAACACCTGGCGCGCCCCCTTCAGAATGCCACGGGCAATCCAGGCGGAGGCGCGCGGATCCGCGGAAGTGTCAAGGGCCGCAGCAGTCGGGGAAACAAGAGAACGTCCGAGTTGCGTCTGGGGCGTATAACTCATCAGTTATTCCTGGGCGCAAATCGTTCTCGAGCGCACCAGCAGACAGGCAATCAGGATGCCAACAAGTGGAGGGTGTGAGATAATACCCGAGGCGTCTAATGCGGGGTATCTTCTTCCAGAATAGGGGCATCGAGGCGAAGAGGCAGTCCGGAATCCGATGACTTTTCTGAGCGACGCATGATGAACTGGTCAGCAGGCGCTTGGCCTGCTTCGTATCTCCCGATGGGAGTTAACATTCAACAGGACCGAACCGTATACGTTCGTACACAGCCACTGCATCCAACGGAAGGGCGAGGCGCGCGTGCCTATGTGATAATTACTCTCGTTGGACTTGACAGACGCCGAAGAACGCGATAACCATGTGATGTTTTGAAAGGTCGGTTCAGGCGCCCGCGCGGGGATAGGTAGCCCCGGCCGCCAGCCATCGCAGATCCAAACGGGTTCCGCAGAATCGTAGATCTGCGGCGCGAGAATTAATGCGGATTTGGTGATCCGCGCTCAAGATGCGTGAGTGACGAAATCACAGAAAACGCGGCTGAGAGCGTCAGGGTCTCGTAGCCAGTTTTTTGGATGCGTTTTTCGTAGGACGCCAAGCAGTTGTGACGCGCATCACAGCGCGTTGAGACGGGGTTGCGTAAGCTAAGTCGAGTGTCTGTGCAGTCGCGGAGCCAGAAGGGGAGTTTTGGCAGCGTGACGTAGAGGCAGTTAGCAACGGTTTGGCCAGATGCTGTCAGGGTCAGGGCAGGCCCATGAGGACAGCGAGCTGCGGCCGGGACGGCGCGATCGGGAGGCTCTCCGGATGGACTGAGACCTGACGGGGTAAGCCTCGAGAGCGCCAAGGGGGGAGTTAGACTTGGATGCGAACGAGAGTAAGAGAGTAGTGTTGGTAGACCACGATGAGGCATTTGGCCCGGTTCTGACGAACGTTCTGGGATCAGGGTATTCCTTGACGTGGATTCCTTCCGTTTCCGACGCCATTTCGATTCTCGAGCGCGACGAAGCCGACGTCGTGCTGCTCAACTGGGATGACGATCCTGATGCCACGGGGGAGAAGCCGTCTCGCGAGTTGCTGCGGGCGATTTCGGAATTGTCTCTGGCGGCGCCACTGATTGTCTTCAGTTGGGATACCCGACGCGAGACTGCGCTCGAGGCGATTCGGGGCGGGGCGTTCGATTTCTTCGTTCAACCGCTCTCGGTCCTCGAGCTCCGCTTTGCCATTGACAGGGCCTATCGCCGGATGGCACTGGCTCGCGAGTTGATCAATGCGCAGCGGCTGATCGGGACCAAATATGTTGATGGGTTGCTCGGCAACAGCAAGGCGATGGAATACATATTCGAGGTCATTCACAAGGTTGCCCAGGTCTTTACCACGGTTTTGATCAGCGGAGAGAGCGGAACGGGCAAGGAGGTGGTGGCCCGGTCCATTCATCGCCTGAGCGCCCGCGCCAACAAGCCCTTCGTGGCCTTTTCAGCCTGCGCCCTCCCGGAGAGCCTGATTGAAGACGAGCTTTTCGGCCACGCCAAAGGCGCTTTCACCGGCGCCTCGCAGAGCCGCAAGGGCCGGTTCGAGGAAGCGCAGGGCGGAACCATCTTCCTTGACGAGATTGGCGACCTGGCCCTGCCTTTGCAGGCCAAGCTCCTGCGCGTTCTGCAGGAGCGGCAGGTGGAGCGGCTGGGCTCAAACGCTCCCATCCCGCTGGACGTGAGGGTGCTCTGTGCCACGAATCGCAACTTGGAGGAGATGGTCCGCCAGGGCACGTTCCGGCAGGATCTTTACTTCCGGATCTCGGTGGTCAGAATCCAGTTGCCACCCCTTCGCGATCGGCTCGATGATATTCCCCTTCTGGCGGATCACTTCCTGACAGCCTTCGCCGTCGCGCACAAGAAGGAGGTTCGCGGGCTCACGCCGAACTTCGTGACAGCCTTGGCAGGCTATGAGTGGCCGGGCAATGTCCGGGAATTGCAGAATGTCATTGAGCGCTGCGTGGTGCTGGCTGACGGGCCGCAGCTCCACATTGAGGATCTGCCGCCGGAGATCAGCCGCCTTGGCGTGAGCGCCGAAATTCGCAGGGGCTCGTTTCACGAATCGGTACGGAGCTTCAAGCGCGAAGTGTTGCGTACTGCGCTGCGGCTGCACAACGGCAACAAGTTGCGCGCCGCGCAAGAGTTGCGCATCAGCCGCTGCTATCTCCACCGCCTGTTGAACCAGTTGGACCTGCACGTCGATCCGGTGGACAGCGAAGATGCAGACAGCCTGAGTGCGGCAGCCGAACTGACGCTTGCGGAAGGAGAGCCGGAGCAGGCGGAAGATGAACTGGTCGCTTCGGTGGGTGAAGCTCGCTGAATGGTGAGCTTCGGGCGGCTGCTGCACTGGTCCGTCATGAACCGCTCAAGTCGCCGGTGGCATCCAACGAGCAAACGACCCTAGACCTGAGCAGTATATCTGAACTGGTCACAACGAAACGATCCTCTACCCGGGTACATTGTTCGCGCGCGGTATAGCGGTCTTTTCTGAACTCTCCTGAGGCGCCAGGACCGGGTCACCAACACGGGCAAGCCAGAGTCCGGTAAGTATGGCGCTCCTTACATTAAATTTGGGAACACCCGAACTCTCTCCCCGAGACGGCGCACCATCGTGTGCCCCGAGCCCATCGCATAACTCTGCGGTCGCCGCTCTTAGCTACGGGAGCGTAAGCCTGGGGCTGTTTCCGGGCCGTGGACTCCTGTATTCCTTCCTGTTTCACGAGATCGCGCTCTTCGCGCTTCTGTTGTTCTGGCCCACAATCCGGATGCCGATCGCCATCGATCCTCCCAAGACGTGGGAGCTCACCATGATCCCGAAGGACACGTTGTATCTGCCCGCCCTCGGCGGCGGTGACTCCGGCGGCCAGCGTCACGGGACCTCTTTAGCAAAGGCGGAGACGAATCCCTCGCTTGCGGTGGCCACTTGGAGCAAGGCGGGCGTGAGCTATCCCGGAAAACAGGCGATTATCTCCAGCCCGCCTCATCCCACCAACCACATTCAGACGATTCTGCAGCCCGCGCTTGCCAATCCTCCGGAATTGTCGATGTTCGTGCCTTTGCCGAACATCGTCAGACTCCCGCAGGCGAACCTCACGCCCACGCCTGTGGTCGCAGCCGAGGCTGCAAAGGCTGATCCGTCAGGGGAAACACAGGCGCCGCACGATGCGTCGAGCACTGCAACCATTCCGCTTCTGCGGATTGCGGCGCCTCCGGTCATTGAGGCTCCCAAGCTGGCGCTGCCCATGGTCACTCCCGCTGCCGACCCGGCGCTGCAAGCGACGGCTGTGCCGCCTGCGGTCGCACCGCCCCCGAAGCCAACCCCCGCGCAAGTCCGCGCGCTGCCGGGTTCGTCCGGCGCCGACGCCAAGACTCTGGTGGCGCTTAGCGTCATGCCTGCGCCGCCCCAAGCGGTGCCCAAGCTTCCCGCTGGCGAGGCTCACGGCCAATTTGCCATTGTGGCTCTGCCGAACCTGGCAATGTCCAATCTCGGACCCGGCTCCGTCGCCGAAACCGCCACACCGACCCCGGTCGGAAGCGGCGCGAATTCGATCCCGAGCGCGCACGACGCCGCCGGCACGAGGGCCTTCGGAGTGGGCGGCAGCCCTGCGCCGGCACCCAGCCGAGGGGGTGCTGTCGCTGCGGGTGGACCGGGCGCTGCCGTGAGCGGCGCCGGGCATAACGCTTCAGGCGAAGCCGGCGGAGGGATGACCATCCGAGGTGCGGCTTCCGGCTCCGGACCTGGAGCCGGGAGCGCGAGCGGCGCCGGCGCGGGCTCAGGCCCCGCGCCCGGTGCATTCGCCGGCATGACGATTCAAGGCGGCGACTGGCCGGACGGAATACCGGCAGGAGTCGTGGCGCGTTCTCCGGAAGCCGCGCCGGAACCAGGGACGTACGGACTCACGGTTGTTTCCACCGCCAGCAGCGGCGGCGGCCTTGGAGACTACGGTGTCTTCTATGACGAGAAGGTCTTCACCGTTTACATCAGCATGAAGACTTCATCCGATCCGGCAGCACCATCCTGGACGATGGAATATGCGGCACTGCACGCGAGCGAGTCCGGAGGCGGAAAGGTCGCGCCTCCGTTCCCTACCAGGAAGGAAGTGCCGGCTTGGCCCGGCGATCTGGTCGCTCGTTATCAGAATCAACTTGTAGTAGCCTACGTGGTCATCGATGAGTCAGGCAAGGTGGAGCGCGCGAAGAGCATGGATAGCCCAAACGTCCAATTCACGGCGCCGCTGCTGGCGGCGCTTAGCGATTGGGAGTTCCGTCCCGGCACTGTCAACGGGAAGCCGATCGCCGTGCGAGCGCTGTTCGGCGTTCCCATCTACGCCGCGCCGCCGCCGAGTTCCGCCGCCGCACAGTAGCCTTCCGCACTTCCTCGTTCGGCTCAGGTCGACCTAAGCTGCCGCTTGCTCCGAAGGGTCAAAAAATGAAGCCATTTTAGTCCGAAATAAGGAGATTTAGGGCTGAAACACGATTGTTTTTGGCTTCGTTTTTTGGATGAGATTTGGCCCAGGGGCTTACGCCTGGGGTTACATGATTTCGCCCCTGCGGGGCCTCAGCGCGAGATAAACTCGCCGCTACGTCGTCGCATTACTGCGGCTGGCCCGCGGGTTGATTCACCGGCACATCCGTCGACAGTCCCCACATGGTGGTGGTTGTCTGTCCGTTGCTCGATTGCAGGATGTACCAGGTCGCATTCGACGGACGGAATATGGCGATGTCGGTCTTCTCGTCGCCGTCGTAGTCCTTGGCCACCGGAATGTCACCGTTCAGGCCGAAGACCGTGGTAACGGTCTTCCCGTTGCTCGATTGCAACGTGGACCACGTCCCGGTCGATGGCTCGAACACCGTGTAGTCGGTCTTGGTGTCGCCGTCGTAGTCGCCGGGCACGGGAATGTCGCCGCTTACGCCCCACGCCTGGCTCACTTCTTTGCCGGTGCTGCTGAGGATCACCCA
>JASHPE010000443.1 GCA_030038235.1 Terriglobia bacterium
GAGACTGAATGTAAAAGACTTGATCGAAATGGGTTTGGAGCGGGCACTACAAGGCCTATCTTCCTGAATTCATTGCCTTTAACCCTAATGGGTTTGGTGGCTTTGGAGGCCCTCGCGGGAGCGCATCTCCACCAGTCGCCTCCGCCGGAGTGTGAAGACCCCTACCGCCGCTACAACCATAGCACATGACTAGCCAAGTGTCAAGTATTTAATTTGTGCACCCTAACCTACGAGTATAACCGAGCAGTAAAGCACCTAACCTTAATAAACCCGGTCACTTCCGCCCGTGACCCGTCTCACAGGCTGGCGGTTGGCACGAGACGCTGCTCCACCAGTTCGCCGACATGGGGTGACAGGGCGTATCCGTCGGGAGGGCTTGTGTTCGACCCAGCCGGGAACCTCTATGGCGCGGCGGGGCTTGCCGCGCCGCGAAACGGAAGACTCGCCGGCGGGGACGGCAAGCCGTCCCGCTACGGTACCGGTACTGCATTCTTGGTGTGGTGAAACGCGCGGACAACCTCGGGCCAGAACTCCTGCAGCACATTGACCGGGAACGTCAGAATGATCTGCTCGCTGGAGTTGCTCAGCGTGTAGTCGAGCACTTTGAAGTGGCCGGGGAGCCACGCGGTGGTGACCGCAGTCGAGCCGTAGTATGCGCTCAAATTGGCGACGTTGAGCGTCGGATGGCCAGAATTGTTATACGTCAGGAAGCTGTAGGCGATGGAGTGTAGGAATCGATGCTTGAAGCCGGGACGCTTGCTCGGGATGTAGCGGACGTCCTCGTGAAGAAAGTAGGCGACAGGCGCTTGAAACGTCCCTTGCAGCATCGCGCTCACGGTGCGCGATCCCACGCGCTTGGCGTAACCCTCGAATCCGCCGCCCCAAGCCGCGGGCGAGCCGGTGGCCTGATCCAGCACGAGGGCGCTGAAAAAGGGTCCGAAGTAGGCGCCCATCGAGAAATAGTTCATTTTCCAGTACAACTTCAAGCGCTCCTCGCCCGTCAAGGGCCTGTAAGTTGCTTCCCTCGCCGAAACCATGCCGGTGATCGGATTCACGTTGAGCTTGCGCACGTCGACCGCCGGGGAATTCTGATCGGCGGCGCCTCCCTGATCCTGATTCTGCGGGGTTGCCGAGCCCTGAGTCTGGGGGAAGGGCCCCAACTCAAACGATCCGAAGTCGGGTGACAGCGATTCAGCATCGAGCGATCCCGGAAACGGCGGCTTCAACGGCGGCTGCTCCGTCTCGACGGCGGCGTTGCAGAAAGGGCTGCAGACTCCAGTCTCATCGGCCATCGGCCCCTGGGCAAAAGAGGTTGCGGCGCTCGTAGGCACGAGGATGCCCGCGGCGGCCATCATCAGGGCAAGCAAGTATCGTTGCGCCATTCTTTGCAAATCCGATCTGCACAAGTTCAGATGCGAAAGACGACGGCTGCGTTCTGAACGACCGCCGTCGTATGAGGGCGATCTCTATTAATCTAGCTTAGATGCACGAATTATCGCCAGCGCCGGAACTTCCGGACGACCTCGACGCTGAGGCTCTCAACCTGACGGCTCGCGAGGCGAAGGCCTCGGCGGAACGGAGCGTCGCCCGCCTCGACGCCGCCATCGACCTGCTGAACCGCACGGCGCGAAAGATGGATGAATACCAGCGGAGGATCGATGGGCTCAATTAAGGGTAATTATATATTTGGCTCACCTTGAGAATTTGTGGTATGATCTCCCCCGCGTAAGTCATCTCAATCGTAAAACTGCCGGGGGAGGATGCATGGCCACAAATGGCGAGATGTTGAAGCACGCTATCATCAACAAGCTCCAGGTTCAATGCTACTACGACGGATACTATCGGGAGATGTGCCCGCACGCGATTGGTTGGAAGGGAAGCGTCTACCACGTTCTGTCATACCAGTTCGCCGGGCAAAGCAGTCGGCAACTTCCGGCTGCTGGTCAGTGGAAGTGCATGGACGTAAATGGAATCTCACAGCTCAGAGTTATGGAAGGCGCGTGGTACACGGGCACCAACCACACTCGCCCGCAAAACTGTATCGACGCAATCGAAGTTGAGGTTTCCTACTGATGATTCTTGAACTGAGCGTATTCTTCAGCGCGCTCTCGGGCATCAGGACCGGCAAACACGGTCACGAACACGTCTCCAGACTTGATGTCGGTTGATTCAACTCTCCAGTCCGAGGGTGACTGCTTATCCTGAAATGCTTCATATTGAAGCTCGCGTTGAGCCTCGACGGCAGCGCTCTGAGATTGCATTAGGCACACTCCTGTGTTACCGTGAGTTTGGTTCTGAAACCCCAGGCACAATAGGTTTGGCTCCCCGATTCGCGGTCGGGGAGCCACGTTTTCCGAGGCCAGAGATACTATCATAGCGCACACCAAATTATTTTGTGGAAATCTCAAAATAGTAGTTGACACACCCTGCCTGATCTGATAAAGTCCTCTACATGGAAAAGCCAAACACACTCCAAGAAGCGATCATCTACTACGCTGATGAGGACAAGGCGCTCGAATTCGTTGCCAAGCTGCGCTGGCCGGACGGTGTTGTCTGTCCACGCTGCGAATCGAGGGAGGTTTGGTTCCTCAAGACTCGCCGCGTTTGGAAGTGCTCCGGTTGCAAGAAGCAGTTTTCCGTTAAAGTCGGCACGGTGATGGAGGACAGCCCCATACCACTTGGCAAGTGGCTGGCAGCGATCTGGCTCGTCACCAATTGCAAGAACGGCATCAGTTCTTGCGAGATGGCAAGGGATCTTCACGTCACACAGAAAACCGCGTGGTTCTTGAACCATCGCGTCCGACTGATGATGCACGCGGGCTCGTTCGATAAAAAGCTCTGCGGAGAAGTCGAGGTAGACGAATCGTTCATCGGCGGAAAAGCGCGGAATATGCACGTCCGGCAGCGTGAGCGTCGCATCACGGGGACTGGCGGAAAAGACAAAACGGCGGTTATGGGAATCCTTGAACGCAACGGACAGATTCGCACGGTCGTAGTCGATGATCGACGCAAGAAGACCCTACAGGCTGAAGTCAAGAAGCATGTCGAGGCCGGGTCCGCGCTTTACAGTGATGCACTTCTATCGTATGAAGGGCTGGCGAGCGAGTACGCGCACCGGGTAATCGATCATGCTGTAGCCTACGTGAATGGGTCTGTTCACACCAACGGACTCGAAAACTTCTGGAGTCTGTTGAAGCGCGGCATCCGTGGCACCTACGTATCGGTCGAGCCGTTTCACTTGTTCCGTTATCTTGACGAACAGGCATGGCGGTTCAACGAAAGAAAATTGAACGATTCCGAGCGGTTTGAAAAAGTTTGTGGTAATCTCTTTGACCGTCGCATAATGTATCAAGAGCTTATCGGAATGCCAGCCGGAGGAGAAGCGTGAGCGCAAGGAAACGCCACGGCGAGGCCGAAGGAAAAAACAGCGAGGAGTTTCAGCGGTTCGAGGAAGCGGTTAAACACATTCTGTCATTTCCGAAGGCTGAACTTCAGGCAAGGCTCGCGGCATACGACGCGGAAAAGCCGCATAAGCGAGGCAGGAAGCCAAAAAGCGACCACGGTTAAAAAGTCTATGGCCCGAAGAATTTCAGGTTCCCTTCGGGCCACGGAGGTTTTGAAATGAAAAGCAAGATCGAACGCCCAGGGAAGATCAGTTCAGCTTCGTCCCTGACGGCAGTTGGAACGCTACAGGTGGTGTCTTCTGCCCCATCGTCTGTAGTAGCTGGATCAGTGCTTGCGTATTCTTCGCCGCGCCCCGAAGATGAAACCGGCAGTTCTCGAAGCTCGTATTCTGCCACTCGAAGTCGCCTCCGGAGTAGTAAAGATCGCAATCGCTGAGTTTGCATTCAAGGAAAACAGCATCGTCCAAGGTCAGGCTCTTTCCTTGAAGCGTTTGACGTCGGTATGTCTCGATTTTTTCCAATCTGTACCCTTTCTGCCTGAAAGCCTGAGCGGAGCCATCGCGAGTGACCCCGCTCTGAGCCTCCAAGCTGTTGGTCTTTTTGTGAGATTAGGTAAGACGGCAACGGCCATCTCGATTGTTTAGATAAGGATTGACCGGCGGGCCGCGATTGAGGATAATGAACAAGTCGGTTGCCCCGTGGTTGCGTAATCGACATCTGACCGGCTGGCGTTGCCCCTGCAAGGAAGCGCCAGCCGGTTTTTATTTTCTTGCTACCCTCGCAAAGTCCTCGCAAAGAACCAAGGTCCTTACCTGATCGTCCCCAATCCGCTTTCGCTCTTTCTTGATGACCTGTTCTTTTTCCAAATGGTGTTTTCTTTTTGCCCACCGAACCAAGTTGCTTACGATCGGCCCCAACCCTTTCGGGTCTTTCAGTCCAAGCTGAGAGGCAAGATCGTGGCTAGGCACTCCATCGGGATTCTCTAGAAGCGCATTCATCAGCTTCTGTGCATCGTCTCGCAGTATGAAACTTCCGTTCGAGGACGGCGAACGGCGGGCACGGCGACCTGTTGTGCCGCGAGATACTTGCTTGTAAAAGTCGAGAGCATCTTGAACCTCGTCCGCCTCGACGCTTTCGATTTTGCCTTCGCTGTTGAGCTTCAGACGAATAGCCATGATCTCTATTCTCCGTGCCCGAGCAGGCCATCTGAAAGCTTATTCGCGGCCATGCTCAAGGTCAGTCATATTTTAAACCTGTGCCATGCTCCGTGTCAACAACCGAATTCTGAGGTGGATTTCGTCTGCTGCGACACTTGGCACAGCACAAGGGGTTGTGTTCGGTCAAGAGCGGGGTAGTTGTTGCTGTCAGATGATGTGAGGTGAGCCAAATATATAATTACCCAATTAAGGACGTCTACGACGCGCTCGAGCAGGCAAATCTGATCTGATCGAAACCGCCTTCTCGCCGCGGTGCCGCCACCTTCCACACCTGCTGAGGATTGCATAATATAGTGGCGCGCATCGCGTAGCGCGGCCGTCCCGGCCGCTGTATCTGGGGCGTCTCGCCCCAGTTCCAGTGCGGGCGAGACGCCCGCCCGACAGCCGGCAAGATGCCGGGCGCTAGGTGCAGCCGGCATCACTCCATTATGTAATCCGCGTTTAGTTTCTCCGCGCCGCGAGTCTCACAAAATAATTCAGTGCAACCAGCCTTGGAATCGGCGATTCTAAACGTTCATCGCTCAAGTGCGAGGAAAGGCGGCACGCGTGAAGCCTTCTGCAGTGATACCGGCCTGGGGCAAGATTCTTCGAGGGCAGCGACCTCTGCTCTCCATCGAGATCACGCGGCGATGTCCGCTGCATTGTCCCGGCTGCTACGCGTATCAGCCCGAGCACCTGGGCGGCGCGGTGACGCTCAACGAACTGGTGGATTTCCAAGGTGACGCGCTGATCTCGGGCGTGCTTGCGCTGGTCCGGCGTCATCGTCCGCTGCACGTTTCCATCGTCGGCGGCGAACCGCTCGTCCGTTATCGCGAACTGGACGTCCTGCTGCCGCAGCTCGACCGCATGGGCGTGGAGGTTCAGTTGGTGACGAGCGCGGTGCGCCCCGTGCCCATTGCCTGGCGGTCGATTCCGAACCTGCACCTTGTGGTCTCGATCGACGGCCTCGCGGCGGAGCACAACGTCCGGCGCGCGCCAGCGACGTACGATCGCATTCTGAAGCACATCGCCGGCCACAACTTTGTGGTGCACTGCACGGTGACGCGCCCGATGATCGGCAGGCCGGGCTACTTCAAAGAATTCGCGGAATTCTGGTCGGCGCGCGAAGAGATTCGCAAGATCTGGTTCAGCCTTTACACGCCGCAGGAAGGCGAACAGAGCGCCGAGCGGCTGCGGCCCGAAGACCGTCAAGCAATCTTGAAAGAACTGGCGGAGCTTCGCGGCGCGTTTCCCAAAGTCGAATTGCCGGACCGCGTGCTCGATGGCTACCATCACGCGCCGGCATCGCCCGAAGAGTGCATCTTCGCGCAGACCACCACCTGCGTCTCGGCGGACCTGAAGACTCCGATCGGCCCCTGCCAATTCGGCGGCAAGCCCGTCTGCAGCGAGTGCGGATGCGTGGCATCGGCCGCGCTCGCGTCCGTCGGACGCTACAAGCTCGGAGGCATGGTCAAGGTTTCCGACCTTTTTGCGTGGTCGCAGAAGATCGGCCACCGGGTCCGGCCGCCGCGGCCAGCCATGGTCCCGGGAGAACCGCAGCCCGCCGAGGGATCCGCTTCGAACTGACAGGCCGCCCAGTTGAGAGCTTCATCGGTACGCGGGAATTCCCGTCACCTTCTCCCCGATCGCCAGCGTATGAATGTTGTGAGTGCCTTCGTACGTGAACACCGATTCGAGGTTGCACATGTGCCGGAAGATGGGATATTCGTCGGCCACGCCGTTCGCGCCCAGGATGTCGCGCGCCGCCCGCGCGATATCGAGTGCGATCTTCACATTGTTGCGCTTCAGCATGGAGACGTGGACCGGCTCGGCCCGGCCCTTGTCTTTTAATCGGCCAACTTGCAGCGCCAGCAGTTGAGCCTTGGTGATCTCCGTGATCATGTCGGCGAGCTTCGCCTGGATGAGCTGGTGCGAGGCGATGGGCTTCTCGTCGAATTGCTTGCGCGTCTTGGCGTATTCGAGCGCCTCGTTGTAGCAGGCCATGGCGGCGCCGACCGCGCCCCAGCCGATGCCGTATCGCGCCTGGGTCAGACAGGAAAGCGGCGCTTTCAACCCCTTGGCGCAAGGCAGTATGGCCGACGCGGGCAGGCGGACGTCCTGCAGGGCCAAGGTGCTTGTCACCGATGCGCGCAGCGACCATTTGCCCTTGATGTCTTTCGACGTGAATCCCGGCGTTCCCTTCTCGACCAGGAATCCGCGTATGCCGTCCTCGGTTCGCGCCCACACCAGGGCCACATCGGCGACGGTGCCCGACGTGATCCAGGCTTTTTCGCCATTCAGGACGTAGTTGTCGCCGTCTTTGCGCGCGCGCGTCCGCATGCCGCCCGGATT
>JASHPE010000053.1 GCA_030038235.1 Terriglobia bacterium
GCCGCCTGCGCTTCGGCGATCGGCCGGAAACCGATGTAGCGTGGACTCGCCTGCGGCCGGTTGTCGAATCCGAAGACTCCCTGGATCACGCCCGCCAGGTCCGACGGGATCATGATAGGTCCGGTGCGTCCGCGGAAATTGCCGTCCGGGTGCTCGTAATTCGCCAGCGTCACGCCGAATGCCGCGCTCAGGTTGGCGATGGTGCCCGACAGGATGACGGTGCGGCGCGGCAGACTGACCTCGGCCACGGCGAGGTTGTGCTGATGCGCGAACGCCTCCACCTTCGCCACGTCCCCCGGATCGGCGCCGTAGCGGGCGGCGAATTCCTGGCGCGTCAGGTAGTGCCGCTTCTTGGGTAGGGTGGCGCTGAAGGCGTTGCTCGACTTCAGGTCGTCCAGCGATCTCTGCGGGCGGACACGAACGGTCACCTGAATCACCCTGTTCGGGTTCACCGCGCCGACCCGGCGAGCGCCCGAGCGGGGATAGCGTTCGCTCCCCGGAAGCGCGACCAGGTTGCGGTTTGTGGGGTTGTTCGCTTTCGGCTTCTTGGGTGTTTTAGCCACGTCTCAGCTCCTTTCAATCTGCCGGCCCTGCCAGCTGCGCTGCTCTCCGCAGGCGGACTGTGGAGGGCTCCGGCGGATTTCTGAGTCCTCTACCAACCGCAGCGAGTTGCGTCCAGATTCTAAAGGACATTCCGGCTTTGTTCGAGAGGCCATTTGACCTCGGAGCGGCCCCGTCTGGTGTCTGCTCGAAGCCGCGCGGCCGTGCGTGTGGAACATACAGGATGGTAAATCAGGCGGCAGCCACAGGGACATCGCACTGCCTTCACTTCCGGCCCGCGCCGGGAATTCCGTTGCCCCTCAGGCCCTGAATCGAATCGTTATAAACGGCAGCATATATCCCGGGGAGCCGCTTGTCAAGCGAAATCTGTTGGAAGCTAACCCATCGTTGTAGGCTAGACAGGCAGGGTCGAATACGCAAATTGACGCGGGCAAAAGGCCTGCACGCCGGCGCGGCGCTAGTCGATCTTTTTCAGGTGCTGGTTCGCGCCGCCCTGGTGCAGGATCATCTCCGCGGCGTGGCCGTCCGGCGCGGTGACGAAGGTAATTTGCGCATCCACCACCTTGAGGAAGAATTCGGTCGGCGATTCCGCAAAGATTTCGAACTTGGGCTGGCCCGTAGCCTGCACGAAAAGCGAGCCCTGCTCATGCGTGACGGTGATCATGAACTGCGGCGTGAGCTGATAGCGCCCGACGTAGCCGTCGAGCACTCTTGGATCGACGCCGATCGCGGTGCGCTGTTTGGGCGCCTGATAAGGCGCCAGCGGCAGGCTGCTGTCGATCAGGTGCTGGCCGATGTCGTCCACGCCGTTGGCCGAGTTCGAGAGCACTACCACGCCGATGCGCTTCTTGAGATCGAATCCCACCCAACTGCGATATCCGCCGGTGCCGCCGTTATGCCACACGATCCCGTTGCCGTTGTGATCCAAAATGTGCCAGGCGAGCGCGACCTGCAGGTTGGGCACGCCCGTCGGACGCCGCACCGCCGTGCGCTCGAACTCCATGGCGGCGGCGAGCGGCGTCCGGGTGAATCCGAGGTTGGCGGAGAGGAACAACAGCAGGTCGTGAGCGGTGGATCGCAACGCGCCGGCGCCGGCCAGTGTCGGCATGTCCCAATTCGACGCGGGGTCGAGCGTCACGGTGTGTCCAGGGGCGAGCCGCGCGCGCTCGTCCGCGGTCAAGTGGATGCCGGTACTGTCCATGTGTAGCGGAGTGAGCACTCGCTTCCGAAGCAGTGTCTCGTAATCGGCGCCCGCGCGGAGCGCGAGCACGTGGCCGAGCAATCCGCCGCCGAGATTTGAGTACTCATACTGCGATCCCGGGTCGCGCTTGAGCTGGTAACTGGAGAGGAAAGCGTACAGGTCGTCGACGGTGTAATCGGCATACGGATTGTCCGGATTCGCCTGCTTCATATTTGACGGAAGGCGGGGCAGACCGGAGGTGTGCGTGGCCAGATCCACCAGGGTGATCTCTTTGCCGCTGCGGCTCGGCATTTTCACCGATTTCGGCAGATACTTCGCGACCGGATCGTCGAGCGACACCTCGCCCTTTTTCACCATGTCGGCGAGCAGCAGGGAAGTGAAGACTTTGGTCACAGAGCCGATCTCGTAGACCGTATCGGGGCCGGGCGTGCCCGTCATCTTCTGATCGAGCCGGCCGTACCCGACTACGTGCGAGCCGTTGGCGTCGATCAAGCCCACCACGAGGCCGACCGTGCGCTTCTCGGTGTCCACGGCATGAACCAGGATCTGCTTCACGTCAGCCTCTGAGGGGAGCGCTCCGGCGCCGGATGCTGCGGCCGCCTGTGCGACCGTTATTTTGGGGAGGCCGAGCAAGACGCTGGCCAGCAACGTGCCGAATTTCAGTGGTTTCATTTCGTATCCTCGTCGCAGGAGCAGGGCCTGTAGCACTACAGCGCCGGGTTTATTAGTGCAAGCCGCGAAATTCTTCTCGGGACGCAAAGAAAAGAACTTCAACACAGAGTTCACAGAGGCCTCAAGGAGGTCACAGAGAAGACGCAGAAAGGGGATGTCCGCGGATCCGGATTCAGCCAATCTTCTCGGTGGTCTCTGTGAGTCCTCCGTGACCTCTGCTGTTGAGCCTTTCTTTTTGTTGCGGCCACTTGGGCCACGCTATGCCCGCCCGCTGGTGCGAACTGTCGTGCCTCTCTGGGGCCGAGGGCCGCCCCTACCGCTTCAAACCGAATCCGATGGCCAACCCGCCAACCGGCACGGGCAGCTTGCCCTGAAACGGGATCTCGCCGAATAGCGCGCGGACCATCGCAGCCTCAGCGCCCGGATAATCATCGAACGCCGCCGCGTACGACGGCAGCTCGGGCACGTCGTTCAGAAGATAAGGACTGCCGAACACCGCCGCCACCACCGGGCCGTCGTGATGCGCGATTTCGCGCAGCAGAAAGAGCTGCACTTCGTTCAGACCCATCGGACCGCGCTTGTAGGACGCAATGCGAATGGTGGCCGTTACCGCGATGGTCTTGTAGCGGGGCAGAAGCTGCTCGATGAGGTCAAGCTCGTTCGCCGACACGCTCTGCGGCACTTTGACATAGAGCGTCTGCGGATGACGCTTGGTGAATTCCTCGCGAAAAGTCTCGCCGGGCTGGCCCCTCAGCTCGGGATTGTCGGCGTCGACGAAATTCACCAGCAGAACGTCATCGTTTGGGCTGAGCTTCAAGGGCACCACATGCTGATCGTCCTTCACGAGAGTGACCGCGTGCTCCATGATCTCAGTCGATTTCTCGGCGGCTTCGCGGCTGCCCACGAGCGTATCGAGCTGATTGAGGTCGGGCGTCGCACGCGCGGCGAGTCCCGCCCACGCCTTCGCTTCGAGCAGGCGCCGCACGGAAGCGTCAAGCCGCTCGCGGCTGATCTCGCCCTTATTCACCGCAGCTTCGAGAGCGGCGAACGATTTGGGGATGTCTGCCGGCTCGAGCGCCACGTCGGCGCCGGCCTCGATTGCCATCACCACAGCCTGTTCGGCGCCAAACGTATTGGTGATCGCGTGCATGACAAGCGCGTCGGTGAATACGAGACCGTTAAAATGCAGATCCTGGCGCAGCAGGCCCGTGGTGACGGCGGAGGAGAGCGACCCCGGCAAGCCGGGCGTCTTCTCGATCTGCGATTCGTAAATATGCGCCGTCATGACCGAGTCCACGCCGGCGGCGATGGCGGTTTGGAACGGCTTGAGCTCGATGCGATCGAGGCGCGCACGGTCGAAATCGAGCACCGGCAGCTCCAGGTGCGAATTGACGGCAGTGTCGCCATGGCCGGGAAAGTGCTTCGCGGTGGCGATCACGCCCGCGTCTTGTGTGCCGCGAACGTAAGCAGCGCCGAACTCGCCTACCTTCACCGGGTCCGCTCCGAAAGAACGGACGTTGATCACGGGATTCGCGGGGTTGTTGTTGACGTCGACAACCGGGTAGAAGTTCACCGCGATGCCCATTGCCTTCGCCTCACCTGCGGTAATACGCGCGGCCTCGTACGCATATTGCACGTTGCCGGTCGCGCCCATCGCCATGCCGCGTGGGAATCGCGTGCCGCCTCGAAACTCGGAGCCCGCGCCGCCCTCGAAATCCGCGGTAATCAGCAGGGGAATCGCGGCGAGCTGCTGCATGCGAGTGATCAGCAGCGCCGCCGACGCCGGATTGCCGCCGTCGCCTTCGATGTGATAGCCGCCGACGTGGTACTTCACGATGTTGTCGCGGATGGCCTGGAAGTCGTCGCTGGACTGGCTGGTGAAAGTGCCCGAGGCCACGGGAAAGATCAACTCGCCCACTTTCTGGTCGAGCGACATTTTGGCGAGCGTCTGATCCACCCAAGCCTGCTGGTCTGGGGTCAATTTGAATTGGGCGCGGGAGGGTGCGGCGAAGGGTGTCGCGGCAAGCGCAACCAAGGCGGTGAGGAGCTTTCTTGAAGAATGAACCATGATCATTCTCTCCCGGTACCTGCCTTTGTTGTCTCCCCCATTTCTGCCAGAGTGATCCTGATGATATGAGGAATGGCCTTGTCCATGGCTGAGGCGTCCGAAATCCGCGAACAGCTCTGACCGTGAATATCGAGAGCTCTTAGTTTCCCCGAGGCATATGGGGGCGTGAGATCGCCTTCAAAGTGCGTGCCGCGTTAGCCTAGTCCGGCAGCACTCTCTTCAGCGCTTCCAATTCCGGCTCGCCGGGGCCGAGGGGCAGCTTCACTTTGCCGCGCTGGACGGCCGAGCGGCAGATGGCCATCATAATTTCGAAATCCTTGTAAGCGCTTTCGCCGTTGCATGGATGAACTTTCTTTTCGTTGTCGAGCCAGTCGGCCATTTCCTGAACGTACGGTCCCATATCGTGCTCGTAGTCCATGCTGCCCGGCCCTGACATGATTCCCTCGGGCGTGACGGCGCGCCAGCCGCCGCCCGTCAGCACCTCGGCGAATCCTTCCGTGCCCTGCGCGCCCATGCGGCACTTGCGCCACCAATAGTCCACTTCCGGCACGTCGGGCGCACCGGCGCCGCTCTCCACGATGCCGCGCACGCCGTTCGAATACTGAATCAGGCCAGCGATGTAGTCTGGCGAGGGGTGATTGTCCGCGAACTTCGACTTTCCGTCCGCCTGACCGACCACCCATTCGGCCTCGGCGTAGCCGTTGTACCAGCGCGTGTAGTCGATCAGGTGGGTCAGCATGTGCATCATCCAGCCGGTAGCCGTGCCGTAAACAGTGTGCACGCGACCGATAGCTCCGCTCGCGATGATTTCCTTCACCTTCTTGTAGTGCTCGCCGTAGCGATGCTGATGGCTGACGACCGTCTTCACGCCCGCCGCGCGTGTCAGTTGCATCATCTCGAGCGCTTCGTTGGTGGAGAGCGCCGTTGGCTTCTCAAAGGCAATGAGTTTCGCACCCGCTTGCACGCCGGCGCGAATCAGCGGCAGACGCAGGTCGGGAAGCGTGCAGAAGCAGAAAATATCAGGGCGGGTTCTCTTCGCGAGCGCGGCGGCATCGGCGCTGGTTTCACTGACGCCGAACTTCGTGGCCGCGGCTTCGAGGCGCGCGGGGTCGATATCACACAGACCGACGAGCTTGAATCGGCCGTTCTTCTGGAAAGCGTCGGCATGATGCGTGCCGCGCTTGCCCATGCCGGCGACCACCACGGTGTACTGCTGGTTTGAGCTCATGGAATTTCCTCGGGGGGTCGGGATCCGGGGGTCGGGACTCGTTTTTCCAACACTCCCGTGCCCCGACTCCGGGCACGCGAGTCCCGGGTCCCGAGTCCCGGGCCACGGTTCTTACGGATTTGCGGCCTTAGACCTTCCGGCCGGCGTCTTGTCCCACGCGACGGTGGCGTCGATGACAGCCTGCACTTCTTCGCCGGTCAACTCCGGATACATGGGCATCGACAGCACGCGCGCCGCTGATGCTTCAGTATGCGTGAGCGATCCTACGATGCGCGCTTGATGGCCCCAAGGAAATCCCTCTTGCTGATGGATGGCGATGGGATAGTGGGTCAACGCCGTGATGCCCCGCTCCAGGAGGTACGCTTGGAGATTATCGCGGGCCTCGGTTTCGACAACATAGAGATGATAGACGTGCCTATAGCCAGGCAGAGCCGTCGGCAGCTTCAGCGAAGTGCCATTCAGTCCTTCGTCGTATTGACGGGCGAATTTGCGGCGCCGGTCGTTCCAGTTATCGAGTTGCTTCAGCTTCACGCTCAGCACGGCCGCATGCAAATCGTCGAGGCGGCTGTTATAACCCATGCTGTGCACCGACCGCTTGGGTGAGCCGTGATTGCGCAGCCTGCGAACCGTCTCGGCGAGATCAGCACGATTCGTCAGCACTGCGCCGCCGTCCCCGAAGCAGCCCAGGTTCTTCTGAATGATAAAGCTGGTGCACATGGCGTCGGAAAGCTCGCCCAGCGTGAAGTCGGGGCCGCGCGCCCCCAGCGCCTGCGCGTTGTCTTCGATGACAAAGAGCTTGTGTTTCCTGGCAATTTCGGCCACGGCGCGCATTTCCGCGGGCTGGCCGTAGAGGTGAACGGGCACGATCGCCTTGGTCCTGGGTGTGATCGCCCGTTCAATCAAGTTCACATCAATATTGCAAGTTTTGGGATCGCAATCGACGAAGACCGCCGTCGCTCCGGCGATCCAGATGGCTTCAGCGGTGGCGAAAAACGTGTTGGACGTGGTGATGACTTCGTCGCCGGGGCCAATTCCCAGAGCCATGAACGCCAACCAGAGCGCGTCGGTGCCGGAATTCACACCCACCGCTTCCGTGGTGCCACAGTAGGCCGACAGATCTTTCTCGAACTGCTTCAGCTTGGGGCCCATCACATAGCTGCCGCTTTCCAGAACTTCGTGGATCGCAGCGTCAATTTCATTTTGCAAGTTGTGGTACTGCCTGACGTGACCGTAAAATCCCACTTTCACGGACGACATGGGAAACCTCCTTGCTTTCTCTGATACTTCATCTTCGCAGATCAACGAGTGAGGCGCTACCTATTATTCCCATCCGCGGTCGGCCTTGCAGCAAGCGCTACACCGTCCTAGTCACAATGTGCAGTGAACGCGGGCGATCGGGATCGATTCCCTTGGCCTCGGCGAGCTGCGCCGCGAAGATCTGGCCGGGAATGATGTACGGAATGGGCGTGTAGATTTCCGGAATCGATCCGGGCATGCGAATGGCGCGCGTGGCGGCCGGCACTTTCGCCTGCTCGTCCATGATGACGAGCGTTTCGGCGTGCAGCGCGTGCAGGCGCCGCACCAGTTGCGCTTGCGAGGTGAACGTCCGTCCTGGCGGCATGAACATCAGCACTGGAAAATTGGGTTCCACCATGGCGATGGGTCCGTGGAGGAAGTCGGCCGAGGAGAATCGCTCGGCCACCACGTAGCAGGTCTCCATCAGCTTGAGTGCCAATTCGAAGGCGTTGGCCTGGTTCAAACCGCGAGCCACCACCGCGCACTGCCGCATGTAACGGTAGCGCTCCACCACGCCGCGAATCTGATCGGCCACGGCGAGGGCTGAGCGCGCGCGGCCCGGGATCTCGCTGATGTCCGCCAATGTAAGCTGGCGGCCAAGCGCGAAGGCGATCAGGTAGAACATCATGAGCTGCCCGGTGTAAGTCTTGGTGGCGGCCACCGACTTCTGACGTCCGGCGCGCACCAGGAACACGTCGTCCGCGAGGCCGGCCATAGGCGATTTCGCCTCGTTGGTAATGGCCAGTGTGTAGGCGCCGTGCCGGCGGGCGGACTCGAGCACCATGTTGATGTCCGTGCCCGCGCCAGACTGCGAGATGCCGATCACGAGCGCGTCACGCAAGTCGAGTTTAGCGTGGTAGAGAGTGTGCAAGGAGGGCGCAGCCATCGAGACAGGTATCCCGGTGGTCAGCTCCAGCAAGTAGCGGCCGAAGTCAGCGGCATTGTCAGACGTGCCTCGTGCCACGAGCACGATCAGGCGGAATTTGCCGCGCGCGAAGCGGCTGAAAGCCTCGGCGTGCTTGCGCTCGGCATGGAACGTGCGTTCCAGCGCGTGCGGTTGCTCGAGAATTTCGTGCATCATTTTGGACATGGCCGTTAGTGGGTCAGTTGTCAGTCCGTCAGTCCGTCAGTCGTCAGTCGCCAGCTCATTTCCCACTGGCCTCGTACACCACCTTGCCACCCACGATGGTCGTAGCCACCGAAGCATCGCGAATCTTCTCGGGAGGAATTTCAAACAAGTCGCCGGACAATACAACCACGTCTGCGAGTTTTCCGGGCGCAAGCGTCCCCTTGTCGCGCTCGGCGAAAGCCGCATAGGCGCTGCCTTGCGTGTAAGTGCGCAGGGCTTCATCCATGGTGAGACGCTGCTCCGGGAACCAGCCTTCGGGGTGCTTGCCGTCGAGCGTGGCACGCGTCACGGCGGCGTAGACGCCGAGCAGCGGATTGAGCGGCGCCACCGGCCAATCGGTTCCGAATGCCAGGGGCGCGCCCGCGTCGAGTATCGAACGCCAAGCATAACTATAGCGCGCGCGATTGTGTCCGATGCGCTTCTCGGCCCAGCGTCCATCATCAATCGCGTGATAGGGCTGCATGCTGGCGATAATGCCAAGCTGACCGAAACGTTTGAAGTCCTTTGCCCGCATGTGCTGCGCGTGCTCGACGCGAAAGCGGTAGATTCGAGGATTCACGCCGCCTTCCCGCGCGTAGATGTCCAGCATCTCAGAAATCGCACGGTCGCCGATCGCGTGCACGGCGGTCTGGATTCCTGCCGCGGTGGCGCCGCGCACAGCCGCCTCCATTCGAGACGGCGGAGACATCAAGGGTCGCGGAATGCCGTAGTTACCCGGGTCGTCGGTGTAGGGATCGAAGAACCATGCCGTGCGGGAGCCCAGTGAGCCATCCGCGAAGCCTTTGACGGCTCCCAGTTGCAGCCAGTCGCTGCCCATGCTGTGCGAGATGCCCGCGCCGGCCAGGCGCTGCCACTCTTCGATCGGCGTAATCTCGTAAAACCGGCACGTGAGCCAGCCCTCGAGTTCCGCGCGGCGCAACTCGCGAACTTCAGAGGTGAAGCTGCCGTCGGGCGTCTGGTCTCCGAGCGCCATATCCTCGACCGAGGTCACGCCCACGCGTCGCGCTTCGGCGAGTCCGGCCCTGATCGCTTCC
>JASHPE010000444.1 GCA_030038235.1 Terriglobia bacterium
ATACGGCCCGCGGCCTTGGACGTCGCCACGGAGCAGACGCTGGGCACCACTGCATGGCACGTCATAAAGGTGAGTTTCGTCACCGGTTCCAACACACGGTTCGTGCAGGTTTTCATCTGGCGGCCTCGAGGCACGGACTTCCCTTCGGAACTCTCGGGCGCGTTCTGGATCGATGCGATTTCGTTGAAGGCCGCCGCGTAGCTTCCGCCCTCGAAATCCTCCATGTCAGCCCTGACAGTCCCACTCACCGAGATATGCGACGGCCAACCGTCCGCCGTACCAATCTCCGAGCGACAGTCGACGCCGAGCGGTATCGCTGCGACATGCGCACCAATCGTTCTTGCGCTGGTCGGCGCACCCCTGGCATTCGGCGCCGTCGAGGCTTGGGGATGGGGCTCGCTGGCTGTCCTCGCCATGCTGACCGTCGGGACATGGGCGGCCTCTTGCGTTCGGCGAGGTTTCGTCGAAATGATCTGGTCGCCCCTGTTTGTGCCGGGCGGACTGTTTCTGATTTTCGCCGCCATTCAGTTCGCGACCCGCAGCACAATCGATCTGATATCGACCCGAAACTCCCTCGTTGAATTGGCGGCGATTCTCATCTTCTTCTTTATGACTTTTCAGGTTTCAGCAATCGCAACTGAGCAAACCTGGCGCCTCATGGGTGCGGGTGTCATCGCTTACACTTTTGCAATGGCTCTTTTCGCTGTCGTCCAGTACTTCTCGAGTGCCGGGAAACTTTATTGGACTGTGACGCCGCACTCGGGAGGCTGGATCTTCGGCTCGTACGTGAACCATGACCACTACGCTGGTCTCATGGAGATGTCGATCCCTCTTTCCGCGGGCTTTGCCTTGGCAGAGTATCGGCGCCACCGGCTGAGCGCACTAATGGGTTTCGCGGTCCTGGTTCCTGTCGCGTCCGTTCTGCTCTCAGGCTCTCGCGGAGGAATGATTTCTCTGCTGCTTGAGGCCGGCATGTTTCTCTTCGTATCGCTCTTCAAGGGCCCTCGACGCGACATCCGCCGAGCGGCAACGCGGGTCGCGGCGGTGCTGGTCGTCGCGTTTGCGGGTTTTCTCTGGATGGATAACCGCGACGTGGGCCAGCACTTGGAAACGGTGTTCGAGCCCTCGCACGTCTCGGACACCGCCTTCGTGTACCGGCGCCAGACGGCACTGGACACGCTTCGTCTGTTTCGCGATCACTGGCTGCTCGGATCGGGTCTCGGATCCTTTCAGTACGCCTTTCCCAAGTACCAAAGCATTCCCGGCGACGCCGTTTGGGACCATGCCCACGATGACTATGTCGAGACTCTCGCCGAAACGGGTGTGGTGGGCGGCTTGCTCGTATTGACCGCACTGATCATGTGGTTCCGGCTGGCGTTTAGCCACCTGAGGGAAAGGCTCAAGAATCGCGGCGGCTGGATTCAGCTCGGGGCCGCGCTTGGCTGCTGCGGGCTATTGCTGCACAGTCTTTTCGATTTCAACTTGCACATCCCGGCCAACGCCCTGTGGTTCGGGGTGTGCGCTGCGCTGGCAACGGTGAATATCGCGTTTAATGAGCAGGTCCGGCGTTAATCCCGACCACAATTGGAGGACGTAGTGTCCACCGCGTCAATGCCTGTAGTTTCGCCAGCGACCGATGAGGTCCGCGGCATATCCCGGGAATCGGGAGCCAAGCCATTCCCATTCCTCAACCTGAAGGCGCAATACGCCGAGATCGAGGAATCGGTCCGGGAAGCGGTGGATCGGGTTCTCAAGAGCCAGATCTTCATTCTCGGAGAAGAAGTCAAGAAGTTTGAGGCCGAGGTCGCAGGTCTCGTCGAGACGCCCCACGCGATCGGTTGCGCTTCGGGATCGGACGCGCTGTTGCTGACGCTTATGGCTCTGGGGATCGGCCCGGGCGACGAAGTGATCACCACTCCCTTCACATTCGTGGCAACGGTTGGAGCCGTGGTTCGGCTCGGCGCCCGTCCCGTTTTCGTCGATATTGACCCTGCGACGTTCAACATCGACGCCGCTCAAATCGAGAGTGTCCTCAGTGATCGCACGCGCGCCATCATTCCCGTGCACCTGTTTGGCCTGCCGGCGAACATCGGCGCGATCATGCAAATTGCGAAGGCGCGAAACCTGCCGGTCATTGAAGATGCGGCGCAAGCGCTCGGCGCGCGCTACGACGGCCGGCCGGTCGGGAGCTTCGGCGCCACGGGCTGCTTCAGCTTCTTCCCTTCGAAAAACCTGGGTGGCGCCGGCGATGGCGGGCTGATTACGACCGGAGACGCCTCCCTTGCTGAGCGGCTGCGTTCGCTCAGGGCGCACGGCGCCCGGAACAAATACCATTACGACATGGTGGGAATCAACAGTCGGCTCGATTCCCTCCAGGCGGCCATTCTGCGCGCCAAGCTGCCCCACCTCGACTGCTGGAGTGCGGCGCGAAGGGGCAATGCCGAGCGCTACCGCGGGCTATTTGCTGACGCCGGACTGCTGGATGTCGTCACCTTGCCCTCCTGCCCGGCGGAGTGCCTCCACGTGTACAACCAGTTCACGATCCGGAGCACCGACCGCGACAGGCTTCGCGAATCTCTGCAACGGCGTGGCATTCCAAGCGAGATCTACTACCCGGTGCCACTTCACCTTCAGCGTGCGTTTGAATCTCTCGGTTACAAAAAGGGCCAATTTCCGGAGTCCGAGTCGGCGAGCAGGGAAGTTCTGTCTCTCCCGATTGATCCAAGCCTGCAGCCGCAGCAACAGGCCGAAGTCGTCCACGCCGTTGCAAAGTTTTACGGGCGCTGATGGCGTCCGGAAAGAAAGGAATTCGAGATGCCTGATTCAATCCCGCAGGTTGCTGTAGTCGGTTGTGGCTACTGGGGCAAAAACCTGGTACGCAACTTCAGTCAGTTGGGCGCACTACAAGCCGTCTGCGATGCTGATTCCTCGCGAGCCGCTGAACTCGGAGCGAGACACGGCGCCGAACCAGTGTCCGAGCTGAATCAGTTGCTGGGTATGCCCGATTTCCAGGCGGTGGCAATCGCGACGCCGGCCGCCCTCCACTTTGAAATCGCCCGGAAAGCATTACTGGCCGGTAAGGACGTATTTGTTGAGAAACCGCTTGCGCTCTCAATCGAGGAAGCCCAACACTTGATCGATCTGGCCGCGCATTTCAAGCGCATCCTGATGGTTGGCCACCTGCTCCAGTATCATCCCGCTCTCCTCGAATTGAAGCGAATGATTGCGCAAGGCGATCTCGGCCGGATTCAGTACATCTGCTCGAACCGGCTTAACTTGGGCAAACTGCGCACTGAGGAGAATATTCTCTGGAGCTTTGCGCCGCATGATGTTTCGGTAATCCTGGCGCTTCTTGGCGAAGTCCCCACGAATGTCGCCGCGCACGGGAGCTGTCATTTGACCCCGTCAGTTGCTGACGTTACCACCACGCATTTTCAATTCGCAAGCGGCGTCGCCGCGCACATTTTCGTAAGCTGGCTTCATCCCTTCAAAGAGCAGAAGCTCGTGGTGGTGGCTGATCGTAAGATGGCCGTGTTCGATGATACCGAGCTTGAGCGGAAGCTGGTGCTCTATCCGCATCACATCGACTGGCTGGACCGTGCGCCCGTCGCGCGCAAGGCAGACGGTGAAGTGGTACCGCTGCCCGACGAGGAACCGCTCCAGACGGAGTGCCGGCACTTTCTCGAGTGTGTTCGGCAGCGGAAGACGCCTCGCACGGACGGCCATGAAGGGCTCCGTGTTCTCCGGGTGCTAGACGCCTGTGAAAAGTCCCTGCGAAGCGGCGGGCGGCTTCTCGCCATCGAAGCCCCGGGCAAACCCTACTTCGCCCACCCCACGGCAGTTATCGACGAGCCCTGCGAGATTGGCGAGCAAACATGCATCTGGCATTTCTCGCACATCATGTCCGGAAGCAAGCTCGGTAAGCACTGTAACCTCGGCCAGAACGTGGTGGTATCGCCGGGATGCCGCATTGGCAACAACGTGAAGATCCAGAACAATGTGTCCATCTACACTGGCGTCGAGCTTGAGGATGACGTCTTTTGCGGTCCGTCGATGGTGTTCACGAACGTCATCAACCCTCGCAGCCACATCGAGCGAAAGAACGAATATCGCCGCACTCTGATTCGCAGAGGCGCTTCCCTCGGCGCCAATTCGACCGTGGTTTGTGGCGTGACCGTTGGGCAGTACGCCTTCGTCGCTGCCGGCGCCGTGGTCACGCATGACGTGCCTGACTACGCGCTGGTCATGGGAGTGCCCGCCAGGCAAACGGGTTGGATGTGCCGGTGCGGGATCGGACTCGAGATCTCAGGCGAGTCAGGCCGTTGCCCGGATTGTGGTGAAGTCTACATCCTCGATGAAGGACGGCTGCGTGAGTCTTCCGACGTTGAAGCCTGTGCATAACTCTGAAAACGGAGTTAGTCATAAGTTAGCCAGGCTCAGATGCGGTCTTTCTCTTCATCCTCTGGCTCGTGACTTCGGCCTGACCTCGCTTACCGAGTTCGGCGTTCTCGTCTCGGGTCTCGCGATCGTTTCGCTGGTGGGCAGGCTGATGGGGGTCGCCGCGCTCGGGGAATATCTCCTGCTCCGGAGGGTGCTGGCCTGGTTGCAACCGGCGGAACAACTGGGGACCGCGAACGCCCTGCCGCGGTTTGTCGCTTACGGGATGGGCGGCGCGGAGAGCGAACTTCGCGGATATCTCGGGATCTCACTCGCCACGAGCGGCGGCGTTGCCGCCGTCATTTGCCTCGTTCTCTATGCCGGCAGAACCGAGTTTGGACGATGGCTTTATGGCAGCTTCACTATGGACGCGCTGATCTTGCCGCTGGGCCTGATGGCGTTCGGCATGACGATACACAATTGCGCCTATGGGTACTTTCGAGGACGGCTCGATCTGATTCAGGCGAACGCTCTTCAGGTGTTCAACGTGGTGGTTTTTCCCCTGGTCGCGGTGATCGCCCTTGCCCGAACGCGATCGGTGCCCTTGATCCTCAGCGTCACGGGGCTTGTAATCCTCTCTTGCTCAGCCGCCGTATGCGGCTCCGTTTTGCGACGCGGAGCCAGCGTTAGCCGTGGCGGATTACGCGCTGCCACGCGCGGTCTCCTGGGGTACGGTTTACCTCGCGTGCCGGGCGACTTCGCGCTCGGCGCCCTTCTGGCTCTCGGTCCACTCGTCGCGATGCGATTCATACCGGTCTCGCAGGTTACATCTCTGCTTCTGGGGATCAGCATTCTTTCTGCTGTCAGCGCCGCCGCCACGCCGGTCGGCACCTTGATGCTCTCCAAGGTGAGCATGATGTTGGCACAGGAGCGGCAGGCCGAGGTCCGAACGCACCTCAGGTATCTGCTCGCTGCGGTCGTGGCGCTGTCGGGGTTCGTTTGTCTCCAGTTGGTCGTCTTCACTGATAGCCTGCTGCGCCTGTG
This sequence comes from Terriglobia bacterium, assembly GCA_030038235.1. Classification (GTDB taxonomy): domain Bacteria; phylum Acidobacteriota; class Terriglobia; order UBA7540; family UBA7540; genus Gp13-AA77. The sequence goes on from JASHPE010000444.1 coordinate 5,422, forward strand.
GGTCGGGCAGCAATTTGGCGGCGGAACGACGGTAACCAGGATCATCATCCTGGCGATTCCCTTTTATCTCATCTACTGCTGCCTGAGAGGCTCGGTGGACGC
>JASHPE010000445.1 GCA_030038235.1 Terriglobia bacterium
CGCCATGACCGTGGCCGCGCACGCCAATCCAATGCCGAGTGCTCTTCGCATTCATATTCTCCTTGACGGGCCGCGGCTGGAGACACATAGGATACGGCCCCATGGCTATGAACCCACCAGGCCCGTAGAAGTTGCTGTCGAGGGATTGCGGCTCAGGTTTCTGCGGATACGCTGCGGGCGCGGACTAGCGAGGGCAGGGAATTCTTGAGACGGCGCAGCGGAATCTGGAGCAAAGAGAGTGATCCCATGTACAGATAGCCGCCGAAGAAGAGCATCAGGAAAGGAGTGGTGAGGTAGTCCTCAACGCTGAAGGAGTAGAGCGTGGTAAAGAGGAAGTAGGAAGCGAGGCCAAGCTCGACGTACGGGACCCAACCGCTCTTGCGCGAGTACTTCTTGCGCTCCCAAGTGCCTTCCTTGCCCTCCACCCGATACTTGGGCGTGCGCACGAATTCGGATTGCATGCCGAACAGCGCCTCGATCACGACCTTGGCGTTCATCACCGAGAGGCCAATGCCGGTGGCCATCAGAAACGGCATGTACTTGATGCGCTGCTTCCAGGTTTTCGGATAAAGCTGGCGCTGCGCCACCATGTAGAAGCTCGAGACCGAACAGGTGGAAGCGAGAAACAGCGGCAGGTCGAGATACAGCATCTGAAACCAGCCCTGGTAGAAGCGCACGATCATGGCCGGCAGCAGGATCAGCGAGAAGACGACCATCAGCGGATAGGCGCAATTGGCGGTGAGGTGAAATGTCGCTTCCAGCTTGATTTTGAGCGGCTGTTTGCTGCGCCAGACGGCGGGAAGGATCTTGCGAGCCACCTGCGTGAGCCCCTTGGCCCAGCGCGCTTGCTGCGTCTTGAACGCGTTGATTTCGACCGGCAGCTCCGACGGGCACTCGATGGTGGGATCGTAGATGAACTTCCAGCCCTTGAGCTGCGCCCGGTAGCTCAGGTCGGTGTCTTCCGTAAGCGTGTCGTGCTCCCAGCCGCCCGCGTCATCGATGGCGCTGCGCCGCCACATGCCCGCGGTCCCGTTGAAGTTGAAGAAGCGCCCGGAGAAGTTGCGTCCGCCGTGCTCGATCACGAAGTGGCCGTCGAGCACGATGGCCTCAACCTCGGTCAGCATCGAGTACTCGCGATTCAGCCACGTCCAGCGGCCCTGCACCACGCCCACCTTGGGATCGGTGAAGTAGGGCAGCATCCGCCGTATGACGTCGGGTTTGGGGACAAAGTCCGCGTCGAAGATAGCCACGAACTCGCCCGTGGCCTTCGCGAGACCGGCTTCCAGTGCGCCCGCTTTGAAGCCCTGCCGATTGTTGCGGTGCAGGTAGACCACGGGATAGCCGTCGCGTGCGTACTCGCTCACCAGTCGCGAGGCTACAATCGTGGTCTCGTCGGTTGAATCGTCCAGAAGCTGGATCTCCAGCAACTCGCGCGGATAATCGATCCGGGTGACCGCCTCCAGCAGCCGCTCCACCACATAGCGCTCGTTGTAAATCGGCAATTGGATGGTGACGCGCGGGAGCTTTTCAACCCGCTCCGGCGGCTTGGGCGCGTGCTTACGGTTCCGCAGGTAAGTCCAGGTGAGAAAATAACGATGAATGCCGTAGATCGAGAGAATAATCAGGATCGTGAAGTAAGGAACCAGAATGCTAACGTCGAAGGCGTTCGGCTGGTAGATTCCCGAGAAGGGATCCTTGTGGAAGATCTTCTGGACGTAGTGCACCACCGGGTTGGGTGGCGCGATCAGGCTCGAGATGAGAAGGAACTTCGACATAACGAGGAACTTCGAACCGTAAGACTCAGGTCAATCGCCGCATTCGATTATAACCCATCGCGTTGGTGCGCGACAAACGCGGCGAGGCTAGGGTAGTGTCTCATTTTGACGTACGGGCGGCCACGAGGGCCGCCCCAAGTACCAGACTGCCTTCGACAAAGGGCGGCCACGAGGGCCGCCCGTACATCAAACGGAGACACGACCCGTTACGACGCGCCCAGCAGTTCCCGATACACCGCCGGATCCACGTTGCCGCCGCTGACCACGCAGCAGACCAGCCTCCCGCGGAAGCGATCTGGGTCCGTCAACAGCGCGCCAACCGAAAGCGCGCCGGTGGGCTCAGCCTTCAGGTTCGCAAGTTCAAAGAGCAGGCGCACTGCGAGCGCGATGTTCTCCTCCGGCACCTCCACAATTCCGGCCAGGCCGTCTTTCAGGATCGCCCAGTTGTGGACGCCGAGGCTCACCGTGCGCGCCCCATCGGCAATCGTCTGGGGCTCGGTCTCGTTGGCCACGATGCGGCCCGCGCGCAGCGACTGCGCGGCGTCATTGGCGAGCAACGGCTCGGCGCCGACAACTTCGAGAGAGCTGCCCGCCCGGCGAAGTCCAGTAACGATTCCGGACGTGAGACCGCCGCCGCCCACCGGCGCCACAACCACCTCCGGCGGCCGATCGAACGGACAATCGATCCGCGCCAGTTCCTCGCCCAGGCTGCTGTTGCCCTCGATCACGAGCGGGTCGTCATAGGCGCTCGCCACGTAAGCTTCGGGATGTTCGCCCGCGAGCTCGGCCACGCGCGCGGCGCGGCTCTTGGCGCGCACGTCCACGAAGTCCACCTGGCCACCGTACTCGCGGACGGCGTCCACTTTCACGAGCGCGCTCGTCTGCGGCATGACAATGATCGACCGCTTGCCGACGAGCGAGCAGGCATAAGCCAGGGCCTGCCCGAAATTGCCGGACGAGGCGGCGATGATCAGAGGATTCGGAACGTGCGATGCCAGATGAGAGGTCGCGCGAAATTTGAAGCTGCCGGTGTGCTGAAAGGTCTCGCTGGCGAGGAGCAGGTTGATGCCCAGCTTCCGCGCGAGGCGAGGCGCCTCGATGATCGTCGTCGGCCGCGCCGCTTGCGCGAACGTAGCCAGAGCCGCTGATGGTTGTCCCATAGGCCCAATTCTAACAGTTGCCGACACAGTCCGGAGCCGGCAGTTGCAAGGACGCTCGTGCGGGCTATCTGCGTTCGGAGCGATACTGATATAAGTGTCCTGTTTTCTGAAATATTCCGGGTTCGTTTGTATTCCGGCGTCGCCTAGCGGCCGCCGTGGGGGTGCTTGGTGAAATTTGGGTTCCCGTAACGTAAGTTCGCAGACCTACGCAGATCACTGTGTGATTCCGAGCAAGCTTTGGGGCAGGAAGCGCCACATCGGGCTTGTCCGCGGAGAGCCGTGAACCATGAGAATCGCAGGACCCCTTGTCCATAACGGCGACAAAAGATCTTGTCGCCGGCAACATCGATCCCCGCGGCCTTGAATGATGCTGGGCCACGACGTTAGGGAACTCCGGGAGTCACTCGGTGCGTTGGCAAGCCGCGCAAGCGGACCTCCTGCCAGTGGGCTGATAGAAGCGGCTGTGTGAAAGCTATCGTCTTCCACAAATTGCTCCCGTTCGCAAACAAGACTGCGGCGACTGCAGTGCGTCCTGGACCTCTTCGACTTCGTTCGCCACCCATCCGCGTTGCGACCGACACGAATCGCATGTCGGCGCCACCCGCGAATTACGGCAAGGCCCATGAAATCGCGCAGGATCTGCTGGCACTTGGCAAAAGCTGGCGTCCCTCGGCAGTGAGGCCAGGCGAATGTGCAAACATTTGCAACTCAAGCTGCAAAACTTTGCACTTCTTAAAGAGCTAGCACGTCTGCCGGCACTGTTCTTATATCTCATCTCTAGTGTTTTTCATGTTGTTTTTGTTGTAGATACTGCCGTTGCCGCTATGGTCCGATCGGTCAAACAGAGTTTGGTATGTAAAGTGCAGCTGCCTAAGCAGGTGGAGGTGTTTCTGGTTTGGGACGCTGACCTGTGTGCTCCAGTAAATGGGCGGGGTGGTCGAGGCAGTTTTACGCGGGCTGTCAGTTCCAAGCGCACACATCTTTTTCCGCAAGTGGGTGTACTACTGGTTGTTCTCGGGATGCGAAAAAATGCAAATCTGTGCAGCATGAGCCTTAAATCGGTTTTGAATTGACGCCGGACAAAAAGTTGTTTACAAACAGGAGGGACATCATGAGAGCGTTTCTTCGAAACGTCATTCCGACAATGGCCGCTGCCGCGATGGCTCTCGCACCGTGCGCGGCGCGCGCTAGCACCGTCACAATGTCAGTTACCTATTACACGATCGCGGAAAACGATCAGGATATGAACCATCTGGCGAGCGGCGTCTTCAGCAACGAAGTGCAAAATAACCTGGGATCCAACGGTCTGCCCATTCTGAATACGGCGATGTATGGCTGCACGTCGAACTGTTTCACAGCCATGCCGTTGCCGCAGGATGTGACCTCAAGCGGTGAGATCACCTGGTGGAGTCCGGCCCTGAACAACGGAGGTCCTGGCGGGACTTCAGACGTGGTCGAGACAGGGACCGGCACTATAACGCTGCCTTACGAGAACTTCGATTTCTACCCACCAAACGGGACCGGTGGCAACGATGCGAACGGGTTCCAGGCGGCGGTGTTTTCCGCTACGTTGGACGTCCCGACGACGGAATCGCTTAGCTTCACCATCGGCGCCGATGACGTCGCGTTCGTTTACTTGGACGGGAGTGTGGTTTGCGACCTCGGTGGTGTGCATGGCTACTCGCCCGGCACGTGCACAACCCCTGTTGTCAACGCGGGCGATCACACGCTGGAACTGTTTTATTCCGATCTCGAAGAAACCGGTGCGGTGCTGACGTTCAACGTCACGACAACCGTCAGTAATGCGCCCGAGGCGTCCTCGTTGGTGTTACTGGCCGTGACCCTCGCTGCTCTGGGTATCATGGGCCTTCGTGCGCGCCACCCGGCGTGAGCCGAGCCGGCGTATCAGCGATCACCGGTGTCGCTCCTCAGTGGAGCCTTTCACGATTGTTACTTGATATGGCCCCGGGGGCTGGCACGAATACTCGTGTCTCCCCCCTTCGGCCACTCGGGACCTGCCGTTCAGACCCGCTCCCAGAACCTCCTTTAAGTTGCGCTTGTCGCGAAACCGACCTCATTGCAGCGGGGACCCTTTCAGGCCACGCGCTCATCCTTGGGGTTTCAATTTCTGGGCGCGGCGCTTCCGCAGCATCTCAATCGCCGCGTCCCGGCTCCAGTCCTCTATTTGTAGCCCCTTTAGGCGCCGGAACTCCCGGTCGTTCGTGACCAGAATGGCCTCGGCGGCCGACCGATTGAGCCGCAATCATCATGTCCAAATTGCCCATGGGCGTGCCCGTCCGTTCCAGCGCCGCGCGCACGCCTGCGTATTGCCGCGCCGACTGGGAATCCCAAGGTAAGCTTTCAACTCGCAGTAGGACGCGCAAGCGGGCGAGAAATAACGCGGGCGCGGTGATACCATCTTGCCAGACGAAAGATTCAGCGCATTAGGGAGGAGCGTCATGAGCGGGAAGAAATCAAGTCAGGGAAATGCTTCGGACCAGCCCAGCAGCAGACGCGATTTTTTGAAAGACGCCACCAGCGTGGCCGTCGGCCTGATGGTGCCAGGGCCGCTGCGCGCGGAATCTGCGAACATGCTGCCGACGGTGCAATTGGGCGCGCACCTCGTGACGCGACTGCTGGTGGGCGGCAATCCCATCTTCGGCTATTCGCATTTCAATCCGATGCTCGATCGGCAGATGCGCGAGTGGTTCACGGACGAGCATATTGTGGAACTGCTCGCCGGCTGCGAGCGCGCCGGGATCAACACTTGGCAGACGAGCTTCAACTACGACCTGAAGCGCATATTTCCAAAGCTGCGCGAGGCCGGGTGCAACATCCAGTTCATCTGCCTGGCTGCGTCGTGGCATTACGACGAAAAAATGGGACGCTCGCCGGAAGAGGTCCTGGACGGAACCATCAAGTGCGCGCAGGCGGCAATGGAGGTGAGGCCGATCGGCATCGCCTTCCACGGCTTTGCGACCGATATTCTTTACCGCGCCGGGAAGATCGATCTCGTCAGAACCTATATCGACCGGGTCCACGACATGGGCGTCGCAGCCGGCATCTCCACGCATAATCCGAAGATCCTCGAGACGCTGCATGAGAAGGGATTCGGCAACGATTTCTACATGGCGGGACTGCACTACCTCAGCCGGCATCGCGAAGACTGGATAAGAGACATTGGCACGGTTCCTGTGGACGAGGGTTGGATCGAGTCCGACCGGCCCAAGATGGTCGCGGCGGTGCGCCAAGTGAACAAGCCGACGCTGGTCTACAAGGTGCTGGCGGCGGGCCGCAAATGCGGGTCCGAGGAAGAAAAGCGCGCGGCGATCAAGTGGGCCTACGACAACATCAAGCCCACCGACGCGACGATTATCGGTATGTACCCACGCTATTCCGACCAAGTTGGTGAGACCACCAAGATCGTCCGCGAGATTCTGGCGTGATTCAGGCCATGTGGAGAAGCGGTCGAGATGAGACCGGCTGATGCATGCAGGTGCGTTCACAGAATGGTAGACAAGACATCACACCGATGCCACGGTGAAGGGCATGAAGTCAGACACCCGCACCCCGAACATCCGAATCAGCGTTCACACCCATACATTGCTGCGCCGGCTCGCCCAGGAGGAGGGTGACTCCATGCGGGCGGTGCTGGACAGAGCCATCGAGAGCTACCGGCGCGAGAAATTCTTGCGCGATGCCAATGCGGATTATGCCGCCCTAAAACGCGACGAAAAGGCGTGGAAGGAAGAACTCAGGCAGAGGGCGATCTGGAAGCAAACCGCGTCTGACGGACTCAGCAGAGAATGACTGCCTCCGAATGTAATAAAATGTCCCGGGGGAATCTTCGACCTGCAGAGGGTTCAATGCGCCTGCTCCATGTGAACAGAATTTCGTTGTGTTGCGTGGTCCTGTTCTTCCTGATGGGTGGGCCCGCTCAAGCCCAGTCGAATTCCGGCAAAGAAACCAGAAGTTCATCGTGCCCGAACGACGACACTGGGCTGAGATTACCCGCCGGTTTTTGCGCGACCATCTTCGCTGACGGCATCGGCCACGCGCGTCATCTGGTGGTGGGACCGAACGGGGTGGTTTACGTGAACACCTGGTCGGGCGATTACTACGGCAACCAGCCGTCGCACGCGGGCGGATTCCTGGTGGCGCTGCAGGACAAAACGGGCTCGGGAAAAGCGGACGTGATCGAGCGCTTCGGCGAAACCGCCGAGAACGGCGGCGCCGGCGGCACCGGCATCGGCATCTACAAGGGGTCGATTTACGCCGAGAGCAAGGACCGGATCGTGCGCTATGCACTAGCGTCCGGCCCCGTCCTGCCGCACGGCGATCCCGACACGATCGTCTCCGGGCTGCCCCTGGGCGGCGATCATCCCATGCATCCGTTCATCATTGATTCCCAGGGATCGCTGTACGTGGACGTTGCGACCGCCACAAATTCCTGCCAGGCGCGAAATCGGCATCGCGGATCGCCCGGCCTAAATCCGTGCACCGAGCTCGAAACGCGGGGCGGCATCTGGCGCTGGGACGCGAACAAGACGAATCAGACGTTTTCACCGGGCGCGCGATACGCAACGGGCATCCGGAACGCTGAAGGTTTCGCTTTCGACTCCACCGGGCGATTATTTGTGACTCAACAGGGACGCGACCAATTGCATGCGAACTGGCCCGATCTCTACAAGCCCACCGAGGAAGCCACCCTGCCGGCCGAGGAGTTGCTGCTGTTGAAGCCCGGCGGCGATTACGGCTGGCCCGAATGCTATTACGACGCGGTTCAGCAAAAACTCGTGCTTGCGCCCGAGTATGGCGGCGACGGCGGCAAAACTGCGGGTGAGTGCGCGAGCAAGAGCGCTCCTGCGGCGGCATTCCCCGCCCATTGGGCGCCGAACGGAATGGCCCGCTACGACGGAAAGAAATTTCCGGCCCGTTATCGCAACGGGGTTTTCATCGCATTCCACGGCTCGTGGGATCGCGCTCCCTACCCGCAAGGCGGCTATAACGTCGTCTTTCAGCCGCTCGCCGGCGACCGCGCATCCGGCAATTGTGAGATCTTCGCCGACGGATTCGCGGGAGCCGTAAAGACTCCGGACGGCGCCGAACATCGTCCTTCCGGCGTGGTGGCCGGACCGGACGGGGCGCTCTACGTCTCCGACGATATCCGCGGCCGCATCTATCGCATCGTCTACCAGGGCGGTCCCACCAGCGGCACGGCGGGAATTACTCCGTGCCCGAGCGCGTCAGCTCCGGCTGGCGAGATCGCGGGGGCTGCCGCCGGGCCGCCCGAAGGAACGCATGCCAACGCCGGCGCGGCTGCAGCCCGGAATCTTCCGGTTCCCCCGGGAGCCACCCGCGCGATGGTCGCGCTGGGGGATCGCATCTACCACGGCCAGGTGGGCGGAGCTCCCTGCGTGGGCTGCCATGGCGCGAACGCTACCGGCTCGCCCCTCGGTCCAAGCCTTACCAGCAAGAAGTGGCTGTGGAGCGATGGCAGCTATGCCGGAATCCTGAAGGCCATCAAAGAGGGAGTGCCGCAGCCCAAAGAATATCGCAGCCCGATGCCGCCCATGGGCGGGGCGCAACTCACTCCTGACCAGCTATCGGCGCTCGCCGCATATGTCTGGGCTGTGAGCCACTAAACTAATGATTGGAGGCTGGCGCCGCGGTTGACAAACACCGACCGCGGCTATCGGCTCCAGTCTTCGACTGTTAATCCTTTGACACGCCGGAAGACGCGATTATTTGTGGCCAGGACAACCTCAGAAGCCAGGGCTTGAGCCGCAATCATCATGTCCAAATTGCCCATGGGTGTTCCGGCGTCTTCAAGCGCGGCGCGCAGATCCGCGTAGTGCCGTGCCGAATCGGAATCCCAGGGCAGGATTTCGACTCGAAGCAGGAACTCCTCGACTGCAATCCGAAGGCGAGCCGCGTCTGGCCTACGCGCAAGCCCGAAACGTAACTCGGCCTCGGTGACCACTGAAATCGCGACCTGGGCCATCGGCACCTTCAGCAGGCGCTCGCGCACCCGGGGGACATTGCCCTTGATGATGTAGCTCGCGGTGTTCGTGTCCAGCAGGTAGCGGACAGCCATCAGATGATATCTCGCTTCTGAGGCGGTTCGTCGCGGCGGTCGGCGAGGAAATCATCAGGTATTTCAAGATTCTTCACCAGTTGAAAGAAATCCTTCCACGATTCCGGCCGCCGCGAGAGGATCACATCGCCACTCTGAGGATCGCGGCGGACAAATACCTCCGAACCTTCGAAGCGGTACTCTGCGGGCAGACGAACCGCTTGACTGCGTCCATTGCTGAACAACTTAGCGACGCGAGGCATAGCCGCTCCTCCTTATTGATATATACCATGATATATTCCCGCGGAGAGTTTCGTCAAACAGGGACCGGGGTGTTCCCGCGCCGGCGCCCAACCCTCTCAAATGGCGGTCCTTTCGCCGAGGAGAATCTCGCTCTCAGCTTCGCCTGGGTCGCGCCTGATCGATCACGGCAGGCCGTATTATTGAGAACTCCAGGCGATTGTCCACGCGATCGATGCGGTCGAGCCGCACTTGGACGCGCTCACCGAGATGATACTCATATCCTGAGTCGAGGCCCACCACGGCCCGCAGCTTCTCTCGAAACACGTAGCGATCGTCCTCCATGCTGTCCAGTGTCACAAAACCTTCCACAAACAAGTCGGTGAGTTCGACGAAAAATCCGCGACGCGTGAGACTTGTCACGAGTGCCTCGAATTCGTCGCCCAGGCGATCGGTCATAAAGACCACTTTTTTCCAGTCCATCAACTCGCGTTCGGCGTCGGCGGCGCGGCGCTCGCTTTCGGAAGTCGCCAGACCGAGCGCATGAAGTTCCGCATTCTGCATGCGGACTCCGCCTTCGCAGCCCGCAGCCAGCACTTCAGTGCCAGTAGCACAGCCACTCTTGGCTGTGCCCGATGTTGCGGTGGCACAGCCACGCTTGGCCGTACCCGATGTAGCTGCGATGCCCACCTTGGCGAAGCCACCCTGCGTCTCGAGCAGCGCCTTCAGCGTGCGATGGACGATTAAATCCGGGTAGCGCCGGATCGGCGATGTGAAGTGCGTGTAGGTGGATGACGCCAGCGCGAAGTGTCCCACATTTTCCTCGGAGTAGCGCGCCTGCTTCAGTGATCGAAGCATGAGATATGACAGGATGCGTTCCTCCGGTCGCCCCGCGATCCGTTCCGTCAGGCGCTGATAGTGGCGCGAGGTGATTTTGAAATCGCCGGCCTCGAGTTGCTGCTCGAAGCGCGGATAGCGGTCGCGATCGTCGCGGGCGTGGACGCGTGTGCGTCGCGCGGGTGGCAATTCGACCCCGAGTGTCTGGCCGAAGGCGGCCGCGATCTCTTCGAATTCGATCACCTTCTTTGGATCGGGCTGCTCGTGGATGCGATAGAGCGTGGGCACGCTGCAGCGCTCAAGGTGCGTGGCCACGGTTTCGTTGGCGGCCAGCATGAATTCCTCGATGAGACGATGGGCGATGTTGCGCTCCGAGCGCGTCACACCGGTCATGCGGCCCTGCTCGTCGAACTCGATCTCGGGTGCCGGCAGGTCGAAGTCGATCGAGCCCCGCCTGCGGCGCTGCCCGTTAAGGATCAGGGCCAGTTCCTCCATCAGCCGGAACTCGTGCGCGAGTTGGCCATACTCCGCGAGAGCGTCCGAATCGCCGCGCAGCACCGCATAGACGGCGGTGTACGTCATGCGCCGGGCGCTGCGAATCACTCCGGGCGCCAAATCGTAAGCCACCACGCGGCCCTTGGGATCGATCTCCATCAGGCACGACATCGTCAGGCGGTCGACGTGCGGATTCAGGCTGCAGATGCCATTCGAAAGATCGAGCGGCAGCATGGGCACGGCGCGATCGGGAAAATAGACGCTGGTGCCGCGCAGGCGTGCTTCGCGATCGAGCGCGCTTCCCGGGCGCACGTAATGGGCTACGTCGGCGATGTGAACCTGCAGCCCGTAATGTCCGCCCGGCAGCCGGTTCACGTAAACGGCATCGTCGAAATCCTTGGCGGTCTCGCCGTCGATGGTCACAATAGGCAGACCGCGAAAATCGCGCCGGCCGGCGGCATCGGTGGGCGAAACTTCCTTGGGCGCGTTGTGTCCCTCGGCGAGTACATCTTCGGCAAAGCGGTGCGGCAAGTGGTACTTCCGAATCATGATCTCGACATCGACTCCGAAATCTTCGCGAAGCCCGAGGATTTCGAGTACGCGTCCGCGCGGCGGAGTGCCGCGCACGGGATCGGGGAAGCTGGTGATCTCGACGTCGACGATCAAACCGTCGAGATCACGAACGTTGCGGCGGGCGTTCGCTCCGTCGACGACGCTCTCAGTCCCAGCGGGGTTGCGGGGCAGGTGACGCGATTGCGATCCACCGGCGGACTCACCTCCGAATTGCCGATCGCTGCTCAAATCCTGCGATGGCCACTCATCGCCGCGAGGAATCACGATCTCCAAGGGAATGTGACGGTCGTAAGGCACAACGAAGTTGGCGCGCGTGCCGCAGCGAAACTCACCCACCACGGTCTTCTGCGCGCGGTCCGTGACGTTGACGATTCGGCCTTCGAGACGCAATCCGCCGTCGCGCTCGCGTCCCGATCCCTTTCCGGATTGCCCGCGCCGCGCCGCGCCCGCTCTGCCGTGCCCGGCGTGCGGATCATGTTTCTCGACCACGTGGACCTCCACGCGATCGCCGTGTAGCGCCGAATGCATGCCGAGCGGCGGAATGAAAATGTCGGCGCCGACTTTCGGATCGTCGGGCACCACGAAGCCGTAACCATCGCGATGGGCGATCAGCCGGCCGGCGACCAGACCGCTGCGGGCCGACTTCGGCCCAGGCCTCAGACCCTGCGTCGATACGATCGATGCGGCAGGCTGCCGCGCACCTCGGCCATGGCGATTCAACGTGAAGTGACCTTTCTTCAGATAAAGAATCTTGCGCTGCTTCGAGAGCAGCTTGAGGGCGCGCTTCAAATCGGGGGCGTCGCTCGAGCGCAACTCCAGCTCGACGATCAATTCACGCAGACGAAAAGTCTTGTCCGGCTGGCGCTCGAATACCTTCAGGATTTCAGCATCGGCGGGAAAGTCACGCATGCTGGTTCAGTTTAGCACCGGGCGCTTGCAGTGCGGAGATCACGAGTCAAGGCGATGCTCACGGCTGTTCCAGCGCCAAACCGCGTCCTGAGGGCCGACAGGCGGGCAGTGCAGGTGGACGCCGCCGAGCCATCGATCGATGCCGTTGAGGCGAATGTGGTCTTCTTCTCCGTGCAGCACGGAACTGCCGTGCGGGGTGATCTCCGCCTGCGATTCAGCGAAGGGGTCGCCCTCACGTTGCACGCCGACCAAGCGGACCAGCGGAATCTTGGCGCTTGCCAGCTTACGGACACACGCGAAGAAGATCAGATCGCCCATGAAAATTCGTTCTTCACGCTCCTGGCAGGCGTGAAACAGTTCGGCCAAAGACAAAGGCTCACTCTCGAGCGCCTCGAGAATCTGCCTTTCCGTGCGCGAGAGACCGTTTTCTGCGGCGGGAAACTCCTCCAAGTGCCGTCGCAAGGCCCCCGCAAGATAAGGAAGCTCGCGATTCACCTCGAGCGCAAACTGGACGAGGCCGCTCGGTTCCGGCGCACAGAAGGCCGACCAGGCGCCGGACGCGAGATCGAGTTGCGCGGGCGTCACTTCGCGCCGAGCAGGATACAAAGGCAAGAGCTGTTCCGGCAGCAACGCGCCGAGATACGTGTCCGTGCAGATGAGGCTAAGCCTGGTGGCGCCCAACGGCTCGCGCGAGAACCAGTCCAGAATCTGGAGAAGTTGCAATTGGTCGTAGAGATCGTGCTCAAACCAGAGAACAACTTCGCGGCGCTCGCGAAAGCCGGCGAGTATGTGGTCGCGATGCTCGAGGTCAGCCAGGATTTCGGACTCGGCACGGTGGTCAAGGCTCGCAAGATAATGCGCCCGCAGGGGACGCAACTCGTCGAGTGTGAGTCCCGCCGGGACCGGACCCTCGTGCAGCGAGTCTTTCCAGGCGAGCACATCGCCTTCGAGTCCGGTGTCGCGGATCTGTACGGAATCGCCGTTGGTGATGTGCAGAGTGTGGGCCACGGTTATCGTGGCAGCACCTTCAGCGAATCAGCTTGAGGCGTTTGAGGTCGTCCTCCGTCCAGCGGGCGTCGACCTCGATCGTGTAAACGTGCTCCCGCTCCCAAAGTCACTATGACGCTCCGACCGTCACGATGGTGGTAGATCTGGTGGGATCCTGCGCCGCGATCAAAAGTGAATCGGTCCCGCACCAAAGCGGAAACGATCTCGCGAGCGGTCAGATTTCGAAGTCGACCGTAGTCGATACTCACCGATCACATAGTGACCGCGACGCGAGGCTCGACGGTGACCTCGACTTGGTCAGACGGCCCCTCTGGAATGCGATCACCATGCTCCAGCATGCTCTCGACCACCAGGTGCACGACCTCACCGATATTCTTGCGTGCCTCCGCTTCCGTGGCCCCCAAGTTGACGCGCCTTGGCCGTCAAGAGCAGGGCAAAACGCGTGCCACCCAGACGGATTTCCGTCGAAATCTTCGTCGGGTTCCAGAACCACTCTGAAGCTGTACTTTTTCATGGCCTTAAGATGGAGTCCGTCAAATCTCAGTACCACTGTAAGCGCTGACAACTGAATCAGTCAAATGCGTCTGAGGCCTTTCCGGCCAGTTTGCCGATTGTCTGCCATCCTCCGGACGACCGCACGTCACGCGCTCGCAGTCGTTTTCCAATAAACCACGTAGCGCTCGCCCGACACGCGATAGAACGGCGCAACCTTGACCTCCGACTGCTGCCCTGCAGTCCGGAAGCTGAGCGACTCGCCGGCCGCGGGTTCAATCCACCCGGTCGGATCTTTCGACGACGCCGCGACCGCCGCGACCGGGACCGGATCGCCGGGCGGTGCGGTCTCGTAGCCGGGATGAAAGTGCGCGGCGTCCAGACCTTGATCCCCCAGGCGGCCGGCGAGGACCAGCGGACCGTACATCATCGCCTGTAAGGTGGGATCGTCCGGCATGGGATGGATGTGGAGGCCCATGGGAAGGCTGATCTCGACGCGATCGCCGTCTTTCCAGGTCCGCGTCACCGTCAGATAGCTCGAGGGATTCGAGAACACGGGCAGCGATTCGCCATTGATCTTCAGACTTCCTCCGCGCGTGGCCCAATAAGGTACGCGGACGCTGATGGGCATCTCGACAGGCTTCTCTGCCCGCACGATCAGCGTGGTGCCCTCCTGTTCGGGAAACTTGGTCTCCTGCCGCAGCCGCACGCGTTTCTCCGGCCAGCTCAGCTCCGAAGCGATGAAGAGGTTCACGTAGACGCCGCGCTCGTCGTGGAAATAAATGCTGTCGGCGAATTTCGCGAACTCCTCGGCGCCGGTGCCGGTGCAGCACCAGAAGGAATCCCACGCCGAGTTGTAGAACTTCCAGTAGCCGGAGCCGAGCGGCAGGTAGTAGCTCTTCAGCCCGTCCGCGTCTTCGGTGCCGAGCCGATGATTCCACAGCGTCCGCTCGTAATAGTCCATAGCGCGCGGATCGCCCGTCCAGCCGAAGACGTGTCGCGTGAGCTTCAGCATGTTGTAGGCACAGCAGCACTCCTCGGTATACTTGCCAAGCTGGTTTGCCAGCTTCCCTGGATCGGTGTTCCAGTATTCGTCATTGCTGGTGCCGCCGGTGCAATAGGCGCGCTCGGTGACGATCTCGTTCCAGAAGTACGACGCGATGTCGTGGTAGCGCGGCTCGCCCGTCAATTCGTACCGCCGCGCGGCGCTGATCACCTGTGGAATATGCGTGTTGGCGTGGATGCCCTTCAACTCGTCGCGATGATCCGCCAGCGGGTCGAAGAACATGCTCTTCTCGAAGCGGCTCGCAAGCTCGAGGTAGTCGCGCCGGCCCGTAACGGCGTAAAGATTGCACAGCACCTCGTTCATGCCGCCGAACTCGGTCTGCAGGATGCGCTGCATGTGCTCGTCGCTGATGCTTTCGCTCCAGTGGTCCACCCAGCCCGCCATATTTTCCGCCGCGTGCAGCGCCTGGTCGTTGCCGCAATAGAGATACATGTCGAGCTGACCGGCCATGATCTTGTGATAGGTGTAGAAAGGCGCCCACACCGGACGCTCCTCGCGAAGCCGGTCGAAAAGATCCTCGGGATAGGCGCTGAGGTATCCGTTCTGATTCTTCTCCTGGCAGCGCGCGAGTTCGGTCACCAAAGCGTCGCCTCGCGATTTGAACTCATCATCGCCCGTCGACGCATAGGCCAGCGCGAGCGCCGATAGAACGTGCCCGCCCGCGAAGTGACCGCGCAGTTCGCAATCGGGCTTCTCCCAGCCTCCTAACGGCTCCGCCGTTGAGGCGATGCCGGAGGTCAGGCGGAAGGTGTGCAGAAGACGATCGGGCGGCAGCGAGAGCAGCCAGCGGTTGTTGATCTCCATTGCTTGCTTGAAAGGTCCATCGAGCAGGCGCACCTGGGCCAGCGGGAAGGGTTCGACCTTCCACGCGATTTTCTCGCGTTGGCCCGGCTTCGGAGCGTGTTGGCGAGGACTCGCCACGGCGCGCATTGAATCGATCACGGGATCCTGCGGCGCCGCGTCGAGCGCGACCCGCGGGACCAGCGTGGCGGCCGCGGCGGAAGCTGCGGCGGTCACAAACTGTCTGCGATTGAGGTGCGGAAGCGGCATGGCGATCTCCTGTGCGTCACAAATATTCAACTTCTTCTCGGGACCGAAGAAAGAACTTCAACACAGAGCTCGCAGAGGTCTCACGGGGGCCACAGAGAAGACCAGGAGCGCGAAAAATGCGGCCGCGGATCAGGATTCAGCCTCTCTTCTCTGTAATCTCTGTGAGTCCTCCGTGACCTCTGTGTTGAGTCTTTTCTTTTGCGCAAAACCGTTGCTTCAACTGGCGCCGCGCCCGAGCAGGACCACCGGAATCGTCTTCAAGAGTATCTTCCAATCGAGCGCCGGCGACCACGTGTCGATGTATTCGAGATCCAGTTCCATCCAGCGGCGGAAATTCAATTTGTTGCGCCCTTCGAGCGCCCACAGGCAAGTGAGGCCCGGCTGCATGCGAAGACGGCGGCGCTGCCAGCGCTCGTAGTGCGCCACCTCCTCCGGCAGCGGCGGACGCGGTCCGACGAACGACATGTCGCCCTTGATGATGTTGATGAGCTGGGGCAGCTCGTCCAGGCTGAAGCGCCGCATCCAGCGTCCCACAGGCGTGCAGCGCGGATCGTCGCGAATCTTGAAGACCGGACCGTCCAGCTCGTTGAGCGGCAGCAGCTCACGACGTTGCGATTCAGCATGTTCGTGCATGGAGCGGAACTTGTAGAGCGTGAACTTGCGCCCGCCCAGGCCGCAACGCGTCTGGCGGTAAAGGATCGGACCGCGCGACGTCAGCTTGATGAGCAGGGCGAGAATCAGCAACAGGGGCGAGAGCAGCGCCGTCAGCGCCAACGCCATAACAAGATCCACGGCGCGTTTGGCGAGCAGCAGCAGTTCGTTCTCAGGCGTGGTGGAGAACGTGAGCAGCGGCATATCGCGCAGCCGCTCGAGATAAACGCGGGAGATGACGTGCGGGAAAAAGCTCACCAGCACGCGCGTCTTGACGCCTTCCTCCTCGCACAGCAGAAACGTCTCTTCCAGGCCTTCCAATTCTTCGCGGGAGACGGCGAAGATCACTTCATCGATCACGTGCGCGCGCAACAACTCCGCCAGATCGCGCAGGGCGTACAGCGGATACGATCGCCTGAGCCCTGACTCAGTGGGCGTCATCTCGGTCGCGCCAACTGCGCCAGACGAAGGGCCGGGCATGGCGAATCCAGCTAACTTCACGCCGTGCGACTCGTTCTCCTCGATCTCGCGCGCGATTTCCAAAGCCTCCGGCGTGCGACCCACCACCAGCAGGTGGCGTACGTTGCCAAAGGTGGCGCGAAGGCTCGGACCCAATTGCCGCGCCACCAGCCGCAGCGCGATCATGACGGCGAGAACCGTCACACAAAAAATGGTGATCAGCAGGCGGCTTACATATTCGTCCTTCACCGCGACGGTGAAGGCCAGCAGGATCAGCGTGGCCACCACGTTGACCTTGATCGGATCCCAGAGCACCGAGCGCCAGTCCTCTTCCCGGATCTCACGATAGATTCCCGCTGCAAGACCGGTGCAAATCCAGATCAGCAATACGGCTGGCATCAGCCACAGATAGAACCGGCCTGTGTAGAACACGCGCAAATGCGGGAAGAAGTGGCTGCGGGCGTAGTAGGCGAAGGCACAGCTTGCGAGCACGATGAGGGCGTCGGCAAGAACGTAGAGCGCGGCGATCGTGCGATTGTGGCGCGAAAACACTGAGAAGCTCCCTTGCTAAGAATATAGCAAAGAAGCAGGGGTCAGGGGCTAGGGGTCGGGTGTCAGGTGCTAAGTCGGTCGTTTCATAAGTTCGGTCACGTATTTTTTGGCCCAGCTGGCAACCGGCTCGCCTAATTCGCAACTGTTAATACGCTGTCGTATTTATGAAACGC
>JASHPE010000446.1 GCA_030038235.1 Terriglobia bacterium
ACGTTCAGGATCACTGCCGTGGTCGTGTACTCCACGATGAAATGCTCTTTGCTGTTGATAGTGGCGCCGTTGACCTTGGTGAAGGCGCCGGTTTCAGAGGCGCCGGTGAGGATGGTGAAGGTGGCGCCAATGGTCGGCACATAGCCGTTGGTCAGCGTGATGTTCAACGTCCCCCCCACCGTCGCCGCGCCCGAAGCGTTCGCTTGACCGTACTGCGAGCCGGCCGCCGTCCCGCCGATGCTCACGCCAAAGGCGCCGCTCTGGGTAAGGCTGCCGGTCGCACTCAGGGTGCCGGGCGAGAGGTTCAAGGTTCCGGAATTGGTGAAATTGCCCGTCGACAGGGTCTGGCCGTCCAGTGTGAGGGTGCCCGTGCTGCCGTTAGCGGTAAGAGTTGAGAGTGCGTTCGAAGATCCGTAAGCGGTAATCGCGGAGCCAGTTCCGGTTAACGTTATGTTCGCGTCATTGGTCACGATTTTGCACGCTGACGAGCAGGTGAGAAGCTCGAACGTCCCTGTGATGTTGTACGTGCCACCCGTCAGGGTGCCGTTGGCGCTGTTGAGATTGAGAAAAGAGCCAGCCGGACCGTCGATCACAAGTTCGTCGCCGGCGCTGACGGTGAGAGTTCCCGGGTTGTTGAACCCAAGGCTGCTGACGTCAATCAGGAGCCCCTCGCTCTGATTGGCGATTATGGTCCCTTCATTGACAAGACCGAGGTAGGTGTCGCCGATGTTTCCGGCTCCCTCGATGGTGATCTGGTTCGTAAGGGTCGCTGGGGTGGAATTTGAGGCCGTAATGATGATATTTCCGGGCAGGTTTGACATGGTCAACGTTCCGGTTCCCGTCAGCGTCACGTTGGCGCTCGTCCCGGGCGCGCCCAGTTCCAATTCGCCGCCTTGGGTGCCGGAGCCCATGGCGAGGGTGCCATTGATAACGAGAGTCCCTTCGATGTCAAGAGTGCCGTTTACAACCGGCACTGTGGTCCCTGCCGAAATCGTCACGGAGCTGGTTATGCCATCCAGTCCCGGACAGCCCCCGGTCGGCGCGCACACGGAGAAAACGCCTTCGGACGCGGAAGTTAGCGTCCCGCCGATGATTTCACCGCCGGCCAGGATCGCGGTTGAGCCAGCGCCCGTACTCAGAATGGTTCCGCCCGTGCTGGTGACCGGGCCATAGATCTCCAGCGTGCCGCCGCTGGCGGCTTCGAGCGTTCCCGTGTTGGTAGTGCCGCCTCCGGCTTCTACGTACAACGTCTTGGTTTGGTTGGCGGTAATGGTCGAGTTGTTGACCAGCACAAAATTGGGGTCATTGCCAATCTGTCCCGAGCCTGAAAGGGGCTCCTGCAGCGTCAGCGTCGTTCCCGGATTACTATTCGGGCCTACCGAAATCTGACTCGTGCCGCTGGCGCCCATGGCCACGCTGCCCGTCCCTGCCAGCGTTGCATTCGCGGCGCTTCCGGTGGTCCCGAGCAGCAAATCCCCGGCTTGACTGGACGTGCCCAGGTTGATGGTCCCGTTGTTGGTGATGGTCCCTTCGATGTAAAGAGTTCCGCCGTCATTGATTGTTGACCCGGTCGAAATCGTGACCGGGCCCTCCAGGCTGGGACAGCCACCGCCATACCAGCAAATAGAGAATGCGCCTCCGTTCGATGAGGTCAACGTCCCTCCGGTAAGCAGGAGGCTGCCCAGCACCACTGTGGATCCAGTGCCCGTGGCCAGGATCGTCCCGCCGGCATTATCGATCGAGGGTCCGGCCGAAAAATAGCCGATCTGAAAAGTGAGTGTGGCCCCGCTGGTCGCCTCCAACAGGCCGGTGTTGGTTACAGGCTCGGCGGGGTTGATATTCATCCCGTTGGGATTGCCCGACGTCGTGATATTGGCGTTGATCGTGCCTTGGTTGACCAGGTAGAGGTCTGTAGTCGCTGCGATTGTGCCGGCTCCCGTAATCGTGCTCTGGTTGACGAGCGTTGCGGTACCTGAACCAGGCTGAATGATGTTACCGAGACCATCGAGCGCCAGAATGCCCGACCCTGTGAGGGTTACGCTTGAATTATCCAGGTACAGATAGGAAGCATAAGCTCCCGAACTGCCCGACTCCAGCGTGATCGTACCGTTGTTGGTTATGGTCGTGCCTTCGATTCCCAAGGCCTCGCCGCTCAACGGAGCCGGGTCCAGGATCAGACTATTCCCTGAACTGACAGTCAGATTACCGATGACGGGACTTGTCCCGCTGTCGACCGACACGCTTGAGCCCGCCGCGGTAATGTCGACGGCGACTCCGATCAGGTTGCCGCACGGCGGTGGTGTCCCGTCGTTGAAGCCTGGCGTGCAGGCGGGCGTCCAACTCGTGTTGCTGCCGTTGTTTGAGGAATCCCCCCAGTTTCCGCTCCCCCCGTTCCAGCTAGACTGGCCAACGGCCGAAGAAGGGTGCAAAGCCGCCAGGGCGACGACGGACAACACCGCCGATAACATCCGGCAGCCCTGTTTGGCGAGAAGCTCTTCAAAAGTCGCAATCTGTAACATATGAGACCTTCCCTTGGTACTGATTTCAAGGACTCGCTTCTTAGTTTGCCTCCGACTTAGCGTTAGCCGCGGTTTCCGCTTGGGGGCGCCCATCCCGTTTCGGCTGTTGACGCTATGGACTATGGGCACGCACAGCAAGCGTCGGTTATACTGCTTTGACGAGAGGATAAGTTTCAAGCGACGGATGGCGACGCACAGCGACAAAAAGCGACAAGACGCGGCGTAACATCCAGCGATGCAAGACCATGGGGGAGCTTAAGAAAGACGCGGGCGGAAAGGGTCGCCGGCTCGACTCCTGGAAGGAAATCGCTGACTACCTCAAGCGTGAGGTTAGGACCGTCCAGCGCTGGGAAGAGGAGAGGGGATTGCCAGTTCACCGGCTTCCCGGCCGGGGACGCGCTGCCATCTTCGCCCATACCGGCGAACTCGACGAATGGATGCACCCCGCGGGCGCAGCCGACGGCCAGCCTGAGGCCGAGTCCGGACCGGAATCCGCCAGTTCACGGCAGATGCCGCCGCCTGAAGCCGGTCCAACGCCGACAATCCCGTCGGCAGCGAAAGCTATCGCGCGTCCCGTCAGGGTAGCCGGATTTCTTTGGCTTGTGCCTGTTCTGGCGCTGATTCTGGGAGCTGTTTACGCCTACCGCGGACGCCGTCCGCCGCCCCAATCTTCTGCCCGCCGTCCTAACACAGGCCGCGTGATGCTGGCCGTTCTGCCGTTTCTCAATCTGAGTGCCAATCCCAGTCAGGACTATTTTGCCGACGGCCTAACCGAGGAGATGATCACCGACCTTGGCCAGCTGAATCCCCAGGTGCTGGGCGTGATCGCTCGAACTTCGGCCATGAAATACAAGGGTACCCGCGAGGATGTGGGGCAGATCGCGCGGGAACTCGGCGTGAGCTATGTTTTGGAAGGCAGTGTGCGCCGCGAGGGCGCCCAAGCGCGTATTTCGGCCCAACTTATCAAGGCGAGCGATCAGACTCACGTCTGGGCCCAGAACTATGCGGTCCAGGTCGGGAATATCCTCAGCGTGCAGGAGAATGTGGCCCAGGCCATTGCCGACAAGATCCAAATCAATTTGGAAGGCGCGACCCAGGCTCGAGTGACTGAACCACGGCCGGCAAACACCGAAGCCTATGACGACTATTTGAAAGGGCTGTACTTCTTCAACCGGAGAAATCCACAAGACTTCGAGCAGGGCGCCAGCTTCTTCGTCCGGGCCACCCGGGAAGACCCGAGTTATGCTCCGGCGTATGCCGGTCTTGCCCAGTGCGACGGCTTGTTGGCGCTTCACAGTGGCTCCGCTCAAACGGCCGCTGCAGCGAAAGCCGCTGCCACCCGGGCCATCCAGCTGGATAGTTCCTCGGTTCAGGCCCTCACCGCGCGAGCCGGCATCCGTACCATCTTCGATTACGATTGGCCGGGCGCGCGAGCGGACTTCATACGTGCGCTCAGCCTGAACCCCAACTACGCTCCCGCCCATCATTGGTACGCCAACCTTTATCTGGATCCCCAGGGCGATGTCGACGAAGCCATCGCCGAGATGAAACGGGCGCAGGAGATTGATCCTCTCTCGCTGATTATCAACACCGATCTTGGTTACGCGTACTATCTGGCGGGCGATTCTGATGCCGAGATGCATCAATACCAGAGGGTGCTGGAAATAGACCCCAATTTCTTTGCGGCTCACGCCGGCCTTGCAGACCTTTACGCGCGCCAGGGGCGGTACGATGAGTGGCTTTCGGAATACCTGAAATGCGTCCGGGCGTCCCCTCATCCAGAGCAAGCGGAGCCCGTGGAACAGCTCTATAAGCTCGGCGGCTACCGGGCAGTAAGGTCTGAGGAAGCGCACATGACGGGTGCGTACGGCCCTCGCTATGGAGGGAGACGCTACGGAAGCGCCGCCATCGCGTATATGGCGCTGGGTGATAAAGCCCACGCCCTGGACATGCTGGAACAGTCCTTTCAACATGGGGAACCTGGATTCATTTATCTCAAGGTTGATCCCCTCTGGAAGCCGCTTCGCTCGGAAGCGCGCTTTCAGGCGCTGGAACGCAAGCTCGGCTTGCTAGGCCCGTGAATTGATCCCTGCTTCACTCGGTCAGTTATACCGAGGGTGGCGGCGACAGTGATTTGTATGTCGTCGCCACCGCGGCAACCATGCGTAGAATTTGTGCCGATTCCAAGGAGAGCGAAAAACAATGCGCCGGTACCATCACATCGGAATTCCCACTACCGAAGTGAAGCCTGGGGAGACCCACTTGAAGCACCTGAAAGTCTTTGTCGTCAGCCACGAGAAAAGCGAATTCGGCGTGGAGTGGATGCGTTTCGAAGCGGACGCAGCAGTCCCTGATCTCGTCCGGCATGTTGCGCACGTCGCGTTTGAAGTGGCTGATCTCGCTTCCGAGCTTGCTGGCCGCGAAATCCTGATTCCTCCGAACAGCCCATCCGACGGCGTCCTCGTCGCCTTCATCGTCGAAAACGGCGCGCCCATCGAACTGCTCGAATTCACCGACCCCAACCACCCTGCCCGCCTCGCGAAGGCCAGCACTCGGAGGCTGACGCGGGCCTGGTCGTGACTCTCAAACGAATCTCGACTCCCGGCCAGGAAGGTCTGCCAGCCTACCGACCCCTCGGGAACGAGTCTAACTGGCCTGCCAATAGCTATTTACCCCAGATTGACGATCGAACCGGGAATCGGATACGCTTGCTCGGCCTGCAATTCGCCGAGCGTTCAGAGTACTCGGCGTAAAACACCAGGAAAACTTCACACAAGGGGGAAGAACATGTTCAGGAGACTTCTCGTGCCGGGATTGTTATTGTGCGCGCTCGGGGCGATCGTGCCGCAGCCCGCGGCGGCGCAGGACCACAGCTACTTTACTTATGTTTCGTGGTGGGCTGTGCCGCGAGACCAATGGGCTGCTTTTGACAAAGAGTCGACGGAAGCGGACGCGCAAATGAAGAGTGCGTTGGCCGATGGAACGATCGTGGCGTGGGGGGACGTCGCCACGCGAGTGCACGAGGAGAACGGCTACACTCACGCCGAGTTCTTTACCGCCACGAGCCGCGAGAAGCTGCTGAAGGCGCTCGAGACACAGTGGACTGGCGCCACCAACGCCGCGTACGTCTCCACCACCAGGCATCGCGATGTGCTTCTCGAGACGATCGCCCATGGTGGCAAGGCATCTTCCGGGGCCACCGGATACGTGCGGGTGACTTACTGGCAGGCTAAGCCTGGGTCGGAACAGGCGCTCGAGGGGTACGTAATGAAAACCGTCAAGCCGGTGCTGGACAGCGCCGTCACCAGCGGCACGATGCTGATGTATAACTTCGACAAGGAGGACATTCATAGCGACCCACTTGGGGGCTACAACCTCGCTCTCTTCTTCCCCGATGGCGCAGCGATGGACAAGTTCTTCAACGATCTGGCGGCTGCCGGGAAGTCGGACCCCACCGTCGGTGCGGTGATTGACAGCCTGACCGTAACCAGCGAGCATCGCGACACCCTCGCCCGGCTGACGGCTTACGGGCACCAGTAACGTCGGGCTGATCGGGAGTCGACAGTCAACAGTCGGCAGTCAAAGTAACGGTGTCCTCACCGTCCGAAGTGTTCCGAGGGACGGCGGTGAGGACCCGTCGCTGCAGCGCAGGTACCCGCGTCCGCAAACGAGCCGGACGTGTCCGGTTGCGGACGGACCCCATTCGACGGATCTTGACCAGCTCGCATCACTCCTGGCTAACAGATTCAAGCCACACAGGTTAGAGCGCGATACGGAGTGGCCGGTTCTGGCGCCAAAACTGCCCCACTGGCATATCGGCCCGAAGCGAGCCAGTCCATGTTTCACGAGGTGGGGGTATGCAAACGCTGTGGCAGGATTTGCGTTACGCGCTGCGCATGTTGGCCAAGTCGCCCGGCTTCGCCGCGGTTGCCATCCTGACGCTTGCTCTCGGTATCGGCGCCAACGCCGCCATCTTCCAACTGATCGACGCCGTCCGGCTGCGCACCCTGCCCGTCCAGGATCCCGGCACCCTCGCCATCGTCCATCTCAACACCAACCACTGGGGAAGCGGCAACTTCACCGGGTCGTACAGCGAATTTACGTTCCCGCTCTGGCAGCAAGTCGAGAAGCGGCAGCAGGCCTTTTCGTCGCTCGCTGCCTGGGGTGGCACGGGACTGAACCTTGCCCGGGGCGGCGAGGTGGATAATGCCCAGGCCATTTGGATCAGCGGACATTTCTTCCAGGTGCTGGGCGTGCAGCCGATCCTTGGCCGTCTGATTTCCCCGGCCGATGATCCGGAAGACGAGCGAGCCGGGTGTTCGGGAGCCGTGGACCTCAGCTACGCCTTCTGGCAGCGCCGTTACGGCGGCGACGCGGGCGTGATTGGGAAGACGCTCACTCTCGAAGGCCATCCATTCCCCATCGTGGGAGTGACCTCCCCGAGTTTCTTCGGTGTCTCAGTTGGTGACACCTTCGATTTGGCCGTGCCGGTCTGTGCGGAACCTCTGATCAACGCCCAATACAGTTTCGTAGCGGGCCCCCGGCAGCGCGAAACCTGGTGGCTGGCGATTATCGGCCGCCTCAAGCCCGGCTGGACACTGCCGCTCGCGGGCGCGCAACTCGAGTCGATTGCGCCGGCGGCGCTGCACGAAACCATTCCACCGCAATACGACGCCGAAGGCGTAAAGCATTATCTGGAATACAAGCTGGAAGCGCGCTCCGCGGCCAACGGGTTTTCCAATATGCGGCAAGACGCATCCGACCCGCTCTATCTGCTGCTGGGGCTCTCGGGTCTCGTGCTGCT
>JASHPE010000447.1 GCA_030038235.1 Terriglobia bacterium
CCGGAGGATCTGTTTCGGAATCGAGCAGGCTGGTGAGGCTGCTGGTGGTGACGGTTCTATTGACCGCGCAGCGGGCTCTCCCCTAGGATAGATTCGGTTCCTCAAGACCTCTTATCGTCGTGGGCGGGGTAGCTCAGTGGTAGAGCGAGGGTCTCATAATCCCTAGGTCGGGAGTTCGATCCTCCCCCCCGCTACCAGTCTTGAAAGGACTTAGCCTGCCTTCTTCGCGACTGCAAAATCCTTAGTGCAAGTGGCGGTGTCAGTCTGACCCCAATTCTTGACCCTTCCGGCTGCGCCAGCCGTTCCGCGGCATCGGCCCAATGGCCCTCTTCGGCGATGGGCTGCCCGCGACAGGCGGTCCGGACCGCTCGCGGAGAGTCCCGGGAGGCTGTTGGGGGTCTCCCCGTGAGGGTGATAAACTGCCGCTGCTTATGAACCACACCAGCTTTGAAGTCGTGTCGCACCCACGATATCGTGGCGACTGGCTGCCGAAGCCGAACCCCGGCGTCCCGATCGGCCTCTGGTATCGTGACCGGGCGCACGCCGCGAGCTACGCTGGCGGTGCAAAGTTGAAAGCACCACCGAATCACCCGACCGTCGCGTCCCAGCAACGCAGCGTATTTCCCTGCTGCAAGCGCCGGCGGGAAGGCTGAATCAGGAGTTTCGATGCGACCCGTCTTGGCGGCTTTACTGATGTTGGTGTGCGGAATGGCTGGAGCGCAGGCGCCCGACGACGATCTGCTCGATGCGCTCGGCCTCGCGCGCCTGAAGAACTACACGGCGGCACGGGTTTCGAGCGACAACCGCTACGTTTTCAGCAACGACGACAGCAAGCGGATCATGCCGGGCGAAACCCTGGTGATGGCCAACCTGGAAGGTCCGGGCATGATCACTCACATCTGGGTGACGGTGGCCGACAGCGAATACGCCTGGCCGCGCCTCCTGCGGCTGCGCGTCTACTACGACGGTGAGAAAACTCCCAGCGTGGATGCACCCCTCGGCGACTTTTTCGGCGTAGGGCACGGCTACGAGCGCAATCTCGACTCCATCATGGTCCGCGACAGCTCCTTCGGCCGTGCGCGCAACAGCTACTGGCCGATGCCTTACCGGAAGGCTTGCAAGGTCACGGTGACCAACGAGGGCAACCGCTACGTGTACTCCTACTACTATCACGTGGACTACCGCAAATACCGCTCGCTGCCCCAGGACCTGGGCTATTTCCACGCCTATTACCGGCAGGAACGTCCTGCGGTGGCTGGCCGGAACTACGCTTTCCTGAACATCCGGGGCAAGGGCCATTACGTGGGCACGGTGCTCAGCATCATTCAGGCGCAGGTCTCCTGGTTCGGCGAGGGCGACGACCTGTTTTACGTGGACGGCGCCACGCATCCGCAGCTCTACGGTACAGGATCGGAAGATTACTTCA
The DNA here is from genome assembly GCA_030038235.1 of Terriglobia bacterium. Classification (GTDB taxonomy): domain Bacteria; phylum Acidobacteriota; class Terriglobia; order UBA7540; family UBA7540; genus Gp13-AA77. Next base: position 1,427 of record JASHPE010000447.1, read on the forward strand.
ACGATGCCTGGGGGCTGCGCCCTTCCGATGGTCCCTGGACCGGCACGCCCACGGCGGAAGGCGAACGTGTGGGGTCACGGCTCACGGGATACCGCTGGCATGTGCCCGATCCCATACCGTTCAGCCAATCGCTGTGGGCAGGGATCGAGCATTACGGCTGGACGGCTGATCCCGATGGGAGCGTGCGATCTGGCTTCGAGGAGCGGCCCGACTATTTCTCCAGCGTTGCCTTCTGGTATCAGAAAGGGGTGAATCAGGGGTTGCCTGAGCCCCCGTACGGTGACGAGCGGCTTCCCCTCGGAAACGCGCAGCAGGTCGCCGTGGAGGATTCCCTCAAGGATGTCACCACGGAGAAGGGCAAGGTGGAAGTGCAATGGGGCGTGGACTGGGGCAAGGACCTCCTGTTTCTGGATGCGGAAGGGAAAGGCGCGCGCATCAACATTCCCCTTGACGTGCCGGAGAGCGGACGCTACGAGATCGTGGCGCGCACAGCCGAAGCCCCGGATTACGGCGACTACGTCGCGCTGGTCGACGGGGAGGATACCAACCTGGACAAGCGCAAGCCTGCCACCTCGGAGATTCCGTTTCCCGGTCTGGACGTGTTTCACAGCTACCTGCCTGAAGTGTACGTGGCGGTGGACCGGCCGCTGGGCTTGTTTCATTTGGAGAAGGGACGGCACACCATCGGTTTTGTTTGCGTGGGGCGCGATGAACGCTCGGCCGGCTACAACTTCGGCGTAGAGGATCTGGTCCTGGAAAAGCTTCCGGCGAAGGCGGGCGAGTTCGAGCCGGAAGTGGAGCACCAACTGGCGCCGAAACTGCCCGACGTCACTGTCGCACAGGCTCCCGGAACCCCGGTTTATCGCGGTCGTCCGCTTGCGGATTATGTAGAGAAGCTCCGGCAGGGGCCGGCGGCGGAGCGAGCTGACGTTGTTCGGGCCATCGGCTCCTTCGGGGAAGACGGAGCGCCAGCGACTAGCGCTCTAACGGGAGCGCTGGCTGATCCGGACGCCCAGGTGCGTGGGGCGGCGGCGTGGGCGCTGTCGCAGATCGGCGCGCCAGGTGCGGCGGCGGTCCCGGCCCTGGGCTACGCCCTTTCCGATTCGAGCCCCAGGGTTCGGGCGCTGGCGGCAGTCGCCTTGGAGGCGATGGGACCGGCGGCGGGTCCAGAGTT
>JASHPE010000054.1 GCA_030038235.1 Terriglobia bacterium
AGTACTGACCCAGCCAGACATCGACAGAACCCGTCCAACGCCCATTCGCCTGCTGGAACCTCAAATCTTGCGCATAAACCGAGACTTTCACCTCGAGCTCTTCGCCGTGGCTGTCCCGGAACGGCGTCGCACGGACCGTTAACCCGATGGCGGTATCCTCAAGAGGATCTTCTGCCGCGTCTTTGAGCAGGGCGAGACTGTCCTTGCCGCTCTGAGCCGGTGCGTCGGCCAGGGCGAAATATCCCTGACGATAGCGCAGCTCCGCTCCCTTCACGTCCACCCAGACTTTGATCTTCCGGTACCTTCCATCCCACTGCCCGTGATCAGGATAGTATCCCAACGTATACGTGAGCTCCGAATCGTCGAGAGCCCTTCGGATCGCGCTCTTCAGGTCGTTGGTATCGTGGAACGCTTCTCCGCCTGTCTGCTGCGCGAGATAGAGCATGCCGGCGGTCCGGCAATACATTGCTTGGAGCGCTCCGCCTGCCGCGGCCGTGCCAGGCGGCGAGCTTCTCTCGGCACTATAAACGGGGTCTGTGAACAATCCGCGGGCGTCGACGGGGTAGATGGCAACGTCGTCCTGATTCAGCGCCCGGACCATGTGCCAGTACTTAAACTCCGCCAGTCCGTTCGAGTCACTAGACTGGAGGCTCGGGTGAGCCAAGGCAGAACCGGGTGCCGACATATGCGCTCCACATGGTCCTGGAGCAGGTACGTGTCCAGTCAGCCAGATGATGCTCTTGCGGCCCGGAAATCCGGAAAGATGTTGAGCGATTGCTTCGATAGTCGCATCGGTAGAGTATACGTTCCACTCGCCTCGTGGGCTGTGCATTTCCAGGATGGACATGGTGGCATCGAGCCGACCTGCCGCCAGGGCGGCCGACCCCGTCACGCCAGGAAAGTGGGCGGAAACGTCGGCGGCCGAGAGGGTGGCCGGCTCCGCCGCCGTGCCGCGATAGTGCTCGAGCGCTTCCAGAAGCGGTACCGGATCACTCGTGAAATCCTGAAGGACATTTAGGCGATCGCGACCCAGCACATAGATCGCGACCCGGTCTTGCGGCTGAAGCTGCGAAAGAAACCGGACCAATTGCTCCCGCGCGTAGACCCGATCCTCAAATCGGGTGTTTAGGCCATCGAGTAATATCACCGTCGCGCTGGTAGGAAAATCGCCTCGCCTCGATATTCGATTCGAGTAGGTATTCACGGGCAGTGACTGGCGCGGCTGCAGTGAGCGGCCGGACTGGGCGGAAAACACGCTGATCTTCTGCGGTCGACCGCCATCCCACAAATCAAAGTCATCGCGCGTCAGGCCCTGGACCGGCGCGCCGTTCTTGTGGCGAACTACAACGTTGACAACCACGAGGCGAGTGGTTACCCGCAGCACCGGCTGGTTCTGGGAGTCAGCCGTGGGAGCCCCAAGCGCGATGAGGGGAAGGGTCGCGAGAACCAGCTGGCGCCGGGCCCAAATTCCGCCGACAAGAATGCGTTTCATTGTCGCACGCGTTCATTTTCAGCTCCGCCGTACGCGTTGTCAATCAAAAGTGCTGAATTGATTCGCGACTGGGCGTTCATAAAACGACGCTGCCAAGGAAGAATCTGGTCAAGCGTTTTGCCAAGATGGGCAGATCGAAAACCTGATCCGGAGCTGCCTGATGAGCGCCCTCTGTTGCCGCTACTGCCAGCAACTCTTTCAGCCTTCGCGTTTCCATCCTCACCAGACCATTTGTGGCGGAGCAGACTGTCAGCGGCACCGGCGGCGGGATTATCACCACCGCAAGATTGAAGCCGATCCCGTGTACCAGCAAGTCTGCCGGGACAGCCAGCAGAAGTGGCGTGCCCGCCATCCTGATTACCCCCGCCAGTACCGGCAGACCCACCCCGAGTCGGTGGAGCGTAACCGGCAAGCTCAGCGTCGGCGGGACCGGCGGCGCCGCCTGCAGAGTCTCCTAAGGAACACGTGACACTTGTGCCGGGGCAGCCTGTATCGGAAGCACCTGAAAACCAAGCGCTCTTGCCTGCGTCCTGAGCCTGGCCTCGGCACGGAGGCGCGCGAGTCTTTCCTGCCTGGCAAAGGCGGTTTCGTCATAAGGCTCCCGCGTGGCGAGAAGACGATACACGATTCGAGCAAGCTTGTGTGCGGCGGCCGTGATGGCCTTGGGCGCTCCCAGTTTGGCTCGCATCCGGCGGAAGAAATCGCCCAGCCAGGACTGGCTTTTGAACAAAGCATTGGCGGCCATGCGAAATGCTGTGGCGAGGCGACTCTTGACTTGGCGAGTACGCACCGACAGCACCCTACCCCCACTAATGTCATTGTCAGGGCACAACCCTAGCCACGAAGCGAAGGCTGAAGCGCTTCGGAATTTCGATAGATCAGGTCCTACCTCGGCCAGAAACGTGTGCGCGGTCAGGACATTGATCCCCGGTACTGCCGTCAGGTCCACGCCCAGGATCCGATAGAGATGCTCCCGCAAGTTGAAGTTCGGCTCGTTGCCGAAGATCTTCTTGCGCCGAACCTTGGGAGGGGCGAGGGGCTTGGCCTTGACGTCAATCTGGTCTCCGAACTGAACCAATTGCCGCTCAATCTGCTTATCGCAATCGGCGACCAGTCGTTGATAGTAGCGATAGGCTGCCAACGATTGGCCCAGCGTAAACAAATGCTCCTGCCGGTAGTCCCCCACCAAAGCCTTAATGATGGTTGCCTCGCAGGCCTTGATCCTCGGGTCGCGCAGTTGGGCCAAAGCTTTCGGATCGCGTTTTCCGGCCAGTATGGCGTCCAGAATGGCCAAGCCCGTCAGTCCGGTGATGTCACTGATGACATGATGAATCTGCAGGTTCATCTGGCTCAGCGCCTTCTGTATGTGCAGCACGTGCGTGGAGGCCAGCTGGATCAAATTGTCGCGATGGCGCAGCAAGGCCCGCAATGCGCAAACCTGCTGCGCGGGTCGGAATGACGCTCGGAGCAGGCCCACCGAGTGCAAATATTGTAACCACTGACAATCACAGACATCCGTTCTGCGACCCGGCACGTTTTGGTAATACCGCGCATTGACCAGGCACACCTTCAAGCCACGGGCCTCCAGTATCTGAAACAGGGGAATCCAATACACCCCCGTGGACTCCATGGCTACCGCCTTGATTCCGCAGCTTTCGAGCCAGTCTGTCAAGCGATGCAGGTCCTCTGTAAAAGTAGCGAACGAACGCACCGGTTCGGGGTCGCGGTCCGCCGGCACGGCGACAAATATCTCCGTCGCTCCAATGTCGATTCCGGCCGCATCGGAGTTGAGGACCGGCAGGTTACCCCGGCTTACCGAGTGCTTTGCTCTTTTCTTTCGCGCCATGCGTTGATCACCTCGACCTGGGGATTGGCCGAGGGTGACGGCCCAGGTTGTGCAGGCTAGGCAGTCTCCTAAACGGGATCGTTGCTGTCTCTGCCCCGCGGAGACAACAGCGTCACCACTGGCGTGAGCACAAGAACCCGGGACCATGCTTGCAATCGGGCTTTAAGAAAAGCTCCACTGATTCGTCGGTCTTAGCTGCCGTTACCCCTGGCTCTGGGATCATAAATCAGCCACGCGATATTCGCGCTCTGTTCCTTCCTGGCGTGACCAGCCACCCTGGTCGCACGGCTTGTAAAGAACAACTTGGCTTTAGACGGAACCTGCGTTGTACTGCCCGCCATACTCGGTTGTGCCATACAAGCTGCCGTCCGCCGCCTGAAGTAATGAGGCGTAAGGATTCGCACCCCCGGTGGTGTCGAAGCTGTGCAACGGCCTTCGGACCAGCGCCTCGCGCGGACAAACAGGTCGAGGCCCGCGAGCAGCGCATTGCCTTCCTGGAGGCCAAGCTGAAGAAGAAGGACGAGGTGTTGGCCGAGCTGATGGAAGAGCACCTAGCCCTAAAAAAAAGTCTTGGGGAGATCTGAAGAGCCAATGGGTTGCCCACGATACCCGCGACCAGGTAATCGACTTCGTGCGCCGCTGGAAGGAGCGCACCGAGATCGCAGCGCAGAGGTTTATTCGCTGGCTGGGCGTGGCCTCCAGCAAGTTCTACGAAGGGCGGACGCGCTACGGCCAGGTGAACGAACACAACCGCTGGATCCCTCGCGATTTCTGGCTGGAAGAGCGGGAGAAGTGTGCGATCATCGATTTCCACGACTGCAACCCGCTGGAAGGCTATCGGCGGCTGACCTTCATGATGCTGGATGGCGACGTGGTGGCGGTGAGTCCGGCAAGCGTCTGGCGAGTCCTGCACCGGGCGGGCCGGTTGGCGCGCTGGAAGGGGAAATCCTCGAGCAAGGGCAAGGGCTTTCAGCAGCCGCTGGGGCCGCACCAGCACTGGCACGTGGATATCTCCTATCTCAATCTGGCGGGGACGTTCTATTACCTCTGCAGCGTGCTGGACGGCTACAGCCGGTATCTCGTGCACTGGGAGATTCGCGAGTCGATGACCGAAGCCGAAGTCGAGATCATCTTGCAACGAGCCCGGGAAGAGTTCCCGGAGGCCGCGCCCCGCATCATCTCCGACAACGGGCCGCAATTCCTGGCGCGCGACTTCAAGGAGTTCATCCGCCTGTGCGGCATGACCCACGTGCGGACCTCGCCGTTTTATCCGCAATCGAACGGCAAGATCGAAAGGTGGCATCGATCGCTGAAAGGCGAGTGCGTGCGGCCGGGAGTGCCGCTGTCGATCGAGGATGCCCGCCGCTTGGTGAGCCGGTACATGGACTATTACAACCGGGTTCGTCTTCACAGCGCCATCGGCTACGGCACCCCCCAGGCCAAGCTGGAGGGACGCGAGCCCCAGATCTTCGCCGAGCGCGATCGGAAGCTAGAAGAGGCGCGGCGGCAGCGCCAACTCCGTCGTCAGCAGGCCCGAGCTGCGGAACCAATCTCGGCTCCCGAGGGGATCTGCCTCC
>JASHPE010000448.1 GCA_030038235.1 Terriglobia bacterium
AAACCAACGCAGTGCGGCAGTGGCTGGGGGTCCAGATGTCCACCCCTTCCAGCTTGGTAACCCAGTGCCCCTTAATTTCGTTTGCGCACTGATCGACTTCGGCGTCGATCAAGACAGCAGAAATGGCCCACCTGTTGTCACCATATTTCCTAACAGCCTGCGCCATTAATGCCTGATGATTCTCTTTCAGGATGCCGGCCATGGTGTTGACAACGTCAGTGACGTAGCTCTTCGCTATCTCCACGTCTGTCTTGGTCGCCGGAGTGCTGTGATGCCCGGCCACCATCACATCGAAGTCCATGGCCTCCAGCTCGTCAAAGAACTTGAGGTAATCATGCATGTTCTGTGTCAGATCGAATCCCATGAACGGCGTCGCGCCCGCTGAGAAGGCATCAATGGCGATGACAAACTTCTTATTCGGGACATAAACTAGCAGATCGCCCTCCGGAGTGTGCCAATGGCCCACGTTCATATTGGCCGTCAAAGAGCCAAGCTTGAGCGTGTAGTGATCCTTAAATGTCTGGGTGGGCACGGGTCTGTCCGGATCTTGCATTTCACGCAGAAACTCGGCGGTTCCGTCTTCCGCCAAGATTTCCAGGTTGGGAACCTGCTTCCGAATCAGGCCGGCGCCTCCGATGTGGTCCACGTGCTCGTGCGAATAAACAAGTTCCACGATTGGCTCGCTCGTTGTCTTAGTCACGGCCTGCACGACGTGTTGAGCAAGAGACGGTGGAGCGTCAAAAAGGACGACGCCGTTCCCGGTTGTCACGAATACCGATTCGTAGCTGCCATCGGTGACCATGTAAATGTTCGGCTTCAATTCGCTCACCGAGTAACCCTCCTGCGGATCGACAGGAGTCGCCTTGGCTTCCACTTGCGGCAGCAGCGGCAGGTAATTGGGCAGCGAGGCAGTAGTTTGTGCGCGGGCACTTGCGCAGAAAGCGAGCCCCAGGCTGAAAATCAGTGCGGCGACCCATGTGCGAGAAGCCCTCATAATTGTCTTCCTCTGTTCCCTTTTGACGGGACACCGCAAAATGACTTACAGCGCTCAGAGCGCCGATGAACGCCGTGCCGCCCTTCAAGGGCTTACGCCGGAGCAGTAAGGTCACGGGCAAGGAACATTCGACGGAGGCCCTGCTCGAGGTCGATGCCGACATCCTCAACACGCCCTTCGGTCATTCACGCCACCTCGTGCAGCAAGGACACCCAGTTGGGCGGCACCTTCCCCTTAGGCCCGGGTGCTGGCTGAGTTTCAGGGTGCCAGCGCGGCCCCACAAGCCTCGGACCCCGCATCACCTTTTTCTTCTCATAGTCGTAAAACCAGTTCTGCAGCGGTTCGAAACTGGCAACGATGGGATGACCTGCCAGGGCTGCGTGCCTTGCGGCGTGACGGCCAGGCGAGCTGTCGCAACAGCCGATGTGCCCGCACTGCGCACACCGGCGAAGATGTAGCCACCAAGAGCCTTCTTTCAGGCACTCCTCGCAGCCGTTCCCCTTGGGCTTCGAATCAGGATTTATCCCGCGTAGAGTCCTGGCCATCTGCGGTCGACCTCCTCACCCCGGATTGTCGATTAGATCCTGACGAATTGGAATCGCCAGATCGGGTTGGATCAACACCCCCCTTTAGGACTGCCAGGCCGGAAAATCGTCAGGTGGTAGCAGAGCGGTAGCTTTGGAATACTCGGTCACGCCGAAGGTCGTTTGGGCGCCCTGAGGGTTGTACTGAGGCTACACTGAGAGCCTCGGGGATCGACCAGAGTCGCCACGAAAGCCGAACGCTCTCCTAGATGTCGAAGAAGCCGCGACGCAGGGCGATGGTCACGGCGTGAGTTCTATCGTTCGCCTTGAGTTTGTAGAGGATATTACGGACGTGGCCCTTGACTGTGTCCTCGCTGATATTCAAGCGATCCGCCACAATTTTATTCGCGCAGCCCTTTGCGACAAGTTTCAAAACCTCGATCTCCCGTTCCGTTAGAGAGTGCTCCGCCGCATGCTGCGCTAATTCGGTTGCGACTTCTGCCTGTACGCGACGCAGTCCGCCGTGAACAGCGCGAATGGAGTCCAGGAGGTCACGGCGCAAGGTAGCCTTTAGCAGGTAGCCCGAAGCACCGGCCCGCAACGCGCGGATTGCCTGGACGTCGCCAAGATAGGTCGTGAGAACGATAATGCGCGCATCAGGATGGGTTTCCCGGAGCCTCTTGATGACCTCGACGCCGTGAATGTCCGGCAGTCCGAGATCCATCAGCGTGATGTCGGGAAGGTGTTCCTCAAAGAGCGCGATCGCTTGCTTACCGGTTCCTGCCTCCGCCACCACTTCAAGATCAGGCTGGCTTTCGATGATCATCACCAGACCCTCGCGCAAGACCGGATGATCGTCGACGATGAGGATGCGGATTCGCGATGAGCGCTGCTGTGGCATTCTGCGGCCTCGTCCTGTGGCCGTCCACACGGATTCTCGCACGATCCCGGAGACCACGGTATCCCCCTTTAGAGCTATGCCTTTGTCAACTATCTACGAGTCGACGGACATATAATCTGAGTGAAGCGGGTCGTGGCCTCGAAGATTCGCCTGCGCCCGTAACGCCGCCATCAGAAGGAGGAACCTCGACTCGGAATGGGTGGCAAGAGAAGCGGATCAGGTTGGATTCCGAAGTGTCTGATCGCGGTTTCGCTCCTGCTTTGGCCAGGCCCCGTGCTGCCCGCGCGGGCACAAGGTCAGACCATCGCGCCGATGGTGCATACCGTCTGGACCAGTCGTGACGGGGCGCCACAGGGTATTAGCGCTCTCACGCAGACCTCCGACGGCATTTTGTGGATCGCCTCCAACAAGGGGCTCTATACCTTCGACGGATTGACCTTTTCCCGGTTTCAGCCAAAACCTGAGTCCCCCAAGCTGCCGCTGAGGACCATCCGCTTTCTGCACGTCTCGAAGTCGGGCGAGCTATGGGTCTTCCCGTCTGGAGGTCCTCCATCCCGCATTCACAACGGGATGGTGACAATATACGACCGATCTCCAGATGAGCCGATTGAGGACATGTTCGCCCCCCAGGAAGATTCCAAAGGCGTCATCTGGGCGATTCGAAATGGACGGCGTGTCGTCTACTTGGGCCAGGACGGAGTCTGGCATCCGCTGAGTGATTCAGCTCTCGGGCACGGTCACATCGCGATCCTTTTCATCGACTCCTCCGATACGCAGTGGGTGGTCAAAGACGACATCCTGTACCGGCGAGCAGTTGGTCAGGAGCGTTTCACATCTACACGCGTATCTGTGTACGGGCCCGGGAAGGTGGTTGAATACCACGATCATTCCCTGTTCTTGACCGCGTTGGGCGCGAGGACGTCTCTCAAGGCTCCCCCTGTAATCAATTTGCAGCGCGTCGATCGTCTGGGGCGTCCAATGCCGACTCCTCCAAATCAAGAACGGCTGGACGACCTCATGACAGATCCCGATGGCTCGCTGTGGGCAATGAGCATCCATGGGACGATCGAGCACTTACTGCCTCGGGACATTGACAGAAGCGGCTCGGCAGATGAGCGAGGGTCGCCCGATGTTTTCCAGTTGGACCAGGGGCTACAAGACGCGTTCCTACGCGACGCCGATGGGAACTTTTGGGTGGGCGGCCTGGGAGGTCTTGAGAGGTTCGGGCATGCAACGTTGGAGCCCGTCGTCGCGGGCGCCTCGCCCGGCGACTGGTGCAGTTGTGTCGATTTTCATGATGAGATTTGGATTTCTCGTTTCGGGGACAAACTTTTCCGCCTCAGCCATGGGCGCGTGTCGCAGATTCCCCTGGCAGGGGGGCCCGGCAACGTCTTCTGTGGAAAAAACGGCTCGTACGTGATTGGTGACGGCGGTATAGGCGTGCTGCGCGGCAGACGAGTAGTCTACTTGCCGCTCCCACCAGGTCTTCTGGGCTTCCCTAATCACTACCTACTTGCCGGTCTGCTGCCGCTTCCAAGCCACGCTCTTATTCTCGCCGTAGTGGGCGCCAACATCGGGCATCAACTTTGGCACTACCGCGAAGGAAGATGGAATCGCTTGCCTACTGACCAGACTGTGTCCGAGGCGTGGTCCATGATGCGGGACAGCCAGGGACACTTCTATGTTGGACACAGTGACGGCTCCGCAAGCATATTGGACGCTGATTGGCGCGTTATACGAACGCTTTCGACCGGCCCTCCGGGTCTGGGGGTGATCATCGGGTTCACCCAGACGTCATACGGGCTCTTCGTCTTGGCGGCCAATGGCATCACCATCGAGCAGCAAGGAGTCCTGCGCTCTTTAAGCTTTGAACATCCCGAATATGCGCAGTCTGTGACCGGTTTGGTTGAAGCGCATAACGGCGATTTGTGGATCAACGGCCTCGAAGGGATCGTACACGTGCCTTCGGCAGAGGTCCGGGCTGCGATCGATAATCCCACGCACACGGTAATCGCGACCGAGATACACGAGGGTGATTTTGTCGGGCCTGTTTCGCATATCTCGTTTAACAACTCCGCTCACATTGACTCGCGCGGGAGACTCTGGTTCTCAACACTGAATGGCGTGGTTTCGGTCGATCCGGAACATCTCAGTCCTCCGCACCCTCCAGAAGTCACAATTCGCGCCATCACCGCGGACGGTTCCGCGCCGGGCGCAAATGATAGGTTCCCCCCAAACATCGCTACCTTGGACGTACAGTATTTCGGTGTGAATCTCTCAAACCCCAGGGGGGTGATCTACCGCTATCGGCTGGATGGAGTTGATCACGAGTGGCAGGATGTGGGGCACCGTGCGGAGGCGATCTACACGCACTTGCGGCCCGGCCGGTACGTGTTTCGAGTGACGGCTTCAAATGGCGACGGAATTTGGACCGCGGCGGTCGCATCAGCACCGTTCACCGTTCTTCCCAGCTTTTATCAAACCTGGTGGTTCGTGACTCTGTGCGCACTGGCAGGCGCTCTACTTTTGTGGCTCGGGATCATGGCACGGGTTCGATATGTCGCCCATGCGATCCAGCTCCGGGCAGAAGAGCGGGCGGAGGAGCGGATTCGGATCGCCAGGGAACTTCACGACACCCTCTTACAAGGGGTCCAGGGGCTGCTCCTGAGCTTTCATGTCGCGGCCGAGAAGGTGCAGGCCGACCACGAGTCGAAAGCTGTCCTTGAAAAAGCATTGGCCACGGCAGACCGGATCATTCTCGAAGGGCGAAATCGCGTCACCCGACTTCGATCAGAGAACCTGACCGACGCCGAGCTGAAATCCTCGATTGAGAGCATCGCCGCCGATCTGAACGGCACGACAAGAGTCAATTTCGCCGTAGAGCGCACGGGAGGCAGCGAAGCGCTCGAGAATCATGTTGTGGACGAGATTTTCTGTATCGCGCGGGAGGCGCTGACGAACGCATTCCGTCACTCCGAGGCGTCGCGAATCGTAGTGGAACTCGACTATCAGAAGCGCGAGTTCCGAATGACGTGTTGTGACAATGGCCACGGCTTCGATGCCGGCACACTGCTCGCAAATCACACGAATGGCCATTGGGGACTTCGCGGCATGGCGGAGCGAGCCGAAAAGATTGGCGCGAGCTTCCGCTGCAG
>JASHPE010000449.1 GCA_030038235.1 Terriglobia bacterium
GGCCCGCTGCGATTGGAACCATAAGCGCGGTTCGCAGCAACAGCAGCTGCGCCGCCGATCATTTGCTGGATGAACGTGCGTCGATTCGACATGGTCAAGCCTCCTCTGAGAACGCGTCCTCTCAATGGCATACCACAAATCGAGGGGCAGTGGAACAACCTGTCGCACCGGCCGCGAGACTCTCTCGGGATGCGAAGAAAAGAACCTCAACACAGTGCGGCGGCGAGCCGCAAGCGAAGAGCGCATTTCACCACGGAGATCACGGAGGCCACAGAGCCTTCTTCTCCGTGCTCTGTGCCCTCTGTGGTGCAATCTCTGCTCGCGCATCCTCCGTGACCTCTGTGTTGAGTCTTTTCTTTTGGCTGCGGCCGGGGCGCGCCAGGTTGAGTCTTTTCTTTCGGTCGCGGCCACTTGGGTCGCGCTGTTCTATTATTTACCAAGGCGTGGCAAAGCCTGGAAAGCGCGCTGGACGAACGGAATGTCAAGACGCAAAAAACTCGCCCTTGCGGCCCTCATCACGCTGGCTCTCATCCTGATCGCCGTCGCGATCATCGTGCCTCGCCTGGTGAATCTGGACCGTTACCGGCCCCAGGTCGTCGCCAACATTGAGCGGGGAACCGGCCGCAGCGTCGAAATCGGGCGACTCAGCCTGTCCATCCTGCCCGTGATCGCCGTGCGTGCCGATAACATTGCCATCGGTAATCCGCCCGGCTTCCCCGAGGGTCACCTGCTGGACATCGAGCGCGTCGATGCGGAGCTTGATGCCCGCGCGCTCCTCTACCGTCAGGTTGTGGTGCGATCGATGGAGTTCGATCATCCCAGCGTGAATCTGATCGTCACCGGCGATGGCCGCTGGAACACCGAAAGCCCGGCACGCGCAGTGGTGCGTCCGGCAGCCTGGAGTCCGCAACCCGCACCCTCGTCTGAGACCATCGCCAAGATTCGCTTTGAACGCGGACGCGTGACAGTATCCAATGCCCTGCCCTCCGGCACGGTCGAGTCACCATCATTCGAGGCCGATGACGTAGGTGTTGAGCTCGACGGCGTTAATCCTGAGGCTCTGGGCTTGAATCTGGCGCCGGCGAGCATCGGATCGCGCAGACCCACCGCACCCATGCTGACGGCAGCTTTGTTTCGGCCCCCGCTCCTTCAGGCCGGGATCGGCGCGGCGGTCGTTTCCCCGCCCGGTGCGATCGCGGCGTACGGAACGTTCAGCGCCAAGTCAGCTCGCTTCGAAGGCGCGCAGGCCGGAGATCTCAAATCTCAAATCGAGCTGTACTCAGGCGGCCTCACGCTGCGTCAATTCAACATGCAGCTTGCGGGCGGACATGTGAGCGGCGACTTCGCGTGGAACTCAGTGGCACGGCCGGCGAGGTACGGCGTCCAAACGGCGCTGGCCGGCATTGACCTCGCGCGCTTGCTGGCAAGTTTTCCGGGCGCGAGCAACAAGATCACGGGCACTCTTGATGGCCAACTCGAGCTGACGGGCTTGAACGTGGCGTCCGCTGATCCGCTCGCCAACAAAGAGGGTGATGGGAAAATCGTGGTGCGCAACGGTACGCTTCCCACGCTGCAGTTGGATCGCAATTTGATGGAGCTGATGAAGAACCTTCTTCGAGTCAGGCCGGAGTCCGGCGACGCATCCTCATTTCAGTCTATCTCCGCCGATCTCGAGATCAGCGGCGGCGAGATTCACAGCCGGCAGATCACGATTGTGGGTAACGGGATGGATATCGAGGCGTCGGGTGCGCTGGCGCTTGCGGGCGAAGGCCGGCTCGACTATCAGGGCGTGAGTAAGATGGCGGCGCGGCGCAATGGGTTCGAGGGAATCGTGGCAGGTCTGCTAGGCTCCAAAGTCTCCGCCAACGGCACGATCGATGTGCCTTTCACGATCACCGGCACGGTCGATCGGCCTCGCTTCGTGCTGAAGAACTCGCCCCTGTTCCACTGAACGGGCTGGAATCCGATGTCAGCGTCGAACTCCGTTCTCGTCGAAATGCGGCGCTTTGCCGGTTGGCGGCAGATAACGATTCCTCTGGTCGCTGCTGCGCTCGTCTTTGACGTGTACGGCGGCCATCCGCTGCTCACCTTTGCGGCGGCGGCGCTGGCGCTCGTGCCTTTGGCGGGTCTGCTCGGACACGCCACCGAAGAACTGGCGGTACACGTGGGACCCGCAGCCGGCGGATTGCTCAACGCCACACTCGGCAACCTTACCGAACTCATCATCGGCGTGCTGGCGCTCTCGCGCGGCGAAGTGGAAGTCGTGAAGGCCTCGATCACGGGCAGCATCATCGGCAATCTGCTGCTGGTTTTCGGCCTCGCTGCATTCCTCGGGGGACTGGGACGCCAGAAGCTGAGTTTCAGCGCCGTCGCAGTTGGCGCCAATGCGTCCATGCTATTTTTGGCCGTGGTCGCTCTGGTGATGCCGGCGCTGTTTCAGCTCTCGGTTTTCGGATCATTCGAAGCAAGCGGCCAGCGGATCGAGCATCTCAGCGTCTGGGTGTCGGGCGTGCTGCTCACAGGATATGTCGCCAGCCTTTTCTTCATCCTCAGGACCCATCGCGGCCTTTTTCGCGGCGACAGACCGGAACATCCCACGCTCGGACGCACTGCTGCGGTCGCGCTACTGTTCAGTGCAGCAGCGCTGGTGGCGATCGCGAGCGAGCTTCTGGTCGGACAGATCGCGGCCGTGACGACGTCGCTGCGCTGGACCCAGCTTTTCGTCGGCCTGGTGGTCGTTGCCATCGTCGGTAACGCCGCCGAACACTCCACGGCCATTCTCGCGGCGCGCGCTGGCCGCATGGACCTGGCGCTGCACACGGCGGTCGGCAGCAGCACGCAAATCGCGCTCTTCGTAGCGCCGCTGCTGGTGGTGCTTTCACCGCTCCTCGGTGCGCCGATGTCGCTGGTGTTTCATCCGCTCGAAATTGCTGCCGTGATTCTTTCCGTCGGCGCCGTCGTGGTGGTCGCCATGGACGGCGAGACGAATTGGCTGGAGGGCCTGATGCTGCTCGGCGTCTACGCGATTTTGGGCGTGTTCTTCTACGTCCTGCCCGGCTCGTAGTTTTGCGGTCAGCTAAGGCGATTGGGCTTTGTGAATATGTTATGCACGTCGCAAGCGCGGGCTTCACCATGGCCTTCGCGACCTTCGATCGCGCGCTAGCGCGAGGGGCGCAACGTCTACCCATGCCTGAGGTCATAACACTCTAATTGCCCGCTTCGGCTCTCCGAATTGACCCCGATCACCCTTTCTGTTAGAACCGAGGCATGGGCACAATTGCAACTCCAGTCCGTGAGATCATCCCTGCCGCGCGCCTGGAGCACGTGCGCTACGCCATCCGCGACGTGGCCGTGCTCGCTGAAGAAGTCGCGCGCCAGGGCCACAAGATTCTGCCGCTCAACATCGGCGATCCCTTGCAATTTGACTTCGCCACGCCGCCGGCGCTGATCGAGGCCGTGGCCAAGGCGATGCGCGACGGCTTCGGCGGCTACGCGCCGTCAATGGGCGTTCCCGAAGCGCTCGAAGCGATCCGCGGCGAAGCGCATCGCAAGGGAATTCGAAATGTGCAGAGCGTCTTCGTCACCCAGGGTGTGAGCGAGGCGGTGGACCTCTGCTTTGCGGCGCTGGTGAACCCCGGCGAGAACATCCTGACGCCGTGTCCTGAGTATCCGCTGTACTGGGCGGTGCTGGCGAAACTCGGCGCGGAGTTGAACGCCTACGCGCTCGACGAGTCTGCGGGCTGGGAGCCCAACCTTGACGACATCGCGCGTCGCATCACGCCGCGGACGCGCGCCCTGGTGGTGATCAATCCCAACAATCCAACCGGGAACATCTATTCGCGGCGCACGCTCGAGGCACTGGCCGATCTCGCACGCCGCCACGACCTTGTGGTTTTCGCAGACGAGATCTACGACAAGCTTACGTTCGAAGGCGAGCACGTTTCGCTGGCATCGCTCGCGCCGGATCTGCCCGTCATCACTTTCGGCGGACTGTCCAAGGCCTATCTTGCGCCCGGTTGGCGCGTGGGTTGGGCGATTGCGAGCGGCGACCGCGCGCAGCTTGCGCCTTATCTCGAGGGCATCGGGAAGCTGCTGCGCAGCCGCCTGAGCGCCAATCATCCCGAGCAGTACGCCATCCGGCCAGCACTCGAAGGTCCGCAGGACCATCTGCCGGAGGTGCTGAACAAGCTGCGCCGGCGCCGCGATCTGACCGTGCAGTTCGCCAACTCCACGCCGCGATTGAGCTGCGTGGCGCCGCAGGCGGCGTTCTACGCTTTTCCGCGTCTCGAGATTCCCGACGGAGATGAGCAATTCGTACGCGGGCTGCTGCGCGAGAAACACGTTCTGCTTGTGCACGGCAGCGGCTTCGGCCAGGCCCCGGGCACGCGTCACTTCCGCATCGTCTTTCTCCCTGACGAGGGAACGCTCGGTCAGGCATACCAGGCGATTGCGGACTATTTGCGCGAGCACTACGGGTCAGTTTGATGTGGCGGCGTGGGAACGCGTAGCGATGAGCAATCAGCAAGTCCCGACGAGGACCGATTCTCTGGCAGCGCCAGATTCGTCAAAAAGCGCCTCGGACGAATTCCCGGTCCAGTTCTGTCCGGTGTGCTCGACCCGGTTGGAGTCGCAGCGTTGCAAGATGGTCTGCAAACGGTGCGGATACTTCATGTCTTGCTCGGAATTCGACTGAATGGTGCCTGTCCTGTTTGTGGTGCCGGCCGAGCGATTCTCGGATTCTGCGAGCCGCTCAGGTCAGCAAGGCGCACACCTCGGCTTAAGACTATGGGCAACGCCATGGTTCGGATGATCGATCTTTCGTTAACCAATCGAGTAATTCAACAATCCGCATGATTGACATCAATCGGCTATCTACAGGATCATAGGTACATGGGTGCCGGAGAGAACCCTATCAAGTTTCCCCCGCTGTCCCGGTCTTGCCAGCTTGTGGTCCGGAGGCAGGAAGGTCCCGCCGAATTCCTACGCTTCATTCAGGAAGGGCTCGAGGTCGGCCAGCAGGTGGTAGCCCTGGCCAGTGCGAACTGCCTCAGCAACTTGGCCCGTGCCCTCAATGCCAGCGGATTGCAGACGCAGAACTTGCTGCGGAGCGGCCGGCTTGTATTCCTTACGGCGCCGGATTGCCTGGAACAACTCAAGAAGCCGGAAGGCCAGGTGCGGCGCGCGACGATGAGGCGCCAGAGTCCGATGGTGCGCTGGGTGTCAGATTGGTCTTGGGCCTACTTCAACGGCCGCTCGGCCGATGTGCTTTTGGATTATCAACGCCGCATCCACGAGACGGTGCGTTCCCTCGAAGCTCTTTCCCTTTGCACGGTTCACTGTTCGGCTGTCCAGCGCCGCTCCCTGCTCGCTGTACTGGCAGACCATCGCCGCGCGGTCCGCGCGCCAGGCGGCGCGCCCGGCGACGTACAGTTACCGGCGTCCGCGACCGCACTTTCCCAAGTCAACTAAGCCAATTTCAGATGTAGGGGCGGCCCCTGTGGCGCTTTTTCCTGCTTGTGGCACAGGCAGAAGGACATGCTCAAAACAATCAGGCGCCGGACCGCGCACTGGCTGCGCAGTCCGGGCCGGTATGAGGAGGGCACAGCTACTGCACGAGGACGAAGGGCATCACCGCCGGCACACCGCTCGAATTCAAGATATCGAGCATGTAGTAGCCCGGAGGCGCATAATCTCCGGACGCCGGAGCCGTTGCAGTGATCTGTCCGTTTCCGATGGTGAACGACAGGCTCACAAACCGCTCGTCGAAGCGCGTGGCATGGGTGCAACTGGCCACCTTAATCAAAGCGACGCTCGTAATGGCCGACGCGTTGGGCGTGGTGATGGTAAATTGCTGGCCGTAGTTGAGCGTTGAAGGCGCGCTCGTGATCGTGGGACGCGTGCCGTTAGAGAGGTACGGCGGGCTGAAGACCTCAAGGCTCTCCGGATCGCTTCCCCAGTCGGAGCCCGCGGAGACCACCCGCCCGTCCGGCAGCAACACCGACGTGGAGTGATACGTGCGCTGCACCGTCTGGCTGGCCCAGTCACCGGTCGTGCGCGAGGCCCACGTGTTGGTGGTCGGATTAAAGTCGTCGGGATAGTAGACGGGGTTCGAGTACTTGCCTTGTCCCTGACCGCCGCCTTCTGCCATTACGGTTCCGTCCGGCAACAGGACCAGGTTTGTGTTTTCTCTGAACACGTCCATGGCCTGAGGTCCGCCTGACGACTCGGGAATGCATCCCGTCGGATTCGCGCTTCCCGCAATGCCGTTGATACTCTGGCTGCCGCAGCCATCCGTCCAAACCGGAGTCGATTGCGAAAAGTCGACCCACGAGATGCTGTTGGTAGCCGACCCCGTCTCGTCGCTCTCCTGCCGTCCGCCGACAGCGAGGACCCGCTCGAGACCCGGCAGCAGTACTTCACCACCGTAGATGCGCGTCCAAAGGCTGGGGGCCGACGGGCTGGTCGACCAGGTGTTGGTGCTCGGATTAAACATCAGGTTGGTCTGGACCATTCCCGCCATGAAGATGTTGCCGGTGGGCAGCAGGATCAAATGCGGGTAAAAATTCGTTTGACTGCTGGTGTTAGCCGTGTACGGGAGCACGCTCCAGGTGTTGTTGGTGTAGTTGTACTCTTCCATCTGGAACACCAGCCGGGTGGCGTCGTAATTCTCACCGGAAGCCACGATGATGTTGCCATTTGGCAACTCCACGTCGGAAGGATACCAACGCGCGTAATTCATCGGCCTGGTCTGGGCCCAAGTGTTGGAATAAGGGATATAGTTGAGGGTTACCGCGATTCCAGCATCCGATCCCGTACCGTAGGAATCGTTCTTGCCGCCGAGGGTCATGACGCGACCGTTCGGTAGCTCGACGACGCCAGAGCAGAAGATGTCGTACGGAAAAGGAACGTTATTGGGTGTAATCGCGTTGGTCGTCGGATTCCAGACCACCGCCACCGAACCCGTTCCTGAGCCGATGGGCTGGTCGCTGAACCACATCAGCACATTGCCGGTATACATCAGGGCCATATGAATCCCAATGGCGCCGATCTGCAGCGGAGAACTCCAGGAACCGATGTTCTGGGGCGTTCGTGCGAGCTTCTTGTTCGTAGGTACTGGCTTCGCCATCGCAGTAGCGGCGAGGCCGTGCGCGCGCTTGGGCATCAGACCCGCGGGAAGCAGGGTCAATGAAATGATTGCAACCACCAGAGACAACCGCCACCAGGCTCTCCTGGACGGACCTCTCCGTTCGTTCATGGATCCTCCTCAACGACTAAAAATACGAACCTCACAGCAAATAGGCGTTCCACAGCGCGTATGACTCTCACGATTCCAACATAATGGCCAGTGAGTGTCAAGTTCCTTAGAACATATTCACTTGTTTGATATACACTTGTTTGCGGCTCGACGCGGACGAGCGAGAGCCCGTTCGATGCGCATTCCCTGCCAGCGCCGATATCTCCAACCGTACTGATTAGAGCGGCGGCTGACCGGTATCCGGCGGCGGCTGACCGCTATCGGGCTGCTGAGGTGTCAGGCCCGAGTTGTCGGGAGGGTTATCCGGAGGATTGTTGGGCGGATTATCCGGCGTAACTGGGTTCTGCGGCTGTCCGGCCGGGTAAGTGTTCTGGTTCCCCTGATTTCCCTGATTCCCAAAGCCGGTGGATCCTCCGAAACCGCTGTTGCCCTGACCGAAGCCGCTGTTGCCTTGACCGAAACCTGTGTTCCCCTGCTGGCCAGATCCGGTGATGGTTCCAAAGCCGCCGGTCCCCTGCCCTTGATTGGTAGTCCCCGGCAGACCGCCAGTGGGCGCCGCGGCTTGCACCGGACCTCCGACGCCCCCAGCGGAGAATCCGACGCCCAGGAATTCCCACTCGCTGTAGACCTTGTGCTTATTCCAGGTGCGGAGGGCCTTTTGATCGCTACAACTCGCCACCCCGGCGAGTCCCAGCCCCTGTGTCGTATTACTCAAAGCGAAGCCTGACATCGAGGTGGATGACGAAGGAAGCGCGTACAGCGAATTGGGATCGAGCGGCTTCGTGCCGGTGCCTTGGCAGTCAGGAGACTGCTTCGGCTTGCCGTTTTCATCCCGGGGACGGCCGGGCGCTGTCGAGACGGGGCCGGTCGAGGTATTGCCGGACGTCGATGTGGAGGTGGCGGAACCCGTGGACGACGAGCCTCCGTAGGAACCGCCAGACCCCGATGATCCAAAGCCGCTGCTCCCCGAAGATCCGAATCCATCACCGAATCCCGAAGAAGAGCCGCTCGAAGTGCCGCCGAAGCCTGATGAACTGCCGCCGAAACCCGATGAGCCGCCGCTTGGCCAGTCCCCGAATCCGCCCTGGGACGACGATCCCATGCCGCCGCTAGATCCCCCGAAGCTGCTCGAACCCCCGAATCCACCTGACCCGCCGAAGCTCGACGATCCGCCAAACCCAGAAGAGGAGCCACCAAACCCGGATGACGATCCTCCAAAGCCAGACTGGCCTCCAAACCCAGACTGGCTGCCGAAGCCGCCCGATTGGCCGCCGAACCCGCTCGAACTCGACGAGCTATTCGAATTGCTGAAGCTCCCCAGGGCGTTCGTATTGCCCTGACCATTGCTCATTTGCGGGCCCATGGTCCACGAGTCGATCAGGGCGCCGTTGCCCGAAACATGAACGAATCGCCACTTGCCGCCGGGAGTCATGGGATCGGGCCAAGGCTTGCGGAGAAAGCTCAAGTTATCGGTGTGGATCAGCTCTTTGACCGAATTGGGGTA
>JASHPE010000450.1 GCA_030038235.1 Terriglobia bacterium
TGGCCGGGGCCGGCTTGCCGCTCCTGGCGCGCCCTCGCGTCATCCTGCCCGGGACTTTCCTCGTCAACGAAGCAGTTCCGGCGTCCGCAGCGGAACGCCCGCGAAACTTGAGCCCTCTCGGCCGCGCCCTGGATCGTTTTCAGAATCATCAGGACCGGTTCCAGTGCGAGCGCCGATTCCGCGCCTTGACTCCGGCGCTCGAGCAGCTTCGGACGGTCCTGCGCGCAGGAGGCGACGGATTGGAAAAGCTCCTGTCACCATCATTCCGCGGGAGCGCGCTCAAACCGGAGCGGGAGACGGTTCTCCGCCGCGATGCGGCCTTCGAGGTCCGGCGCTCGCAATCGGACGGTCACGATACTCAGCAGGTCACGTCAGCCGAATTCTGCTCCGGTCTGCGCCAGTGGCTCGAACCGCACTCACCTCTGACACTGAGTGATCTCGATTGTCTCAACGTCACAGCGCCGACCGAAAGCCCGGACCCGGGACAACTCGGCACGAGGATGCGATTCGAACTGGCCGGCGCGGCAACGCGAACCGCCGCTTCTGACGCCGATACCTACGCCCGTTGGCAGGCAGTCGGCCAGTGGGAGATCGACTGGGAGCGGGCCGCGTCCGACTGGCAGATTTCTTGGTGGCGCCCGGTGGAAACGCTGACGACTTTCGGTCCCGAGCCTGTATTCAGTGACGTGACCGCGTCTGCGTTCGGCCAGGACCCAACCTACCGCACGCATCTGCTGCGTGACACGAACTACTGGCGCACCGTTCTCGACACTGCGAGCGGAGTCGATATCTTCGGCAACTACGGCGTGAGCGTCGGCGACGCCGACGGCGACGGGCAGGATGAAATCTACCTCTGCCAGCCTCAAGGCCTGCCGAACCGGCTCTACCGCCAGCGCGAGCCGGGCGTGTTTGAGGACGTGGCCGCGGCGGCAGGCGTCGATCTGCTCGATCCCACGTCGATGGCGCTCTTCGCCGACGTGCTGAATCGGGGACGGCAGGACCTGATCCTCATCACGGAATCGAGTCCGCTGCTCTTTCTGAACGACGGAAGCGGCAGGTTCAAGCTCAAACGCGACGCCTTCCCGAAAACTGCGGGCGAGGCAGCGCTCACCGGCGCGGCCATGGCCGATTACGATCGCGATGGGCGTCTGGACCTGTACGTCTGCTCCTACGGCTACTTCCAGGGTCAGGGCGCCGCGCCGATTCCCGCGCCCTACTACGATGCGCGCAACGGTCCTCCCAACGTGATGTATCACAATCGCGGCGACGGCACTTTTGAGGACGTAACCGAAGCGAGCGGCCTCAATCACGGCAACGATCGCTTCAGCTTCGCCTGCCTCTGGACCGACATCGACGACGATGGCTGGCCGGACCTGGTGGTGGTGAACGATTTTGGCCGTGACAATCTCTATCGCAACCTGGGGAGCGGCAAATTCGAAGAAGTCGAGGACGGCATTCCGGCGCATGGCGCGGGCATGAGCGCTTCGGTGTGCGACTTCGACGGGGACGGGCGCGGCGAACTGTATGTCGCCAACATGTCGTCCGGCGCGGGCTGGCGGATCACGTCAGATCCTGAGTTCCGGGCGCGTTTCAGCGAACCCGATGCTGACGCATTACGCCAGTTCGCGCTGGGGAATGCCCTCTACAAGCTGCCCGGAAAACCGGTCGCCTACGAACGCGTCCCGGATGCGGCCGGTGCGGCGTGGGGCCGCTGGGCATGGTGCTCAGACGCGTTCGACCTCACCAACGACGGCTGGCTTGATCTCTACACTGTGAACGGTTTCCTTTCCGCACCTGCGCCTAAACCCCAGACCCTGGATTCCTATCTTTGGCAGGATGTCATGGCTGTATCGCCCGAGTCGGCGGTGATCGGTGGCGATTATCGCGCCGGCTGGTCGGCGGGCTTTGAACTGGCGCATCAGGACCACTCCTGGGACGGCTACGAGCGCAACGCGTTCTTCCTGAATCTTGGCGACGGCAACTTTGCCGACGCTTCGGCGGTTGCCGGGCTCGACTTCCGCGACGACGGCCGCGCTTTTGCCGTTTGCGATTTCGATGGCGACGGCGACAACGATCTCGTGATCCATAGCCGGACCGGACCTCAGCTTCGTCTGCTGCGCAACGAC
This sequence comes from Terriglobia bacterium, assembly GCA_030038235.1. Lineage (GTDB taxonomy): Bacteria > Acidobacteriota > Terriglobia > UBA7540 > UBA7540 > Gp13-AA77. The sequence continues at coordinate 2,127 of JASHPE010000450.1, forward strand.
CTCGCCTCGGGAAGCCGGGCGATCGCCGTGCGACTGCGCGCTACGCATGGGAATCGGGACGCCATCGGTGCGCGTGTCGATATCGAGACGCCGAAGCGGCGAATCGTCCGATGGGTGAGCTGCGGATCGGGGTTCCTGGCGCAGCACACCAAAGAGCTGATGTTCGGCCTCGGCGACGACGCGCCGGAGTCATCCACCGTGACAGCGCACGTCCGCTGGCCTGGCGGAAAAGTCGAGAGCGTTCAAAACCTCGCGGCAGGGTACCGCTACTACATCGTGGAAGGCGAAGCTGAGCCCAGGCGTGAAGCATTCCGCCGAAGCGTCGCGGGTCAGACACATTCAGTGGAGCCCGTGGTCGCGATCGAGCCGCCACCCGATCGCTTTTCGACCTGGCTGATCGATCCGTTACCTTTGCCGCCGCTTACCGCCTTCAGCCTGCCGCGCCCGTCTGAGGCGTCGAAGGCGCCGGCCGGGGATCGCGCTTTGATCTGGCTTTGGGATGCGAGCTCGGCCGCCGACGCTACAATCGCACCGTTTCTCGCGGTCCAAAACCAGCTCCCCTCGCGGCTGATCGTCTGGAACGGCGCGCCTCCAGCGTCGCTGGCGTCTCAGTTCGCTGTGCCGGCAATCAGCGCAGATGATCGTCTGCGAACGTTCTTCACCACAACACTGAGCTACTTGTTCGACCGCCGCCGGCCGCCGGCGCTGCCCACCGGACTGTTGATCGATCGGGGAGCTGGGCAAGACGAATCGGCGTCGCTGGTCAAGATCTACTGGGGTGGCACCACGCCGGAAGTGATCCGGAAGGATGCGCACGCTTCCGGTGCAAGCGGTGTGGCGGCGCTGCCCTTTCCGGGCCCGGCATATCTCTGCTCTTTCTCGCGCGACACTCGAGTGTTGGGCGCTGCCCTCGCCTTCAACGGGCTCTATGCGGAATCAGAGCCCTACCTCGAACGCGCCGTCAATGCTAATCGCAAAGACGCCGACGCAGCCTACAACCTGGCGCTCGCGGCGCGCGAGCTGAACAAGCCCGAGCTCGCTCGGAGCAGCATTCAAACCGCGCTCGCTGCCCGTCCGCAGTTCCCGGAGGCTGAGAATCTGCTGGGCGTGCTCCTGATGCAGTCGGGCCGCGCGGCAGAAGCGCGGGCTCATCTCGAAAAAGCCACCAGCGCGGCGCCGGACTTCGCCGAAGCGTGGAACAATCTGGGCTATCTCGCATTGCAGCAAGGCAACCTTGAGGCGGCGCGCTCGGCCATCGAGAAAGCGCTGGCGCTGGCCCCGGACTTTCCCGAAGCGCTGAACAATCTCGGGATCGTCGCCGCACGCGAGGGCAAGGCGGATGAGGCCGGTAAATACTTTCGCCAGGCCTTGGCAGCGGATCCCAGGAACGAGCTGGCGGGAAACAATCTGGGTGTGCTGGAGGCCAAGCAAGGCCACACCGCAGACGCTATCGCGACGTTCAAAGGCGTGCTGGAACGCAACCCGGACGCATCCTCGGTGCTGCTGAACCTGGCGCGGCTCGATTTATCGACGGGACAAGCGGCCGAAGCGTTGCGGGTGCTCGAGCCGTGGTTGGCTCGTCACCCGGACGATGCCGCAGCGCAGCAGTTGGTCGCGCGGGCGCGCGCCGGGCAATCGGGATCGCACTGAGCGGGCGCGAAGCGCGTTGCAACAGCTCTGACAACTGGATCGCAATGAAGTGTGAGGCAGCGTTCATCATTCATCGTTCATCGTTCAGAGCCGCTGGTTCAGCAACCACGCGAGACGCACGGCGGCTTTCTCGAGCTGCAGCCGGATGACGGCCTGGGCGCGCTCATCATAATTCTGATTCAGCACGGCGGGAAAGAAAGCCCAGGCGCCGGTACGCGACCTGCGCCGCCAAGTGATGGCTTTCCATCACCCAATCCTCGATGCTGCCCTGCTGCCACGCGATCCGCTCCTGCGCGGTGGTCTCGCGATCCAGGCGCGCCGCGAGCGCCCGCGGGTCGCGATCCATCTCCTCGACCAGGCCTGTATCCCAGACCCAGTGCAGGTGGTCCGGATGTCCCTCAAAGATCACTCGCTGGCCGTTGCCGCCCCGATCGTTGTGATCTTCGCAGTGCAGCGGCTGATGAAGGTCGGCGACGAAATGTAGCACGAACTTCAGCGCCTCTTGCCGGCTGGCGCGGTCCGCATGGGGATCGCCGAGCACGGCGAGGAATTGCTCCGTCTTCGCCACCACGCACTGGCCTTGCGGACACTCGCGGCGCATGTCGAGCTTGGAATCGCGCAGAGGAATGTCGATGTAATGCCAGGAAGCGGTCTCGGGGCGTGTAGTGTGTGCGATCTGGTCAGCCCAGACCGAAGCGTCCTCCAGACTCTCGGCCCCGAGCAGTTCCTGCACGTGCGCGGCTGTTTCCGGCCTCAGGTGCTGGCGCGCCATGATCACGATGACCTTGTGGCCTTCGGGTCCCCAGCCGAATGCGCCCCGCGGAATCAGCGCCAAGGCCAGCAGGATTGTCCAGGGCCAGCTTCGACGGATCATGCCTACCTCAAAAGACGAATTTACGCTTCCAAGAGCCCCTAATGAAGAATACCATTGAGGTTCTTGTACGATGCCTCGGTCGGAGGGTGGAATGAATCGCACGAATGCCTTGGGTAAGGAAGTGATGCTGATTCTGGCGATGCTGCTGCCTGCGAGCGCGCTCGCTGCCGATCATGTGCGCACGGACCGCGGCACCGTCGAAGGCACGTTGAGCGCCGACGGCAAGGTTCAGATCTACAGAGGTATTCCGTTCGCCGCGCCGCCGGTGGGCGCCTTGCGCTGGGGAGATCCGCAACCGGCCGCGAGGTGGAAGGGAGTGCTTAAGGCAACCCAATTTGGTGCGCGTTGCATGCAAGGACACGTTTTCGGTGACATGGTGTTCCGCGACAACGGGCCCAGCGAGGATTGCCTGTACCTGAACGTATGGACTCCGGCCGCGTCGCCGAAGGCACACCTGCCCGTGATGGTTTGGATTTACGGCGGGGGATTTGCGGCGGGTTCCGCTTCAGAGCCGCGTCAGGACGGTGAGAATCTGGCCAAGAAAGGCGTGGTGGTGGTCAGCTTCAATTACCGGCTGGGCGTGTTCGGATTCTTCACGTCCGCCGATCTGGCGAAGGAATCGGGGCACAACGCTTCGGGGAACTACGGATTGCTTGATCAGGTTGCGGCCCTCGAATGGGTGCGCCGGAACATCGCAGCATTCGGAGGCGATCCCGGCCAGGTGACGATCTTCGGCGAGTCGGCGGGATCGTTCTCGGTGAGCGCGTTGATGGCGTCGCCGCTCGCACGGGGACTTTTCCAGCGGGCCATCGGTGAGAGCGGCGCCTTCTTCAGCACGACGCTGGTGGTCAAGACACTCACGCAATCGGAGGTTGGGGACGCGAAGTTCGCAGACTCGATCGGCGCCACCACGCTCGCTGCGCTGCGCGCCAAGCCGGCCGCCGAACTCCTTGCTGCGGCCTCGAAGCAGGGTGTGATCCGCTTCTGGCCGAACATCGACGGGTACTTCCTGCCCGAAGACGTTCGGGCGATCTACGCTGCCGGCAAAGAGGCTCCGGTGCCGCTGCTGGCCGGATGGAATCGCGACGAGGTGGGCTTTCCCCCGTCCACGCCCGAAAAGTTCAAGGCGCAGGCACGCAAAATGTATGGAGACAAAGCGGACGATTTTCTGAAAGTTTTTCCCGCCGATACGGACGAGCAGGCTGAGCAATCGGCCCACGATCTCGGCCGCGATCAGTTCATTGCCTACTCCACGTGGAAATGGGTCGAAATGCAGATGGCTGTGGCGCCCGTCTATGAATACGAATTTGACGACGCGCCGCCCCAACCAGCGAGCGCAAACCGGGCGGCCTCCGATAAACCGGCGCCGCCGCCCGCCGCGTATCACTCGGCCGAAATCGAGTTCGTCTTTGAGGCCTTGCCTTCGAAGAACCTCCCCTGGCGCCCTGAGGATGAGAAGCTCTCCGATATGATGTCGTCTTATTGGAGCAATTTTGCCAAGACCGGCAATCCCAACGGACCGGGCCTGCCGGATTGGCCGGCTTACAATGCCGCCGCGGACTATCCGGTAATGCACCTCAGCGCCACTCCGAATGCGGCGCGCGCCGAGCAACGGGATCAGTTCGTTTTCCTCGACACGGTGCTGCCGGCCGCACCGCCTTCGAATTCGAACTGAGGCTGAGCCGGCTCATCGCTCAGTTGTCGCGGTCGGACCCCGCGGATCTGAGCGGGCGCTTCAGGCGCCGCCGGCACGCTGAAATAGAAGGTTGCACCCTGGCCCTCCGCAGATTCCACCCAGATTCGGCCGCCGTGCCTTTCCACGATCCGCTTGCAGATCGACAGGCCAATCCCTGTCCCGGGATAGGCGTCGCGGGGATGAAGACGCTGGAAGATGCCGAATATCCTGTCATGGTAGCGCGGATCGATGCCAATGCCGTTGTCGCGTATGCTGAAGATCCATTGCTCACCGAGGCGGTCGGCAGAGACATGAACCTGAGGCGGACTGTCGCCGGCAAATTTGATCGCGTTGCCGATGATGTTCTGAAAGATCTGCTCCATTTGGGAGCCATCCGCCATCACCACGGGCAGTGGCGCATGAGTCACTTCCGCTCCTGACTCTTCCAGGGTAATCGTGAGGTCGGCAAGGGCGTTGCGAAACATTTCTTCGCTATCTGTGGGCTGTAACTCGCGAGCCGCGCTTTGCACGCGCGAAAAACTCAACAGGCCATCGACCAAGGCGCGCATCCGTTGGGCGCCTTCCACGAGAAACCCCAGGAAGGCGTCGGCGTCGCTGTCCAAGCTGCCCTTGTAGCGCTCGGTGAGCAACTGGGCGAACATCGCTACCATGCGTAAGGGCTCCTGAAGATCGTGCGAGGCAACGTTGGCGAACTGCTCGAGTTCGGCGTTCGAACGTTCCAATTCAACGGTCCGCCGCCTGAGTGCTTCCGTGCGTTCCTCAACGCGCCGGCGGAGCACGGCCATCCCCAGCAAGGCCATCAACGTGGCCAGAAGCAGCAAACCTGCGATGCTGGCAGCCCGCCTCACCGTCAGCCACGAGGGCGCTTCAAGCACTTGGATATCGCGTGGCGAGCGAAGCACGAGGCGGAAGGCTCGCGGGATCCGTGCCTCGTCCACTTTGATCGAGCAGACCCCCGTCAGGCGTAGAAGGGAACCAGTCTCAAGATTCTGCACCCGGCTTGCATTGTCGGTACCGAACACCTGGGCGTCGAAGACGACGTTGCCCGACTGCAAGACCAGATCCGTCTCCCCTTGCAGTCTGACAACGTCCTTCAGCCGGGCATCAATCCGAATCAGTTCAGCATCGACCTCGCCCCGCATCACTTGATCGCCGCTGGCAATGACCGGCTTGGGCTCCTTGGCACTGCCGAGCCTGCGGAAGGATGCGTCCTCGAGAATCGGCGTGTAATCGCCTGCGGAAGGAAAGCCCACCACATCTACAACGTCGCCAGGCTGCACAAGGGTGTCCTGGCTGGCCTGCAGGAATAACCCCTCCGTCTGGTCTTGAATGAACAGCGATCGTCCCCGGCTCTGCGCGGTCACCACACCTTGCACCCTGACCCTGTGACCCGAAACCCCGTTCGGCGTGAAACTCAACAAGCTGCTGATTGGCCGGACCGGCAGATAAAAGGGATCGAGGAGTCCTGGTTCTTCGATGCTCATCTCCTCCCGTCCCGGAACGTTGAGAATTACGCCACTGAGCTGGCCCCTCGAGTTAAAGATGGCGCCGCAGGCACCCTGTAATCGCACCTTGGAATCAACCAAATTTGCGGGGACTGCTCCGTGATCCGGGATCCGAACCGTGATTTGGCCGCCGGCGAGAGCGACACGCAACGACAGATGCATGCCGTCCGCGGTCGCTTCGCGGACCACGCCGTCGACGTCGACCCACTGGCTGTCCTCGGCGCCTGAGGCCAAGCGTTCATAGGAGACGGGTTGGGCGGGCGGCAGAGGCGCGGCGCCAACAACCATGATCTTGGGCTGCGCGATCTGGGGGGCGAAGTCGGAGAATGAGCTCACTCCTGTCAGGTCAACCAGGTCCCCGGGCTTAAGAGGAGGCTGGGCTCCGGCCAGTTCCACCCAGATACCGGCAGATGAGTCCTGAATGAAGAGATCCGAGCCCGGGTCGTAGTACGTGATCACCGCGCGAAGATGGACTGGATAGCTTTGCTTGGCATTGTCGGGAGTGAGTTGGCGGACGTCCGAGGCCCGGGTGAGAGCTGGCAGGACTTTGGCAACGGCGTCGCTTTGCCCTCTGGCAGGAGCATCAAATGACAGGAGGACGAACGCGCAGAACGCCACCGATGCCACGGTACTGACGCCCCGATTCCGAAATTCGGAAAAGGCGTAAGTGATGCGGGCAAAACCCCAATTCACCCCCTGAGCGGCCACAGGAACACGCCCCTGCCCCTTCACAAGTCCCCCCAGCACTTCCAAGCGGTCCGCCTGCTCCAGACGGGCGGTGAACGCATCGCGCACCGGGTAATAAACCCGCCGATACGCCATCCAGTATTAAGCAGTTTATATCAACTCACCGTCGTCAGACAATATAATCGGCTGTAATAACATTTCCGGTAATCAACTCGGTTACGGCCAGACATTAGCGATCGAGTTTCCACCCGTAGGTCAGCCGGTGCTACCATCGCATTTCTCGGGAGGACTAAGTGCGCGTGTTTTCTTGGTCATTCAGGCACAGCTCGGCACTGGCCGCGATCGTTTGCCTCGAGCTCGCCGTGGCGCTGCCGCAGTGCTCCGCTAAGGCCGGACCGGACTCGGTTACTTTCTCACAATCAGCGCAATCCATCGCGGCTTATGACTTTGTCGAAGTTACGATAACCGTTGCTCACCCGGACGTACAAAATCCCTTTTTGGATGTTTCCGTTTCGGGACAATTCGACGGCCCCGCTGCCCGGTCCGTTTCTGTACTCGGCTTTTGCGATTCGGCTGACGGAAGCGTCTACCGCATACGCTTTCTGGCTACACAGCCCGGGCGGTACCGCTATACGGCGACCTATCAGGAAGGCGCCTTTCACAAACAATTGAGCGGCAGCTTTCAAGCCGTGGATGGACATCGCAACGGAATTCTGCGTGTAGACAAAAGTCATCCCTGGCACTTCGTCTGGGAGGGGACGGCCGAGCACTATTTCTGGAACGGCACCACCGCATTCTTCCTGATGGCCTGGACGAGCGACGATCAAGTGCGCGCCGTTATCGACCGCCTGCACACGCTGAAGGTCAATCGCATCCGAACGCTTCTGGCCGGCCGATGGAGTACCAGCGCCGGCGAGCCGATTGTTCCCGAGCATGGCTACTCCCCGTGGTTGAACCCTTGGGTCGCGGCGCGCCCCGAATCCACCGACGATCCGGGTTTCGACTACACTCGCTTCAACGTGGGCTATTACCAGCACTGGGAGCGCATGCTTGCCTATGCGCGCTCCAGAGACATGGTGATCTCCGTGATCCTCGACTGGAACGATTCCAAAGTGCATCCTGCGGCTTTGAGTGAGGATGAGAAACGCTACTACGCGTATACCGCGGCGCGCCTCGCCGCGTTCAGTAACATCACGTGGGACCTCGGGGACGATATTAGCTCATTCCGAAGCCTGGCGTGGTCACACGATATGGGATCGCTGCTGGTAGATCATCTGGACCCTTATCATCACCTGGCGAGCGACCACCCGGTTGACAACGCGCAGCAGGATCGCGAGTCGGCGTGGTTCGGCTTTACATCGTTCCAGCAGTGGAAACGGCCCATTCACGGCTGGATGCTCGACGAGCGCAAGCAGCAGGAAGCCACGGGCCGCATCATCCCACAGACGAACGAGGAGTACGGGTACGAGGACCACTACCCGCACTGGAGTCCGAACTATCCGGACGGGCAATCGGCGGACGCCGACCGGCGCGCCGCCTGGGAGATCGCGATGGCCGGGGCGTATCAGACTACCGGCGAAACCGCCAAGCGTGGCACCGGCGTGTGGCCCGACGCGGGTGGTGGCTGGGTGAACGGGCGCGGCGACAGCACCATGACCATGCTTGTGGGTTACGCGCACATGGTCGATTTCTTCACAAGCTTTGACTGGTGGCTGACGAACCCAAACGACGGGCTGGTAACGGCGGGAGATTACTGCCTCGTGGATCCCGGCAAGACCTACGTGGTCTATCTTCCGAAGGGCAGGTCAGTAACCGTAATACTGGAGCCGGGCAGCTACCGCGCCTCGTGGTTTAATCCTCGTTCTGGAAAGACGACTGCCATCGGCGACGCTGAGGGACCGCAGTGGACTTCGCCGGCACCGCCCGATGAGGGCGATTGGGTGGCGTTGCTGCGAAGGAAGTGATCTGCGTTCCCACCGGCGCTGTCGTTCTTAGCTCGATGCCTTTACTGGTCGCAATTCCTGCACAAACATCAACTCCGATGATTCCGCCAGGGGCAGCGTAATCGCGACTCCGGAGGACATCAATTCGCGTCCGCTCACGACACGGTCAAACTGCGTGCGATCCTCGAAGTTGAGACGGTATGAGCGCCCAGCGTCAAGCCCCTGAAGCACAAAGGTGTGGCGCGCTTCATCCTGCGTGGATCCGCGAAAAGCATAGACGACACCCTGTCCTGAGCTGCGATCCCAGTACTCGATGCCATCCCAATGCACACCATCGGGACGCGGAGAGATGTGATACAGATCGGCATCGCGAATCAGCGGACGCAAGCGAGTCTTGTAGAGCACGAATGCCCGCTCGGCGGCAGCGCGCTCGCCGGGAGACCAGCTCCGGGTATCCTGCATCACGGTGCACCATCCCATCATGCCGCTGCGCAGCGCGTACAAGAAATTCGCAACCTGCGGCGCCGGCGTCCGCTCGACGTAACATTCAAGCATCGAGGCCGGCAGCACGTGACTGGAGTCGTAGAAGGCGCGCCGGTTCGAGAGCGGATCGTAGGAGTCCGTGATCGAGAAATAGTCTGTATGGGCGGCGGTCGCGAAATCCACCATGCGCCCGCCGTCGTTGCAGGCTTCGAGCAGCAGTCCGGGATGTTTGCGGCGGAGGTCCTCGTAAAGGCTGTAGTAGCCCAGCGTGGCGCGGTAACTTACGTCCGTTGAGCATGACCCTATCAGAAATGGCGGCCGCAGCGGCGACGTGCTTTCCCCTAAATCGCAGGCGACGTGCGGATGATCGCCGCGAATACATCCCTCCGCCACAAGGTATCCGTCGTGCTCGAGCATGTCGAGATGGAACGAGCTGACGATGCGCTCGATTTCGCGTGCGCACCAGGCGCGCGCCGGCGGATCACCGATGTCAATCGTGACTCCCTTGAAGTCCTCCGGTTTCCAATCCGGCGCTACGTCGCGCGTGAGCCAATCGCGGACGCCGGGGTCATGCACGTTGAGCGTGCCGGGCTGGGTGTCGATCCCAGCCTGCGTCCAATCCACCCAGAGACCGAATTTCAAGCCGCGCTGATGCGCGCGATCGGCGAGCGCCCCGACGCCGTGCGGGAATTTCACCGGGTTCGAATACCAGTCGCCCACGCCGCGGAACCACCCCGCGTCGAGGTGAAACATCTCGAAGCCCAGTCGCGCATCATCGTCGATCATGCCTCTTGCCTGATCTTCATTGATCGCCATGCCGCTGGCCCAACTGTTGTTCACCAGGAGCGGATAATCGCGGCTGTTGTAGTGAGCCGGACTCTGCAGAACCTGACTTACCCACCGGCGCAGAATGTTACCCGCAGCGTCTGATCCTCCCGTGAAAGCGCCTAAGAAGACGGCGGGACTTGTGAACGAGTCCCGTGCGGCCAGTCGAGTGTAGGCAGGTGCGGGCTCCGGATTCAGACCCGCTTCGCCGGACAGCGTCATTCCTTCACGATTGAGCGTCAGGCGGACTCGTCCGCTGAATTCGACGCCGAGATACCAACCGCCTTGTGGGCTTCCGTCCGTTCTAACCAGCATCCAGGGAATGATCTCGCGTGGCTCGCCGGGGCCGCTGTCCGGCGCGTAGGTGCTGGAAGTTCCCAACCACTTGTAATGCGGTTCCACAGCAGTCTCGTGTGTTCCCTCCGCCGATGGCTTGCCTGCGCCCTTTTCAATCCACAGATGACGCAATCGCACGCTGCGGCTGCCCTGAGATTCGAGGTTCCAGGCAAATGCGAAGCTGTCAGGAACGGGCAGTTCGAGGGGCCGCTCACCGAGATTTGTGAGGGTCACGGCGTGTTCGATCGGCCCGGCACGAGCGCGCGCCTCCCAGGACCATTGCAGACGCAGGTGCGGCACGTCCGACTCGTAGATCATGATCACGCGGCGAGGCAAGCCTGTCGCATCAACGGAGCTCAACTTCCAATGGACAGGCTGCCACTCACCGCCGATGCGGACCCTGCCGATCATTTTCTCCGGTCCGTGATTCTCCCAATTGATCCCCCCAACCCTCAGCGATACGACTGCAGGCACTCGTTCGCCCGCCCTGACAACCAGCGTGGTGTCGGAGGTCGAGACCGCGAGGGTGCCTTCGGCGCCTCCGGACGCACGGAGAACTGCCGACAGACTGGCGAGAATCACAGCGGCGAAAGCGCGGGAGAAATATACAGAAGGCGAGATTGCATGACGAAGCATGAAAGGCTAACGGGCGCGCTGGCAGACCGCGAGACCGTCGCGCAAAGGAATGATCGTGGTGAACAATCGCGGCGAGCCGTAGATCATGCGGTTGAACTTCTGAATCGCGGCGGTATGAACGTCGCCTGGCTTCGCCGGACGCGCCGAGCGTCCGTACCACAGCACGTTGTCCGTAACGAACAATCCCCCGATGCGCAGCCGCGGAACGGCCAGCCGGAAGACTTCCGGATACTGGTCCTTGTTGACGTCGTTAAAGATGAGATCAAACTCGCCCTCGGTTGAGCGCAGCAATTCAAGCGCGTCGCCGGTGAGCAGACGCACGCGGTCGAGCACGCCGGCGCGCTTGAGATAGCCTCGGGCGCGGCGGGCGTTGGCGGAATCTCCGTCGGTGTAGTACACCGTGCCGCGTTCGCCCACGGCGCGCGCGAGCCAGAGCGTGGAATAACCGATGGCGGAGCCCATCTCGAAAATCCGGCGAGCGCCGGAAATGCGGGCAAGCTGATAGAGGACGCGAGCGCAGGCGGGACCGACGATGGGCACGTCATTCTCGGCGGCGTAGCGCTCCATCGCGCGTGTCACGGCGTCGCGACGTGGCAGCAGTTCGTCCAGATACCTCTCGGTTTGGGCCTGGAGAACTCCGCTCATAAGACACTCTCTCGGGGCCTGCCGCTACTTCTTGAAGAGATTCTCGAAAGCCTGGCGCGGATCGCTCGGCGCGCGCACTGTGGAGCCGCCCGATCCTGGCGAGGTCTGGCGCTCGACGGTGGTACGCGGCGCGTACATGGGACACTCGTTGCGTGCGTCCTTGCGAATCACCCGAACCTGTACGGGCCGGCTGCACTCGAACCTCGCCGCCGAATCGAAATACGCGCACTGCTTGCAACTGTGCAGCTCAAACCCGCAGCGCGGGCAGCGACCTTGCGGATCGAAGTCGGCGGGAAGAATGGTTCCGCAACTTCCGCACCGCACCACCGTGTGCGCGCCCGGGAAATTGGGCGTGCGCGGGCCGTAAGTTTCGGGTTTGGGTCCGGGACGCGGGCCGGAGGACTTATCGCGTCGATCGCGGTCGGAATCCTGATAGCCGCGCTGACGGTATTTCCGGTCACTCATGATCTAACACTCGAATCTCAGACGCTGGGCGGGCCGCATCTTCACTGTTGCGCCTTCAACCAGGGCCGTGCAGGGATATCGCCGGGCTTTTTGGGCTTGTACGGCCAGGTGATGCGCCGGCCGCTGGCGGCGGATTCGTAAGCGGCGTAGATGATCTCCAATGTTGCGCGCCCGTCTTCGCCGCTCTCCGACGGCGCCTCTTCGTTCTGGATGCAGCGTATGAAATGCCGCATCTCGTGCGGAAAGCCGTAAATGTGCGTCTCCTCAAACACCGTGAACGTCCAACCCTTGGTCTCGCCCGCCTTCTCGACGGCGTAGCCGTACCCTGGTGTGCTGTAGGTCTGCATAGAACTGCCGCGCAAGAGGTCGCAATAGATTACGCCCTCGGTGCCATAAAGCTCAATACGGTCGTCCATGCCGCCGGGTTTCGCCCAGCTATCCTCGATCACGGCGATACCGCCGCCTTCAAATTCGAGGATGATCACGCTGTTATCTTCGGCGCGGGTGCGTTTGGTGTGAAGAACGCGCTGGCAATGCGCGGTCACGCTCTTCACTTTGGGTTTGCCATACATCCAGCGGGCCCATTCGATGCCGTGGCAGCCCATGTCCATGATGGCCCCGCCGCCGGAACGTTCCACATCGTAAAACCAGTCCGAGTGAGGGCCGGAATGTTTCTCACCCTGCTTGATCATGTAGATCGCGCCGACAGCGCCCTCTCCCACCAGCTTCCGGGCGCGGACGTACTTGGGCGAGAAGCAGATTGTCTCAGCGTACCCCAGCATGACCTTGCGTTTGCGGCTCGCCCTCAGCATGGCCTCGGCATCGTCGAGGGTATGCGCGATGGGCTTTTCGATAATGATGTGCTTGCCGGCCTCAGCCGCCGCCACCACGACCGCGCGATGCAGATCGTTGGGGATGCCGATCACGACGGCGTCGATGTCTTTCCGATCGAGAAGCCGCCGATAGTCCGTCGTGAAGCTCGGAATCCTCCAGCGCTCGGCGAAAGCCGCGACGTGGTCTTTGCTCGGCGAGCAAACCGCCAGCACCTCGGCCTCCGGCACTTCCTGAAGGGCCTCGGCATGGATGTTCGAGACAAACGCCGAGCCGATGATCCCGATGCGCACTCTCTCCATTGGACTCCGAGGGTTCAACTCGACCCAGCCGCGCGCTTCGCCTCGATTAACGGGTGCAACGCGCACCGGTTGACGGACGCGTCGCCCGGCCCAGGCACGGCGGATTCGAAGGTTCTCACTTTTTCTTGCTGCTGTCAAAGGACCGGATCTGCTTCACCAGCGCATCGATCTCATCGTCTTTTAGTTGGTTGCCGAACGGCATCATCATGGTGTTCGGCTTGCCGTTCTTAATGATGTCGGCGATTTGCTTGTCCGTCAGCGAAGCCTGCACCTTGGGGTCGGTGAAATCCGGCGTCTTGACTGCGGGATAACCCTTCCCGTCAGGTCCGTGGCACATGGAACATTTCGACTTGAATAGCGCGGCGCCATCAGGCGCGTCCGCCGCCATCGATAACGCGGCGCCAGCCAGGCAGCACGCCGCCAGTGCAGTCAAGTAACGCAACACGGTCTTCATAGAGTGTAACCTCAGAGGATGCTCGGGATAATTCGTCCGGAACCTCAGCGTCATTGTGATGCTCGTCAGAGAGCGGAAGTTTCCACTTCGTTTCAAGGAGCGCCGTGAGTTTCTCGTGCACGCACGGACCCGCGCCCACTGTTACCTTGCATGTCCCATCACTTCGCCTCGGATGGCGTTCGGCTGGCTCCAATCCTGAGAGAACCCCATGCTACAGGCGCGCCAAAAAAAAAGCAAGAAGCGTTAGTGGATTAGTTTGATGTAGCGGCGGCTTTATGCCGCCATCAACCGGCGGGGTAAACCCGCCGCTACATCAAACCATGGAAATCACCTTCGCCCAAGCGAAGGACGAAGCGCCCGGATAGCATTGGCATGGCTCTAAAGTACATTCCATCTTTATTCGTGAGCGTGATGGAATTTACGGCCACCCTTGTATTCGATACCCGGGCGGTTTTCGCCCTTTACAAAAATTAAGTGCATTGTTTTCAATCACCTGACGGTTTCGTTTCGTAATTTCTACCCCGCTCGGCTTCTGACTTGATGGGCAATCGAGTCGCCGCTTTTTTCAATTCTAGGCTTAGTTAACTGGGCTATCCACGGCCCCTCAGTTTCCTTTCCACTGCATTTTCGGCTCCCGACGCCTTGACCGCCCTCGATAGCCTGGAGCCGGAGTCCCCCACCAACCAAGGGGAGCGGTACACCCGTTGAAAACGCATCCGTATATATGACTGGTTCCATTGACATTCGATCTTTGTTGCTATGCCATTTTTCACTCGAAGCGGCATAGGATCGGGTTGTGGCTGGACGAGCGGGTGTTGCTGCTTTCCTTTCCCTCCGGAGAATTCAACATGTCAATTCATTCGAAGTCCCCAACTTGACAAGCGCATCGGCGACCCCTAGAATCACCCTTGAACCGGGTGAGGCGCAATCTTTTCGAAACGGGTGACTCTTGGATCGCGATTTTAAACGTTTGATGGAAGAATTAGGCGAAGCAATTGACGAATCGCTTTCGGAGTCAGACCGCATTGCCGAGGTGATGGGCAAGATCAAGGCCTCCGGGTATGACCTGCTGCTGGTCCTCGAAGTCACCATCGGCTACAACAAGCGCGGCGAGACCGATATCGTGCACCGCCAGAAGATCGGTAAGCGCGCGCGTTTCGAATTCACCGGCGACGACCAGAAGTTTCTGAAAGCCCTGCAGATCAGACCCGACGACGACTCCGAATAGTCAAAACAATAGCAGATTCTTCGCTTCGCTCAGCATGACTGCGTAAGTCAGAATGACTGCATAGGAAGGCTGCTGAATCAACCGTTAACCTAAAGCACCTACTGCTGAGAGCGCGCTTGACAGCGCGCTGGCAGACTCCTAGCATTCGGTTATGAGGAGCCTCCGCCAGCCCGCCGTTGCGGGGCACTTCTACCCAGCCACCAAGCGAACTCTTGAGCGCGACCTCGATTCTTACCTGGCACCAACCGCCGCGGCGCCAGCAGCCAGCACTGCGGCACTTCGCTATCCCGACGCCGTCGCTTGTCTCGTCCCGCACGCCGGTTACACGTATTCCGGACACGTAGCGGGAGCGGTTTATGCCGCGCTCGCGCCGCAATCCAGCTACGTTGTGATCGGACCCAATCACCGCGGATATGGCGAGCCGCTGGCGCTGATGTCGTCCGGCGCATGGCTCACGCCGCTCGGCGAGGTCCCGCTCGACCCGGCGCTGGCGCGAGCCATCCAGGAGCGCTGCCCGCCGCTCACCGAAGATGCTGACGCCCATTCGAGCGAGCACTCGCTCGAAGTGCAGGTTCCGTTCCTGCAGCGCTCAGCCCACGACTTCACAATGGTACCGATTGCCCTCGCTGTTGACGATTTCGAGACGCTGGAGAACCTGGGCCATGCCCTGGCCGCGGCCACCCGGACTTTTTCGCCGCCCGCATTTATCGTGGCTTCGAGCGACATGAACCATTACGAACCCGATGGTATCACCCGAGTGAAAGACCGCAAGGCCATCGAGCGCATTCTTGAGCTCGACGCGCCGGGTCTGTATGAGACAGTGTTGCGGGAGCGCATTTCGATGTGCGGTTTCGCCGCCGCCGTGGCAATGCTGGTGGCGGCACGGGACTTGGACGCCCAGCGGGCGGAACTTGTGAAATACGCGACCTCGGGGGACTCGGGCGGGCCGCGAGACGCCGTGGTCGGCTATGCGGGAATCATAGTCGTCCGCTGACCGGCAGGAATAGGCTGGAACGAAAGAGCCAGAGTCAAACTTAGCGGCAGGCGCCAGGATGCCCTGGCGCCCGCCTCAATATCCGCGGTTTTAGTGGTGTCCGCCACCGCCACCACCGCTACTTCCACCGCCGCCGCCGTGGGAACCGCCCCCACCTCCACTGGTGCTCCCGCCACTGAAGCCTGCGCTCCCATGAGAGGCTGAGGAGAAGCCCCCAGCCTCGCGACCCGCTGAAGACAAGCTGCCACCAGCGCGAGTCGAACTACCGGCGACGCCCCAGTTCGCCGTGGTGGCACCGCGCACCGACGCCGGAGGAGAAGCGAAGGTGCTCGTGGGCGCGTGATGCTCCGCCCATTGGCCGCTGGAGGGAGAGATCCTGGCGATATGGTCGAAGGCTGGAGCGGCCCCGCTCGAGTCCCGATCGATCACACTGCGCTGGGCCGGCGACATCTTGGCGGGGTTTCCTCCCAACTGGGCCAGCAAGCTCGGAGGAACGTTCGGTCCCTTCACCGGCACGCCCTGGCTCGGATTGACATTCATCAACTGACGCGGCTGGATGGGCTCGCCCTTTCGGAAAGTTGCAGTACTGACAGCAACCAGGCACCCGTTCGGACAACCTCGCGGCCGTCTGGGGAGAAGTCCGCCGCCCGTGACTGGACCTGTCGGGCGCCCGCCGGGCGCTTGCGGGGTCCAGCCGACCCATCCCGGCCCTGCAAACCAATCGACGATTCCCGGACTGAACAGCCAGTCCGCCTCGTCCGGAAACCAGGCCCAACCGAACATCGGATCGTAATCCCAGCCGCCGTAGTGATAAGGGAGCCAGCCCCACGGCTCGTAGCCGATCCAGGTGTAGCCGAAACCCGGGTACCACGCCCATTGGCCAAGGCTGAAAGGCGACCATGCGCCCCAGGCATCGGGCACCCAGCCGTAGCCGTAGCCGTCGAAGTACGACCAGGTGCCATTCTGATTCAAATCGCTCCAACCGTAAGCCGGCGCTCCGGGCGCGAGACCTCCCGGAGGATCCGCGGCAGCGGCCGACTCCTGCTGATCGCGGTCGTCAACCCACGCGTCCCAATCATCGCGCTGAATCCCTGAGCTTGAATTGAACGCCTGCGTGGCGCCCGGCGCGATCTCCAGGATCCCGTCCTTGGCGACCCTGGCGCTGCCTTCGGAACTGGTAGCGTCCACCGATCCCTTGAACACTTCCAGACGAATCTGTCCCCGGTCAAGGTCCACCCGGAATTCTGTCTTACCCTGCGGCGTGAACGTGCTGTCACCAGAGTGTACTTCAAAGGTGCTGATCTTCGCCGGGCTGACCTGGAAAGTGCCATAGCCCTGATCGAGCGTCAGCACATTCTTCTCGTCGCCGGTCTCGGTGAGAGCAAGCTGATCGAACTTCAGCAGCGAGAGCTCGCCCACGCGCGCCGTGGAACCGTTTTCGAATTCCACTTCAGCGAAGCTGTTCTTGTCGGTCGACAGTTGGAATCCCTGCTGGATCGGCGTATTGACCGCCGCGGCAGCCCAATCGACCGAAGCCGGCCGCAGCAGTGTTACGTTGCCTTCCACAAAGCTGAGGCGCACGATTCTGACGTGCGAACCCTCGTCTTGCGCGAAGAGCGGATTTACAAATGCGAAGACAAAGGCGAAGATCGTCAGTGCCGGAATGAGCCGGCGCGGCGCGGCGTTCATGTCCCACCTCCGGAGAGTGGTCCCGACCACATTTCCACTCTCATTCTACTCCTTTAGACGTAAAAAGATGCTGCCCCGACTATGGATGCAGGTGCACAAGGAATAATGGGGCAAGGCCCGGGCTAACACGTTCCGCTGAACTGTAGCCGCTAATGATTCTAAAGGAGATAGTGGGTTCGTTCCTTGATTCCGCCATCTTTTTCCAGACTATTGCCCGCCGTTCACCGTCCTGAGGATGTCCTGGGCGCGAACTTGCGCTACATGGAGCAGGCGTGGATCCTTCGCGATCTGTTCCAGCTCCGGGACCATCAGCTCGGGATCAGCCAGCGCGTTGTGCGCGAGGTCGATCTGAATATGGAGCAACTCCTGGGGCAGGCTCAAAGGATCGTATTTGAGCGCGTACCGGAGCGTGTCGAGATGCTCCTCGACGCCCACGATGCGCTCGAAAAGATCGGTGAGATCGCGGGCCGTCGCCCTCGTGGTGTAGTTGAACTCGACCTCGTGCTTCTCGGAGCCTTGTTCGTAGGTGAAAGTCTTGAGCCCGAGGTCCGCCACCTTCTTGTGACTCTCGAGCGGCAGGCGGAAATCCCCGAGCGCCGATGCCAGCTCGAAAATCTGCGTGGTGGTGGCTTCGGACAGCTTCAACGGTCGCGGCTCCTGAGTATCTTTCAACGAGCGCCCCTCGTAGGTGCCGGAACCATCGGAATTCACCACCACGGCCAGGTACTCCGGACTGCTGCCAGCCAGCGTGCGCGTGTAAGTGATGCGGGCGTACGGCAGAGGACCCGCCGGGTCTTGCGGAGAATGCTGGGCGGGATTTTGAAGCGCCGGATTTTGAAGGGGACGATTAGCCCGCGCGCCAAGCGGTTGGAGCGCGAGCAGCGCCGCCAGAATCAGCGTCACTTTGCAGACTCGGCCGGCTTCGGGCACGTGCTGTGGCGATTTCTTTGAGGAGGCCGGGAGGCTCGCTGTGTTCCCCGCGCGGCCGGCCCCCCCGGACACGGTTGGGTTCCGCATTTTACTTGGCTTCAGCGAGCGCGTGCATCTCCGCTTCTTCGATATCGAAGTTGGCGTAAACGTGCTGCACGTCGTCATGATCTTCAAGCTCTTCCATCAGACGCAGCATCTGACCGGCTTCCTTGCCGCTCAGCTTCACGTAATTTTGCGGGATCATCGACACCTCGGCGGCAGCCGGCGTGATGCCCGCAGACTTCAGCTTGTCCACCACGTGGGGAAAGTCGGCTGGAGGGCTGAAGACTTCCCAGTTCGTGCCGTCTTCCTGCATGTCTTCGGCGCCCGCCTCGGTGACGAGTTCCAGCAGCTTGCCCTCGTCCGCCTTGTCCTTCTCCACCACCACGTAGCCCCGCTTATTGAACATCCAGGCGACGCAGCCGTTTGACCCTAGGTTCCCGCCATGCTTTCCGAGAATGTGCCGGATCTCGGAAATCGTCCGGTTCTTGTTGTCGGTGGTGATCTCGATGATCAGCGCGACGCCCCCGGGACCGTAGCCCTCATACGTGGCCTCTTCATAAGTGGCGCCCGGCAGCTCGCCGGTGCCCTTCTGAATGGCCCGCTTGATGTTGTCGGCCGGCATGTTTTCGGCCTTGGCGGCGGCAATGGCGGTCCGCAGGCGCGGATTCGAATCCGGATCGCCTCCGTTGCGCGCGGCGATGCTGATCTCCTTGATGAGCTTGGTAAATATCTTGCCCCGCTTGGCGTCGAGTGCGCCCTTCTTGTGCTTGATTGTGGCCCATTTGGAGTGGCCTGACATAACCTAATCCTCGTGACGGACACGCGCTTCGGGGCATGCTCGACCCTGAAGCGGCGTTCCTTACTGTGGCTAATTCACTATACTAGCACACCTGCTGACGTGGCACGGGCGTCCCACCCGTGAATAGCCACGGCCAATATGGCCGTGCCACGTACTATACTGGCGTTTGGACACTCATTCATCCGAACAGCTTCGCGAAGAGTTCAACCGCTGGGCGGAAGCAGGCCGCGGCGAGGGAATGGAGAGCGACCATCTGCCGATCGTCCTGCCCATGCTCGTCATGATGAACGTCCAGCCCGACGAAGAGATCCTCGATGTCGGCTGCGGCACAGGCTGGCTCTGCCGGTTGCTCGCCCAGCGTGTGACGCAGGGCGCCGTGACGGGCATGGACGTGTCCGACGAAATGATTCATCGCGCTGAGGCTGCGAGCGCCGGCATTGCCCACGTCTCGTTCGCAGTGGGCAGCGTGGATACCATCCCGCAGCCCGACAGTCGATTCACGCGCGCCATCTCGGTGGAATCGGCTTACTATTGGCCGCAGCCTGAAGCGGGTCTGAGGGAGATTCGTCGCGTGCTTCGGCCCGGCGGCTCGTTCTGGATGCTGATCAACTATTACCGCGACAATCCGTACTGCCACCAGTGGGCGCGGCACTACGCGATTCCGACACACCTGCTCTCGGCGGACGAATGGGCCGGACTATTCCGCGAGGCCGGCCTGACCGGCGTGAGTCACCGCCGGATTTCCGATCCCACCCCTACACCGGACGTCTACAGCGGACGCTGGTTCCGCGACGCCGAGGAATTGCGCCGCTTCCGCGAGGAAGGCGCGCTGCTCGTGTTCGGCGGCAAGCAAGCCAGCGCGTAGGGGCGGCCCTTGTGGCCGCCCCAATAGCAGCGAGACACGTGCGGGCGGCCACAAGGGCCGCCCCTACGACTTCGCCGCCGCGTCTATCAGCGTCTGGATTGCGGGCACGATCATGATCAGCAGTTCCGCCTGCGGTTTGCGAGCGCGATCGATGAGCGCCTTCTGCTCCGTGACCCAGGAATCGGGCGCCGGCTTGCCGGAGCTGATGTAGTCGAGCGCCTGAAGGCCCGCCGCGGCGAGTGCCGAGACGTCGTCGGCCAACGGAATATCTTCCTGAAGCAGCGCCGAGCTTTGCATCAGGGGATCAAGCTCCCCTTTGTTGTCGCGCCATGCCGTCAGGCGCTTGCGGATGGCGTCCTGATTGGCGCTCACGTCGGCCACGAGCGCGGTAAAGTAGCGAGCCTCGCTGCTTTCCGGCGGCGTCGAATCCACAAGTCGATTGAGTGGCGTCAGGCTGCTGTATTCGCGCGTTTCTTCGCGCGCGTAACCCTTCACCGGCTCCAGGACGCTGTCGAGCATCTGCAAGCGC
>JASHPE010000451.1 GCA_030038235.1 Terriglobia bacterium
GAGAGCCTCCCTGGCGTCGGCACCTGCGAGCACGTGGCTGGCGTCCAGAAGCATCAATAGGAGGAGTTTCCGGGAGCGCTCGACTCGTTTCTGCTCCAGGCAGAGGGCGCGCGCGAACTGGTCCTCGGACAGGAACCATCCTTCTTGGCCTGCGACGCTGCTGCCGGCCGGCCAGGACGCCGGTTCCTCGGAACCCCGCAAACCCCGCACCGTGGCTCGGTTTCCGAAAAGCAACCCCTTCACGGATGTGCCTCTCGCGTTTTGATGAACGGCCAGGTTCGCCGTCTTCTCCAGAGACTACTTGCCGTTGCGTCGAGAATGTTTGCGCCCTTCGGCCGTGCCATTGCCGTTGCCGTTGCGAGCAGGTAGACCCGCCTGCCGCATCTTGTAGAGAAGAGCACGGTAGCTGACGCTGAGGGCACGCGCGGCCCGTTTTCGATTCCACTGGTGAAATTCGAGCGCCCGCAGAATGGCCCTTCGCTCAGCGGCCACAGACGCTTGTTGGGCTATCATCCTTAGCGAGACGGGCTCGTCGCCTATGACGGTTTCGCGATCGTCAACCGATGCCGGCAGACCGAGTAACTCGTCGCTGATCGAACCTTCCGAGCCCAAAATGACGTACCTTCTGACGAGATTCTCCAATTGTCGGATGTTACCCGGCCAGTCGTAGGCTTCAAGGAGCCGCATCAACGAGCTGGATATCGGACGAATTTCACATTGGAGCTTGCTGGCGTGGGAGTTCAGGAAATAACCCACCAAACCGGCGATGTCCTCCCGTCTTTGCCTCAGCGGAGGAAGCTGAACTGACACCACGTTGATCCGATAGTAGAGGTCCTGCCTGAATGTTCCCCGCGTGACTTCCCGGACGAGTTCCCGGTTTGTCGCGCACACCACGCGAACGTCGACGGTCTTGTCCCGTTGAGACCCAATCCGAGAAAACTGGCCATTCTGTAGGAGCTGTAACAGCTTCGCTTGCAGAGCAGGATCGAGGTCCCCAATTTCGTCCAGGAAGAGCGTGCCGCGGTGGGCCATCTCCACCCGGCCGGGTTTGGCGGCATAGGCGCCGGTAAAGGCGCCCCTCTCATATCCAAAGAGTTCGCTCTCCAGCAACGCGCTGGGAATCGTCGGACAGACGACCTTGACCAGGGGCCCGTCGCTCCAGGGCGAGCGATGATGCAGAAACGCTGCGATGATTTCCTTGCCCGTGCCGCTCTCTCCCTGAATCAGTACGGGCACGTTATTGCCCTTAACTTTCTCCAGGTTCTGGCGGACGAGTTGCATGACCGGCGATCGGCCAAAAATGACAGACTCCGGCGGAAGAATCGGACATTGCGTAGCGATAGGCGCGTCGCTGAGCGCAGCAGACGGATATGGCAAACTTGTCAACGCAGGGTTACTCATTGCCGGCCACCGCATTCCTTACCTTTGTAAAACGCTGGAACATGTGAGAACCGCCCGAGGTACCGGGTGTGCAGACTGGGAGCGAAAAGCTCAGCGCGATTGCGGCTCAAGCAGTTTCTTCCCGTGATTGCCATTGTGTTGGCGTACGGAGTGATAGTCGTAGCCATAAGTCAACTGTGGGTCCACGCAGTTCAGGACAACTTCCACAAAGCGTTTTCCTCGAAAGTCGCCATAGGCAAGCTGCGCCAGGTCGCCGGGCGTCGTCCCTGTCTGAAGAACCAGCAGAACACCATCGCAAAACTCTGCCATCAGCCTCGCATCTGCAACTGGGATCACCGGAGGCGAATCGATAATAATCCAGTCAAATGCAGCAGCCAGCCGCTTGAGTAGAGTCCGGAACCGGCCGTTGCCAATCAGTTCGCTGGCGTTTGGCGCAGGGACGCCACCCGCGATGAAGAAAAAGTTCTCCAGCGGGCCCCGCCTTACCACAGCGAATTCATTAACGTCGCCCCTCAGGTAGTCGGAAAGGCCGGGAACTGCCGGAACCCCAAGGGACTGATGAAGCTTCGACGAACGCAAATCACCATCGATGAGCAACACATGGCGCTCGCGCTGCCAGACCATGACTTGGGCGAGATTCGCGGCCACAAACGTCTTCCCTTCTCCGGGCAGAGGGCTCGTAATCAGCAGTGTCTGCAAAGGCTGCCGTTCGCGAACCAGTTCCAAACGCGATCGCAGGGTGCGGAACTCCTCGCTTCCGGGGGTCCGAAACTCTTCCGCATAGAAAAGAATGGCGCTAGGATCTGGAGCCCATTCGGTTTGAGGGCACCGCTCCGCAAGTGCTGTAAGCAGCGCGCCTGCTTTGCTCGAGCCGTCGGATTGAGGAAGGCGCGTCCAACTCCCCTCAACCGGCGAACCAAATTCGGACCAAACGGAGGCGTCTGGGGCAGTCCCTTCGGGCCGTGTCACGGCCGGCTGAACGGGGTCAACCGGAACCCCTTCCTCCTGCGCCCTTTTGAGCGCATCGTGAATTCGGCTCATACGTTCCTCTCTCTCAGGCCCAGTGCGTTCATCAGCTTCCTGGGCATCCTTGTCTTTCTTGTCCCGTTCGGTCCCGCGAGGCTGCTGATTGCGGGTATCTCAATGGAAGGAATCAGGGCAAAGGGGGTCGTGCCAAGATAGTACTGTACGTCGCGCCCTGTTCGAATACGTTTGTCGATGCTCCCCATGCCGAGTACTAGCGCGAGACCCAGAGCGAGCCCGGCTCCCAGGCCACCACCGCCAAATATAGTGAGTTTTGGAAACGACGGGTCGCTGGGCAAATCCGCAGGGTCCATCACACTCAACTGCTCGCCTTCCTGCCTGCGCTCCAAATCGGTGGCCATCCCCGACTCGTCCCTTTTTGCAAGTAAATCGTCGTAGAATTTAAGTGCGGTGTCATGGTCGCGGGTGATCTTCTTATACTCCTCGTCCACTGCCGGGCTCAACTGGAGTCGCGATTCATAAGACTTGATGTCGGCCTTCAAGTGCTGCTGTTCCAGGGTCTCAGTCTTGACAGCCTGATCCGACGCGCGGACCTGGCCGCGCAACTTCTGGATTTCCGGCGGCTCGAGGGCGGTAGGGCTGCTCACATTCTGGCCTCCCTTACCATTTGACGCAGTCGCGGTGGCCGACATTTGCTTCTTGACACCGTCAGCAGAGCTGCTGATATCATCGGGTCCCTTACCATTTGGCGGAGTCGCCGCAACCGAAATTTGTTTCTTGACATCGGCAGCAGAGCCGCCTACATCCTCGGCTTCATTATCAGTCGATGGCGCTGCCGGGTCCGATATTTGTTTCTTGACGTCGGCAATTGCGGCCTTCACCTTGACGACATCGGGATATTGGTCGGTGTAGTGAGCTTGCAAAAGTGTGAGTTCCGCCTGTAATTTTGCGAGTTGGTCGGGAAGCGAAACGGAATCCCGGCCGGCGGCGGTCAGCTTCCACGCTTGCAGTTGCTGCGCCAGAAGGGAGTCGAAGTAGGCCTTGTCCTGAGTAGACCGATTAAGATTGTCGGTCACAGCCTGCAACTGGGTATTGAGGGTGCTGAGCATGCCGAGGTTGGTTTTCTCCTCGTCCGGAAGCATCCCCATATTCTTACGTTCGAAGGCCGCCAGGATGCCGTCCTGCTCATCCAGCTTTGCCTTCGCATCGTCCAATTGGGTCTGCAGGAAGCTCGTAGTGCCCTCGGCGCTGCGCTGCCGCTGGTGAATGTCCTCATCGATGAACATGGAAGTTATGTCGGAACAGACCTGCTGCGCGATCCGCGGATCGTCGAGCGTGACGGACAGATAGAATCCCGGTATGGTTGGCTCCTTCGCGCGCACTACGGGCTCAACCGGAGTCAGGGTGATGGCCTTCTGCATAAGAAGCACCAGGTCATCCATCGATTTGTTGGCGGCGTCCCCCTTAAAGAGCCCATAGCGCTCAATGAGAGGCTGCAACCGGGTCCGGCTGAGCGTTTGCTCTTCAATGTTGGCGATGCGCTCGTTCAAGTCTTCCGTAATGACCGGCTCTACGAAATCGTGCGGCACTTGCTGTTGTTCCACCAGCATAAGGGCCTGCGAGGTGTAGCTCTTCGGCAAAACCACGGTCAGGCCGTAGCCAATCAATCCCCCAGCAAGGATGGGGAGAACGATCAAGTGCCATCTGCGCCGCAGCATGGCCAGGTAGTCCTGCAACATCAATACGCGTGGTTTCGGCATTTTTGAATCCCTCAACTCTGGTGTTCTAGCAAACCGGCCCTCGCGGGGCATCAGCTCTTGCCAAGGGCGAGCAGGTCCGGCGGAATCTCGTGAGCCTTGCCGTAATTGGGATCGAGCTTCAAAACTCGTTGGAAATACGCAGCCGCGCGCGTCTTGTCATTCGCCTTTTGGTATGCCAACGCGATGTGGTAGTTAAAATCGGGGGTGTCGGGCGCCTTTTTCAGCGCCTCTTGAAAGAGGTTGATGGCAAGGCTGTAGTTTTGTTTTTTGTAATAGGCCACGGCCAGGGTGTCGGCTACGCCAGGATTATCCGGCATAGCCTGCCGTGCCGTTTGGGCCAGCGAAAGCGCCACGTCGAGGTTGCCCCCGTTCTGGAGCATCAAGTAGGCAAGGTCGTTTGCCGCGACGGGATTGCCAGGCTCCAGCGCGAGCGCCTTCTGGTAAAGTTGCTGAGCCTGCTGCCAATCGCCTTGCCCCTCGTAAAGTACTCCCAGCGATACGTAAGCTTGAATGTCGCGGGGGTTCGCCTGGATCGTGCGGTGGTAAGTGGCGATCGCCCGATCCTTCGCGCCCTCTGCTGCCTGCACCTGGCCGAGCAGATAAAGCACGGCGCTGTTGTTCTTGCTCAAGTCCGCCGCTTTCACGAGAGCCGTCTCGGCGCCCTGATAATCCTTTTGGCCGGCCAGGAGCTCGCCGAGTAGGAGGTTGTAATTTGCATTGTCGGGCGCCTGCGCAATCCGGTCCTTGACGAAAGCAAGGGCATCGGCGGGCCGTTTTTCAACAACGTACTCCTTTGCCAGATCTCTCACAGCTTCGATGTTATTGGGATCAGCCTGAAGCGCTCGCTGGAACTCCTTCTCTGCCTCCGGGAACTGCTTCTCGGCAGTCTTGAGCTCGCCGAGCCCCGTATAGCCGAGCGGATCCTTCGGCGCCACTTCAATCGCTTTGTTCAAATCCGCCTCGGCTGCCTTCAGATCCTGCTCGGACTCTTCCACCACTGCATGGTAGGAGTAGCCCAGCGCCGACGAGGGCAAAAGCTTGATCAGCGTTTCCGCAGAGTCCCGAAGATCGGCGAATTCCCTTTTATTCAGCTCGAGGGATGCCAGCGCTTCCTGCGCCTCGATCGCCTGGGGCCGCAACTGCACGGCCTTGCGCAGCTCAGGCTCAGCGTCGTCGGGCTTCCCTGCCTGGCTGTACGCCAATCCCAGAAAATAGTGCAGCGTGGGATTGTCGGGCTGGGTCTTGAGCGCCGACTGCAGGGTAAGCACCGCCTCATCGGTGCGGCCCTGGCGAGTCAAAATTTGACCTTTCTGAATGATGGCTTCCACGTCTGCCGGCGACTCATCCAGAACCTGAGCGTTGACCTTCAATGCCCCGCCGAAATCATTTCGGGAGATCAGAAGACGGGTATAGGCGTTTCCGACGTTCAAATCCTTTGAGTGATCCTTATACAGCGACGCGTATTCGGCGACGGCCTTATCCGCTTGGCCAGTCGCGAGGTAAAATTCCCCGAGCATCGGGTATCCCTGCGGGTTACTCTTCATTGCCTGCTTGGCATCCTTCGCGGCTTGTTCAGCCTTGTCTCTTTCGCCTTGGGCCAGATAGACGCCTATCAGGGCAGACCAGGGGGCGGGATTTTTTGGCGCGAGTTCCAAAGCGTGGCGAACTTGGAGTTCGGCATCGGCAGGGCGTCGCTGCCGCATGTAAAAGCCCTCCAGCGCCAGAACTGGCTGCATCGACTTGGGATCGATCGTGATGGCGTGCTTGTAATCTTGCTCGGCCTCGGCGACCTGCTTCGCATGCTCCTCAAGCAGTGCACGGTTCAGGTACTTGGGGGCGCTCGGGGCGATCTCAGCCGATTTCCTTATATCTGCCAGAGCCTGATCCTGGTGGCCTTCGGACTCTTCCACGTTGGCCTGCAACGCCAGGGCGTCGGCGTTGCCAGGATCTTTTGCAAGCACCAGTTGGGCCTTCTGCCCCGCTTCGTCCCGCCTTCCAGCGGCGAGCAGCAGGTTTCCGAGATCAATTTGAGCCTTCCAATGCTCCGGGTTAAGCTGAACGGTATTGCTCAGCTCCCCGTACGCCTGCTGGAATAGACCCAGCTTGAGGTCGCACTGCGCCATTTCGTAGTGCGCGTCGGTATAACGCGGGTCGATTTTGATCGCATTGCGAAGCTCGATGACGGCCGATTCGTATTTCCCTTTCTCGAAGTAACGTACGGCCGTGTTGTAGTAATTCTGCTTGCGCACATTGGGGTCGCGAGAACAACCGCTCAGGACCCAGGCGGCGCATGCCAGAGCCGGGACCAGAATGAATGTGGCTCGTCTTCTCTGTCGCATTGTCTCTGTCTCTTTGAAGGCTTGCGGTGGGGACGTTTACGTTGGTTAACCCGGGTGTCTCATCCGCTTACTAGAGCAGCGGGCAGGTGTGAGGTTTAGCCAGAAAAAAGCGCGGATTGAATCGTCGGCTCGCTTTCGGCGCCAAACGATTCCATCGGATGGAGATTTTCAAGATTGGCGAAATACGGCGCCACGCCGGACCGGGCAGGTCATTCGGGTCGGTTTATTGGGAGGCCCTCAATAACAGAACGACGCCCGGTCCAAGGCTGGAGCCCTGCACCGGGCGATCAAAGATCGGAAAATGAGAAAGGCGCAATGAAAGAAGCGACTTACAGTGTCAGGCCGCTAGAGCCCGCTTGCGCAGCAGCAGGCCGATTCCCACAACCATGAGCACCAAAGCAGCGCTTCCGGGCTCAGGAATATGATCAACCTCGCCGCTCGAAATCGCCCAATAGGCGGTTGTCCCGATGGGATCGCCGAATAACACGGAAAAGGTATGCGGACCTTTAACAACATTGCTAGTGCTCGCCGTGAGATCGCCAGTATAAGTCCCGCCCAAAAAACTAAAGTCGAGCGTGTACCCATGGCCATCGCCATCCAGCAGGTCCCAGGTTATAGCCGCATTGGTTATACCATCCGCAGAAACACTGATCGTTCCCCCCGTACCGGAGGTAAAAGGGCATCCAAAACTGTTAGTGCACGTGACCGAGGTGCCACTAAAGGTCAGCGCCCCGACGCCGTTGAAGGAGTACGTGCCGGCAGGCAGAGTAGCACCCGACATGGGGTTCGGAATCGTCACCAAAAACGAGTCCGTGCCGGTTTTTTCAACGGAGATACACCCGGACAACATCGTGGCGCTGCACGTCTGGGTTTCTGAACCCAGAGTGACATTGTTCGCCATCGCGGGAACAGCAAAACCCAGGAGCACTAGCAGTGGAGCCATCCATTTCAATCGCAGGATCATCTCAGCCTCCTCACCGGCAATCCATTCCCTGTCACACGTACAGTGCCACGGACGCATCAACGCGGCAGCCTTACAGGCCAGCAATTAACAGCCCAATCGTTTTTTCGGTCTAACTGATTGAAAAATCAAGTCGGTGAAGCTACGTCCCGAATCGAAAAGTGCAAACTTTTGCACATTGCGCACCAATCATTTGCATATATGGTCTCAAGAGCGAGGGGTCACAATCCTAAACACGCATCCCTGTCAGCGAGCGACGACGAAACCGGGTCGCGCAGACGCCTCACTAATTTCGCGCCATTCATGATCGCGAATCGCCCTGGATTTCCTCCGTTGCGCACGCTCCACGTCGGAGGCATCCACTTCCACAGACACAGACTGTTGCAGCATTTCCACGGAAATCACCAAGCGGCACAACCCCTTCACTCGGCTGAGGATCCCCTCGACGCCCTCCAGCGGCCCCGCTTTCACTCGTACCCAGTCTCCACACTTGAGGAAGGGGTGGGGCTCGACGCGCAGCGAGTTCTCCACCATGCGCTTCACCGCCTCGATTTCTTCGCCGGGAATCACGGCCGTGCGCCCGGCGGACGTCACGATCGAGTACACTCCGGGCGTGGTTAGAATTTGTAACTGCCGCTCGATACCGCCGTGAAGAAACACGTAGCACGGGAATAAGGGCAGAGAAAGAGCCTTAAGGCGGTCCTTCCACCGGCGCGTGCTTTGGTAGAAGGGCAAGAAAACCTCAAAATCCTTCCTGGCCAGCAGGTCGCCAACGACCCTTTCGTGTTGATGCCGCGTGTAGACCGCCCACCACGGAGTGGCTATTTCCTGATAAGCCGTGTCTTGGCTCGCCAGATTACTCGTCTGCATAGCTCCGCCCTGTGACTTACAGGCGGCCTTCTCGCCCATAAGCCTTGCAGCCTCTTTACTTCGGGCTGCTCCGGCCACGCCCTTCAACGTCTGGCCGATCCGAAGCCCGAGTGGAACCTCAATGCCGATTCCGGCGACCTGCCTGGTCAGATTTCCGCCGGTAGTCCGCGCTCAATTCGCCTCATCCCGTCGTCGCTCGACTCGCCTTCGCGCTTTCCGCGCGATCACATCGCCAGTCTCGGGCCCTCCGGCCCGTGCACCAATCGATAGCGCTTGATCGAAGCCGCCAAAACGGGTGACGAGCCACCCGCCATCGCGGTCGCGCTCCGAACGATTGACCCTCGGCAGCGAATCTCCCCCGGAATCCGCTCGCGCCACGCGGGCAGCGTAATGGCAATCTCGACGACGGTCTTGGGGCGCAGAACCTGTTCGGCACGGAACAAGACTCCGGACACGCTGATGTTTTCCGTTCGTCCTTTGTGCCACAACGGGGTTCCCGCTTCCCGATATCGAATGGGAAGTTCGGTGGAATATCGCTGCGCTCGGCGCACAAGCTGGCGTGTTTTTCCAGCAGAAGACGTCGCCATAGAACCTCTCGACGTAGAACCGTACTCTTCCGGCGATTCCGACCCGTTTAAGTGCTTGGGATTCGGAAAATGAGAGTCGCGGCGCGGACCGCCTGCCTGGTCTCGGTTTTGATTTCGCGTCTGCACGTTACGTCCGAGCCAATCTTGAACGCAGAATCCTGGCCGCGAGCGCCGACCGATCACCGTTTTCGCCAGTGTCCCCGCTGCGCCAAGTGTCCTCGACGCGGATCCGATACCGCAGCGGCATTTGCAGGGCGTTTCGCTGCCCGCGGCAGGACACCTGGCCTGCTCCTGGTTCGGCTCTTTCGGCTTCTCGAAGCACGAGTGGCTCCCCACAGCCTCAACAAGATCGCACGTTTGATGGCAAGGCACACAATAAGGGTGTCATCTAAATCGGTCAATGGGTCGCACGGCCCATGACACTAGCACCATGCGGTGCTATTGCGGTTGGGCACCAGGACTGGCGATACCGCGCCCGCGGAGGGTTTAGCTTGGAGAGAAATCGGGATGTCTGCCCCGATCTCGAAGAGGACGGCCTCGCGCATCAGATTGCGGCAGGATGGTTTGCCGACACGCGCTTCGAGTGCCTTTCTGTCATATGGTTTGTGCCGGTGAATCGCGAATTGGTACTCTCTAATCAACCGGCACTCATGGGTGCCAGCGAGCCTCTTTCGTGAATTGCCTGATTGCTTGTAACGGATTGAACAAAACAGCCGATCTAAGCGTTGTCTGCAAGTTGATGGCTGATCGCGAAAAGGACGAGTTCCATGCGGTTCGAAAGGCCCAACTTGTCGAAGATGTTCGTGATGTGATGCTTTACGGTATGTGTGCTAATGGAGAGTTTGAGCCCAATTTCTTCGTTGCTGTAGCCGGCCGTAATGGCGGCTACGACCTGGAGCTCCCTTGGACTGAGCCCGAAATTCGGCTGGCCGGCCTTGGCTGGCTCTTGCGGGAGTAAAGCCTTGACCATTTGGACAAGGTCAGAGGCGGTCTCACGGTCCACCCAATATTGGCCTTTCAATACGGTCCGAATACCCTCGATAATCATCTGGGTGGTTGCTTCCTTCAAAACGATGCCTCGCGCTCCGAGCTGAAGAGCCCGAGCCACGTCGGCCTTTTCGAGGGTTGCGGTCAAAATGATGGTATGCGGCGGCGAGCCCAAGGCAGCAAGGTCACCGAGGACTTGCAGGCCCGAGCGCTGGGGCAAGGCCAGGTCCAGCGTCACGACGTTGGGTGACAACTCGCGGGCCAGCCTGACGGCCTCGAGTCCGTCCGCGGCCTCACCCGCCACGATGAAGCCGGGCTCTGACTCCAGCAAGCGCCGGAGGCCATACCGGAAGGCTGGATGGTCATCGACAACCAGAACCCTGGCATAATCGCCCGCCGTGTTTTCAGCCAAGGGAGGCAATCCGTATCTCCAACAACGCGCCCCGGCCGGGGTGGGACTCGACGAACAAGTCGCCGTTCAGCGAACGAACGCGCTCTCTGATAACCCGCGGTCCCCTTTGGCTCTCCCGAAGCTCCCCTAGAGAGAGCCGGCCGGCGAAATCGAAACCCCGGCCATCATCCCGAATGACCACTTGCAGGGTATCGCGCTCCGATGCCAGGCGCACCTCGACCTTCCGGGCTCCGCTGTGCTTTTTCACGTTGCACAGCGCCTCCTGAACGATGTGCGCCACCTCGTTGGCGACGCGTGCGGAAACAAATCCCTCCGGTACGTCGCAGGCAAAGCTGGCCGCAATGCCCGTCTCGCTCCGAAACTTCTCCACGATTTCCGCCAGGGAGTAATGAAGCTGGTGAGGCAGCGAGTCCAACCGTAGTTTTTCGATCTCCTCGCGCAGGTTGCGAATCTCTTTGCGAACGCGGTCTTGAACGCTTTTGAGCGCCTTGGCGGCGTCCGAGCCGGTGCCCGCAAACTGCCGGCGCTGCAGTTCAAGGTCGATTTCCAGGGCAATAAGCGATTGGATCACCCCGTCGTGCAGGTCGCGGGCGATGCGCCGCCGTTCGGCCGCTATCAGTTCTTGGTGAACGCCGGCCTCCACGGGCTCCTCGAATGTCGAGTTGGCGGCGCCGCCGGCGCGGAGCCACTGCCGGCGGGCCAGGAAGGACAATACCCCCGCAAAAATCACGAGGATCGCGGCAGGAGTTAACCAGGCGCCCGAACCGAGGGGGCCGGCGCTCAAGTGGGAGCGCTCGATCGCAACTGCGTTTACCAGCCGCGCCCCAATCGCGACCGTCAACACACTCGCTCCGGCGGTGCTCAGCATTCCTCGCACGCTCCACCGGTAGGCCGCGGCCGTAATCGCAAAAACGAAGAGGAAAAGGAACGGGCTTTTCGAGCTGCCGGTCAACAGGCAAACAAGGGCAGCCCACATCACGTCGGTGCTGTGAATGAGGAATACCGAGGAGCCGGAGAGAGGCCGGCCCGGAAAAGCCCGCGTCAGGAAAAGCAAGCGGTCCGGAAGTTTCTGGACGCCGCCCGCGCCCAGCAACTGCGGCCGAACAATCGGCATCAGGATGAGCAGGCTATACAGCAGGTAAAATAGCAATATCAGGCGGGTCGTTCCGTAACTCGGCCCCAAAGATGTGTCGAGGGGTAGCGCGGCAAAAGAGAGTAGCGCGATCGACAGGCGCGCCAAAGCTAGAATCTGCTCGCGTTGAGAGCGATCGCCTGCACAGCTCTCAACGGGCAGGCCGGCTCTCCTGTAATCAGGCGCGAGATCGAACCTTGCGTTTACCGCTCTCATGAGCCGTTGCCAACTGAGTGCGAAACCCCTTCAAACTCACTTCAGCAACTCCCCCCAAGGCGGCCCGAGGCATCCGAAAAAAATCTCAGACACGACTGCTCAGCAGACGGCTGACCACCCGCGCATTATTTTACTGTGGTCGGTCGCCCTGTCAAGAACCGAGTCTTTCAATACTGATTACATGCATAGCTGTTCGATTAACGTAACGAAAGAATGAACTCTGGAGCCGCCAACGGGTTCGCTTCGAATCAATGCAGCGCCCGCGCGGCCTCCGCATGCAATTCCGGGTAGCGTCCTGATTTCAAACGTAGGGGCGGCCCTTGTGGCCGCCCAATTGAAGCCGAATACCTTTGGCGTGCGATCATTGGGGCGGCCACAGGGGCCCCCGTCCGGGAGCTTACTCCTGAGGGACCGGAGTCAAATCGCGACGCGCAGTGCCGGCAGTGGTCGCAACTTACATCGGTGCAGCAGGTTGCCGCCTGCCGCGGCTAGCCGCTGAATACGGATCATCCCCATTTGTAGCCTACATCGTCAAGCCTCGAACTGCACGTTCATACGCGAAAAAACAGCTTGACAAATGCTGTTTAGCCATGGTATATGTAGGCGTGAGTAATCCATCAGACCGGGTTGCGGCCTCTCAGCCGTCGACCTCTCCACAATCGCCCGGCGCCACCAGTCTCATGAGCGCTCGTCGCCTGGCGGCGAATCGCCGCAACGCCCTGAAATCCACTGGCCCGCGCACCAAGGCCGGGAAGTTCCGCTCCGCCTTGAACAGGCAAACGCGCCGGTTGGTGCCGCAGGCCTTGGAGCGCGAGTTGCGCGCTCGCGGCGAGGATCCGCGGGAGTTCTGCAAGCTGCACCGCGACCTGGCGGCGATCTTTCATCCTAACGATCTGCCTGTCTCGGCCGCCGTGATGATGCTCGCGTGCGCCTGGTGGCAGAAAGCCCGCCGGATTCGACAGTGGGTGGGCGCCGGGGTGGCGAACTGCCCGGAATTGGACACACGGATCGAGGCCCTGCTGATTCTGGTCATCGACCAGATGCGGGCTCACCGCAAACCCTGGCTGAGGCGGCTGGCGGATGCGGTCGGAAGTCCGGTGGGGCGTCCCGCCGAGGTGCGACGGCAGATTGAGGACCAACTCGAGCTGTTCGGGGGCAAGTCCCGCGCCCGGAGATACCGTCCGGAGTCGAAGCCGGCGGCAGAATCAAGGGCGGGAATCGAAGGGTCGAAGGAGACATTGGAGGCTTATCTCGAAAGGGAGTTACGGGCGATCATGGCTGAGAACGCCTCCCGAACCGGGGCCTCCAAACCCAACCAAACCCATTAGGGTTAAAGGCAGCAGAATGAGCAGGATAGGCCATAATCGACAACCCCCAAACCCATTGCGGCTATCCTCAATGTTTCCAGTCGCTTACGTTTCAAAAAACGACCTTTTCTTGCAAAAGGGTAGTTGCGCCAGGCTCTCCAAAGCCACCAAACCCATTGCGCTTAAACTAAACACCGTCTGTAAGTTACGAAGAAATTGCGTTCGCCAAACCCATTGTGGTTATCTGCCGCCTTTTCAGTGGCTTAGATGCCAAAAAGGGCCTATTTTTGAGCAAACGATAGTGGCAAGCGTGATTCTCGTCTCCAACCGGCCGGAAAGCGGTCCATTTTGCTGGAGCGCCAGTGTCCTCACCGGCGATCTTTCGGCTCCATCGCGCCGGTGGGGACACCGGCGCTCCAGCACCCACGTGACTTCAGGAAGTCACTCGCAACATCCCGCGCGTCCCGATGCTGGCCGTCCACGGCGTAGTTCATCCGCTGCATGTCTTCGGCCGAGATCTTGCCCGCCAGCTCTTCGAGGGCCTTCAGCACTTCGGGATGGCGCCGTGCGGTCTCGGCGCGCAGAATCGGCACGGCCTGGTAAGGCGGAAAGTAATGTCGATCGTCATCGAGCACGGTGAGGCCGAGCGCGGAGATCAGGCCGTCGGTGGAGTTGCCCGCCACGAAGTCAACCTGATGGCTGATGAGCGCCTTGTACAGCAGTCCGAGATCCATGATGCGCGGCTCGGCGCCGAACTTGAGTCCGTATGTCTTCACCAGCCCCTGATAGCCGTCCGGGCGCTCCATGAACTCGTAGCCGAAGCCCGGACGCCACTGCGGCGTGTAAGCCGCCGCCTGCGAGATCGTCTTGATGTTGTCGCGCTGCGCGTCATTGCCCCGGATCACCAGCGCGAAAGTGTTGTTGAACCCAAGCGGAGGCGCGACGATCAGGGAGAAACGCTTTGCATAGTCCGTGCGAACGCGGTCGTAGACCTGCGCGGCATCGCTCGAAGCCGGCTGTTTGAGAATGGCCGTCAAGGCGGTTCCGGTGTACTCCGGGTAGACGTCGATGCGTCCGGCGAGGATCGCCTGCTGGCAGATGTAAGTGCCGGCCATGTAGAAGCGGCGCTCGACCGCGAGATGGGTACGCGCCTCGATGTGTTGGGCGATGATCTCGCCAAGCACCGCCTGCTCGGTGAAGTTCTTGGACCCGACCACAATGCGGTCCGCGCGCGGCGGCCCGCAGGACGTAAGGCTGAGTACAAAAAGGGCGAAGAGCAGTGCGATTTCAACGCCGGGATGAGATGCGATTTCACCACGGAGGTCACAGAGGCCACAGAGGTTCCTCTCTCTGTGTCCTCCGTGGTCTCTGTAATGAAGCCTTTTTTCGCTCAGCATCACGTGATTGGAAAAGGACTTCCGCAATTTGTCCTGGCGTCGCTCTCAAGCGGCGCTGGTCCTCGGGCGCAGCTTGCGCTCGGCGACGCCGAACACAAGATCGGCGGCGAGCGCGAGCAAGGCGGCGGGAATCGCTCCGGCCAGAATCAGGTTGTTGTTCACCATGGCCAGGCCGCGAAAGATGAATTCGCCCAATCCTCCGGCGCCGATGGCAGCCGCGATGGTGGCCACGCCGATCGAGATCACGGTCGCGACACGCACGCCGGCGAGAATCACGCTCAAGGCGAGTGGCAACTGGACGTGAAACAGAAGCTGGCCGTCCGTCAGGCCCATGCCGCGCCCGGCTTCCACCACGGCCGGGTCCACACCGGTAATCCCGGCGAAGGTGTTGCGGATGATTGGCAGCAGAGCATAAAGCGCGAGCGCCAGAATCGCCAGGCGGTCGGCCCGCGCTCCGAGCCAGGGCACGGGCAGAAGCAGCCCGAAAAGCGCCAGGCTGGGAATCGTCTCCACGATGTTGGCTCCGGCGAGCACGGGCTTCTCGAGGCCGGGCCGGCGCGCGAGCAGGATGCCGGTGGGGACACCCGCGAGCACGGCCAGGAGCATCGAAACGCCAACCAGCCACAAATGCTCCAGCGTCAACTCCAGCACTTCGGCGCGATTGCTGGCGAAATAGTGAATGAGACCCACAGGATGCTCTGTAGCGCCGGTGTCCTCACCGGCGGTATCGTTTTCCGGCCCTTATGCCTGGCGCCGGTGAGGACACCGGCGCTACAGCGCGCCCTACGTCTGAATCGGCGGGGCGCGAAAGGCGTTCCGGTAGGCGGCGCAATCCGGATCGTTGCTTTGACGAAACTCCTGTGGCGTGTAGACGCCCGTCAGGCGCCCGCCCTCGAACAGACCGATGCGAGAGGCTAGAATAAGAGCCTCGCTAAGATCATGGGTTACGAAGACAACCGTCTTGCCGATGCTGGCTTGCAGG
>JASHPE010000452.1 GCA_030038235.1 Terriglobia bacterium
CGAATCTCGATGAAGCCCTTGGTGCCCATGAATCGCGTCACTTCGGGCATCTCCGTGTTCAGCGTCACGCGGATCGTGGAGCGGAATTTCGGATATTCGTAAATCGTGCTCATGGTGTCGGGCTCGTCGCGGCCGTCCTCGGTCCAGCGGAAGAGTCCGCCCACCGACGCGGCGCGCTCCGGCGGCGCGGTGACTCCCATCACGAAATGAATGCCGGTGAGCTGGTGCACGTAGAGGTCGCCGGGAACGCCTTCGCCGTAATCCTGAAAGCCGCGCCAGCGCGCGAAGCGGATGGGATCGAAGGGATGCTTGGGCGCGTCGCCCTGCCACGTGTCCCAATCGAGATTCTGCGGCGAAAGATCGGGCGGCGGCGGATACACCCAGGCGCCACAGGGATCGTTGCGGCCGAGCGCGCCCTCCACCAGGACCACGTCGCCGATGGCCCCCTGCTCCACCAGTTCCTTCGCCTTGGCGTAGACAACGGAGCTGACCCGCTGGCTGCCGATCTGCACAATGCGCTTGTTCTTCTGCTCGGCGGCGATGATCTCAAAGCCTTCCGGCACTTTGTGCGTCATCGGCTTCTCGCAATAAATGTCCTTGCCGGCATTGCAGGCGTCCACGATGATCTGCTTGTGCCAGTGATCGGGCACGGCGGCAATCACGCAGTCGACGTCCTTGTTGGCCAGCACGTCCTGATAGCGCCGCGTGGCGGGGATCGGTTTTCCGACAATGGATTGCGCCAGCACGTGCCGCCCGTCATACAAGTCGCAAGCCATGATGCACTCGACGCCGGGCAACTGGATCGCAGTTCCCAGCAGGCCCGAACCCTGCATGCCGATGCCGATCATGCCGAAGCGCACGGTGTCACCTCCGGCCAGGGGTGGCATCGAGCCCGGCGCGAGTTCCCTCGCCGCGCCTGCGCGAGAATCTAGTAAGATCGACCGGCCCATCGCCGCCGCGCCCGCGGCTCCGGCGGTTCGCCGCATGAAGGATCGTCTCGAAATGCCGTCTCCCGTCATACCTGCCTCCTCGGATAGAGCTTTTTTCGTCAATGGCTTATCGTATCGAGGCCTGCGACACAAGAGCAAGCGGTTTGGCGGTCGTCGTCCAATTGCGGATTGGTCGGGAGGCGGGTGTCGGGCGTCGAGTGCGGCTCCGGCAAGTCCGGGCTGGGGTTGAGGCCGCGCTTGGCCCACCGACCACCAAAGTCGATCTTGGCGAGAAGGTCCTATACAAATACAAAGACATGACCGTGGAATTCCACG
Source organism: Terriglobia bacterium (assembly GCA_030038235.1). Classification (GTDB taxonomy): domain Bacteria; phylum Acidobacteriota; class Terriglobia; order UBA7540; family UBA7540; genus Gp13-AA77. Next base: position 1,266 of record JASHPE010000452.1, read on the forward strand.
ACGGCAAGGTCACCGACGTACGGTGACAGCCCAGTCCCGGCGAACAGGTGTCCACTCAATCTCACGGAACGGGGCGATCATCCTGGAGAACGTTTACACAGACGCCATGAAGCTGTCATCGAGAAACGAGTCTTTGGGTTTCGCAGAGCGCACCAAGAGGAATCTTCTGTTCCTGGAGAAAGCATACCAAGAAGGCTCGGACGTCCACATCGTGACCCAGATTCTCGTCTCTTTCGTCAGATTTTATCACGGGCATACGTGGGGTTCGAGCGTCGTCAGTGGAAGTTATGTGAAGCGATGGCGGCGCGGCTGACCGTCAGCGGCGACAAGTGTTCGGCCTTCACGGAAATCACGCCGTCCTGGTTTTGCAATATGCCATCCACCAGAAGAAAACGCTCCCGCAGGATCAGCACCCGATGCTGCTCGAAGACGTCAGGCGTGAGGATGGCGTTCGCAATCCCGGTCTCGTCTTCCAGGCTCAAAAACACGAAGCCCTTTGCCGTACCCGGCCGCTGCCGGACAATCACCGCGCCGGCCACGCGGACCTTCCGTCCGCTTGGCAATCGAGAGAGCGCGCCGGCGGGTTTCACGCCCATGGCATCAAGTTCGGCACGCCGGTATGCCAGTGGATGCGGCCCTACCGTGAGGCCGGTGCCGTGGAAATCGGCGACAAGGCGTTCTTCGGAAGTCATCGGGACAAGGGGAGACGATGACGAAGTCGAAGAAGTTGACAGTCGACAGTCGACAGTCGACAGTTGAGATTTCGACTTTTGACCTTCGACTTTCGACTTTCGACCTTCGACCTTTTGACTTTCAACTTCTTCCGATTTTCGAGTTTCGAATTTCGAGTTTCGCTCATCGAATTTCGACTTCTGCGGACTGTCGACTGTCAACTGTCGACTGTCAACTTCTCCCAGCAGCGGTCCAGCCGGACGTGCGGCTCGCTCCACTTGCCACAAGGCGTCGCGGCGATGCCGGTGTTGCAAGGCGCGTTGCATCTTGGGAACAACACTCGATTTGCTCAAGCGGGCCATTTGATCCTGCGCGACGGGAGTGGCTGCTTGCGAATCCACAAAGTTTAGAGCGCCGACTTCCGCCAGCGTCACCCACTCGTCCTTGCGTATCTCGGGCACGCGCCGCACTAAATCATCCAGGGAAGCAAAAGGCGCGCGCTGGCGTTCAGCCACCAGCGCCTGCGCCGCCGTCTCGCGCAGCCCTTTCACGTAGCTGAGTCCGAGTCGCAGGACAATCTTCTTTCTGAGGCTCTCGGAGCTGACATCCAAATCGTTTTGTGCACATGAAGAAGCTTTTAACACAGAGGACACGGAGGGAAATTCTCCCGTCTCTGTGACCTCTGTGCTTTCTGTGTTGAAAGCTTCTACTTCGAGTGTGCACGGCCAATCGGAACGCGTCACGTCGATCGGCTTCACGCGCAGACCGTGCCGGCCGGCGTCTTTGATGATGGTCGAAGGATGATAGAAGCCCATCGGCTGATTGTTGAGCAACGCCGCGGTGAAAGCAGCCAGGTAGTGGCACCGGAGATAGGCGCTGGCATAGGCGATCAGGGCAAAACTCGCAGCGTGGGATTCGGGAAAGCCGTAAAGCGCGAATGAAGTGATCGACTGCACGATCTCTTCCTGCGCCGCAGGCTTGATACCGCGGCGTTCCATGCCCAATCGCAGCTTTTTTTCGATCTCCCGCATCCGCATTTCCGAGCGCTTGAAGCCCATGGCCCGCCGCAATTCCTCCGCCTCGCCGCCCGTAAATCCGGCGGCGATCATGGCGATGCGCAGCAACTGTTCCTGAAAGAGCGGAACCCCGAGCGTCCGGCGCAGCACAGTCTCGAGCGAGGGGTGCGGATACTTGACGGGCTCGCGACCCTGGCGCCGGCGCAGATAAGGATGCACCATGTTGCCCACAATCGGTCCGGGGCGGATGATTGCCACTTCCACCACCAGGTCGTAGAAGTGCTCCGGATGCAGGCGTGGCAGGCACGACATCTGTGCCCGGCTCTCCACCTGAAACAAGCCCACCGTGTCCGCTTTCTGCAATGCCGCGTACACCTGTGGATCGTCGGCGGGCAGATGCGCGAGATCAATCTCCTCGCGGTAATGATCGCGGATCAGCTTGAGGGAATCTTCGAGCGCTGCCATCATGCCGAGCCCGAGCAGGTCCACCTTGACGATGCCGAGATCGGCGCAATCGTCCTTGTCCCACTGCACCACCACGCGGCCGGGCATAGTCGCCGGCTCCACGGGAACCACGGTATCGAGTTGGCCCTGACAGATCACCAAACCTCCGGAATGCTGCCCGAGATGTCGCGGCAAGCCCTGCAAGGCGCGCGTGATTTCCAGGAACTTGCGGATGCGCGGTTGGGCGAGATCGAATCCCGCATCGCGAAAATGGCGCTCCAGCGTCTCACTCGCGTCGTGATATTCCCAGGCGCTGACGAGGCTCGTCAGGCGGCCCAGAGTCTCGGCGTCAAAGCCCAGCACTTTGCCGGCTTCGCGCGCCGCCGATCGTCCGCGATACGTGATGACGTTGGCGGTCATGGCCGCACCGCGCTCGCCGTAGCGCTGGTAGACGTACTGGATGGCGCGCTCGCGTTGGTCGCCCGAAGGCAGGTCGAGATCGATGTCCGGCCACTCGCCGCGCTCTTCGGAGAGGAATCGCTCGAAGAGCAGCTCCATCCCGACCGCGTCTACCGCCGTGATGCCGAGCGCGTAGCAGACTGCGCTGTTGGCGGCGGAACCGCGTCCTTGCACCAGGATACCCTGCTCGCGGCAGTAGCGGACGATGTCCCAGACGATCAGGAAGTATCCGGCGAGATCGAGCTTCTCAATCACCGCCAGCTCATGTTCGATCTGCCGGCGGGCGCGCTCGTTCTCCTCTCCGTAGCGGCCCAGCATTCCTTCATACGCCAGCCAGCGCAGAAAAGAATGCTGCGTCTGGCCTTCGGGGACAGGATATTTGGGGAATTGATAACCGAGGTCTTGCAGCGTGAAATCGAGACGCGCCGAGAGATCCAGTGTGTTCGCCACCGCCTCCGGCACGTCCGCAAACAGCCGCGCCATTTCCTGCGGAGATTTCAAATGTCGCTCGGCGTTGGAATCGAGCAGCCGGCCGGCGGTATCGAGCGTGCGATAGTGGCCGAGCGCGGTAAAGACGTCCGCCACTTCGCGCGCGTCCGGCACGGCATAGCGCACGCCATTGGTCGCAATCACAGGCAGACGCAAAGAACGCGCCGCCTCCAGCGTCGCCTGATTGCGCGCCTCTTCGCGCCGGTCAAAATGCCGCTGCAACTCGACGTAGACGTTGTCAGGGCCGAAAATCTCAACGAGACGCTTGATTCGGGATTCGAGTGGAGGATGTCGGGTGTCGGGTGCCGGGTGTCGGCTGCACCGGGCGCTGAGCTGCGCACTCCGAACTCCGGACTCCACACTTCGAACCCGACTCCCGACTCCCGAATCCCGAATCCCGTCCAACGGCCCTTCTTCTCCTCCCGTGAGACAGATCAGTCCTTCGGCAAACTCCACAAGATCGGCTTCCGTCACCGCGCCTTCGCCTTTCGGAGCGCGCAGCTTCATACGCGTGATCAAGCGGCAAAGATTCTGATAGCCGGTGCGATTGGCTGCCAGCAGCGGGTAACGGAATCCGTCTGCGGACGTAATCTCCGCGCCCACGTGCGCGTGGAGTCCGGCCTTCTTGGCCGCCGCGTAGAAGCGCGGCGCGCCATAGACGCCGTCGCGATCGAGCAGCGCTATCGCTTCGAAACCCAGCGCCGCCGCCTGCGAGACAAGGTCTTCGGGCAGCGAGGCGCCTTCAAGAAAACTGAAAGCGGAGCGGGTGTGGAGTTCGACGTACATTTGTCAGTCGTCCGTGGTCCGTCGTCCGTTGCAAAAGCCGGTGTTCAGTCGTACAGTCCTTCGAGGAACCATCGCCTGTCGGTCAAGTCACAATAAATGCGATACAGGTGGGTGGCTTCAGTCCGTTCCGCGCGCGATTTTCCATGGGAATCCGCAACGGACAACGGACGACGGACAACGGACCGAATTTCCACGTCCCACTCATCGCGCTCCCACGGATGCTCCGTCCACCAATCGCCCGAAGTGCGCCAGGGACCGGCGGCCGCGGTCACGATTCCACGTACGGCCGGACCGTGCGCGCGGTGAGCCTCGACGCGCACGGGCCGTTCGTCACACAATTCGATCTGAGCGGCGAGCGGAGGACGGAAAAGACGCAGCGCCATCGAAGGCCGGGAGTCGGGCATCGGGAATCGGGTGTCGGGCGGCGGAACTTTCGACTTCGTAGTTCCGGATTTCGACTTTCGAGTTTCGAGCGAGTTGCCAATCCCGTTAAACTTTCGTATACGCAAGGCATCCGGCCGGTGCGTGTCCAGCAACTCCGCCGATCCCGCTTTGTCTTCGCCGACCACTCCCTTGAGCCGCGCTAGTGTGAGTTCCAACTTTTGCGGGTCGGGCGCGCGCGGCAGAAACAAGTCGCCTTGCGCCACACGCGGCCGGACGGGCTCAGCCTCGATAGCCACCTTCAACACCGGCGCTGCAGGCGGACG
>JASHPE010000055.1 GCA_030038235.1 Terriglobia bacterium
GGTCCGCCCGGCGTAGCGAAGGTCCTGAAGAAATTGATCCACGAGCGGCCAGCCCCACGCCGCGCGCGTGTCTTCCTGGACGAGGCCCACATTGCCCAAATCCAGGCGCGCCGCCCGCCGTGCTTCGTCTTCCGCCAAGCCCGCCTCCTGAAGCTCCTCCGCTTCTTCCTCCAAATGGAACCGCAACTCGTCGGCGAGTTGCTCCTCCTTACGGCGACGTACGATGAGCCAGGCCAACTTTTGGAAAAAGGTGTTCATTTTGCCTCCTGAGCCGCCGGATTCAGAATTAAACCCATGGCGCGGGAGAATGCCTCCCACTGCGACTGCTGTGTGGCAAGCTGCTTGCGCCCGCTCGGCGTCAGACGATAGAACCGGGCGCGCTTGCCCTTGTCCGAAAGCTCCCAGGAAGCTGCCACCCAGCCTCTGGCCTCCAGGCGATGCAGGGCAGGGTAGAGTGAACCGGTCTCAACTTTGAGAACGTCCTCCGAGGTGCACTGAATGTGCTTCGCAATGGCGTGGCCATGTTGCGGCCCGCGAAGAAGGGTGCGGAGAATCAAGACGTCCAGCGTGCCCTGCAGGAAATCGAGGCGTGAAGGCGGTCGGTCACTCATACTGTAGGCATTCTACTCTATATTGTGTAGGATGTCTACTATTTATGTTTCTTTTTTGCACCCTTTTGTTGGGTTGACATCTTACCCCACAATGTGGATACTTGGGTTATATGTCTACCCAAAAGGGGAAAGACCGGCTGGAACTCTTGCAGGGCACGCTCGACCTTCTGATCCTGCGAACGCTGATCTTTGGCCCACAGCACGGACAGGGTATAGCGCGCGCCATTCATCAAGTCAGCGAAGACGAACTGCTGGTTGAGCATGGGGCTCTGTATCCGGCTCTCCAGCGACTGGAAGAGCGGGGTTGGATTGTGGCCGAGTGGGGGACCTCCGCGAATAATCGCAAGGCGCGGTTCTATACGCTTACGCCGAGGGGGCGCAAAGAGCTTACCAAGGAGACGACCAGGTGGCGACGACTGGCCACGGCCATAGGACGGGTTTTGGGCCCCGCTGAGGGAAAGGGTTAGAGCCATGTTCGGGCGAAAGCGTAAACAGCGTGACTTCGTGGCAGAGGTCGAAGCACATCTCGATCTTGAAATGGAGCGGCTGAAAGAGGGGGGCCTCAGTGAAGAGGAGGCTCGCATGGTGGCCCGGCGCGCCTTTGGAAACGTGACCCGGGTCGGGGAACGCTTCTACGAGTCGGGCCGCTGGATGTGGTGGGATCACCTCATGCTGGACTTGCGGTTCGGCCTGCGCACGCTGCGCAAGAACCCCGGCTTCACGGCCGTCGCGGTGCTGACGCTGGCCCTCGGTATCGGCGCCAACACCACAATCTTCAGCGTGTTGAATGCGACGTTGCTGAGCCCTCTGCCATTCCCACAGCCCGACCGCCTGATGCTGGTCTGGGAGACCTCCGGCAAGGGGCATGAGAGTTGGACCGCAGTCTCCGCTCCCAACTTCTGGGATTTCGAGCGCCAGAGCCGCTCATTCGAACGAATGGCGATCTTTGACGCCGGACGGGGATATAACCTTTCGCCGGCGAGAATGAATCAGCCTGCGGGAGCGAATCAAGAGGCGGAGCAGGTCGAGGGGCTGCGCGTCTCGGCTGGCTTTTTCTCTGTGCTTGGGTTCGAGCCCTTCCTTGGCCGCGCGTTCCTGCCTGAGGAAGAGACTTTGGGGAAGGATGGTGAGGTCGTCCTGAGCTATGGACTCTGGAAGCGCCGCTATGGCGGCGATCCCGCGCTGGTGGGCAGGACCGTCACCATCGACGGGCAGCCCTTTACGGTAGTCGGAGTAATGCCCCGCCAATTCAAATGTCAGTTTTGGAGCCTAAGTGAGCTTTGGGTTCCCATGGGCTATACCAAGACGGACTCCCAGCGAGACTGGCATAGTTTCGCCGTCATTGGACGGCTGAAGTCAGGCGTGACGATGCTCCAAGTCCGGGCGGAAATGGACGCCATCACGAGCCGCCTGGCGCAAGAGTACCCCGTCGAGGACATGGAGATGGGTGCCCGAGTGGTGCCCCTGAATCAATCGGGCCGGGACGACCTGCGGACAGCTCTCGTGACGCTGCTGGTGGCGGTGGGATTCGTGCTCCTCATCGCCTGCATCAACGTTGCGAACCTGGTGCTGGCGCGCGGCGCGGCGCGCCAGAGGGAAATGGCCGTCCGCTCCGCGCTTGGCGCCGGGAGGGTTCGCATCGCGCGGCAACTGCTTACGGAAAGCCTGCTGCTTGCTCTGCTCGGGGGTGCGGTCGGCCTTTTGTTAGCGACCTGGGGTTCGCAGTCGCTCTTTCACGTCTTCCGCCTTGACCACCTTCATCTTCCGGGGCAGGTGGTGGATTCGATTCCGATTGACCGTCGTGTGTTCGGGTTTGCGCTGCTGGTTTCCTGCCTGACGGGTGTTCTGTTCGGTCTCGTGCCGGTCTTCAGCATCCTGCGCCGCGAGGTCAACGAACCGCTCAAGGAAGGCGGGCGCGAGTCGACCCAGGGCAGTGGGTTGCGTCACGCCCTGGTGACGTCGGAAGTGGCGCTGGCGCTGGTCGTTCTTTGCGGCGCCGGGCTGATGATCAAGAGCCTGGCGCGTTTGCTGGGCGTCGATCCCGGTCTCAATCCGAAAAACGTTCTCACCATGCAGTTATCGCTCCCCCAGGAGGACGCTTATAACGGACCTCCAGGGCTGCCGCAGTTCTGCAAGGATCTTGACGCGCACGTCGGTTCGATCGCTGGCCTCGCTTCCGTGTCGGCCGTCGGTGATCTGCCCTTCGAAGGGAACGACACTCGAGCATTTGCTGTCGATGGGCAGCCTGCTCCTGATCCCGGCCATGTGCCTGGAGCGGGTTACGGCGTGGCTTGTCCAAACTACTTCGTGACCATGGGCATTCCGGTTCTGGAAGGGCGGGAATTCACGCACTTGGATACCCTGAGTTCGCCCGGGGTGATCGTCATCAATGAGACGATGGCGCGGCGCCTCTGGCCTAAGCAGAATCCGATCGGACGGGGGATCAGGTTCGGTGGTCCAAGCGGTCCGCGCCTCTCCGTGATCGGAGTCGTCGGTGATGTGCACTATTTGGGATTGGATGCTCAGGTCCGCCCCCAATTCTTCCGTCCTTATACGCAGGCCGCCTGGCCGGTGATGAACGTCGTCGTTCGCACGCGTGCTTCCCCCGGCACTTATACCGCCCTGGTGAAGAAGGCGCTGGCAGAGTTTCTGCCGGACCGTCCGGTGTCGGGCGTGGAAACGCTGGAAGAAATCTTACGAGATTCGACCGGGTCCCGGCGCCTCCC
>JASHPE010000453.1 GCA_030038235.1 Terriglobia bacterium
GGACCGAAAGATCGCGATCCGGAACGGGGCCCGTGAGAATCACTTTCCCTTGAAGCGACGGCCTCTTGAGCAAGTCCAGGAGCGGCTCGTAACCCCATCCCAGGTGGCCGCACAAGACGAGCTGGAAGTCGAGATCTCTTCGCCGGTAAGTAAGCCGCTCGTAGGCCTCGGTCAGCCGCACCAGGTTCTTGCGGGGATCGCCATGCCCAACGTGAAGGACGTAGGGCTTGTTGATTGCGCGCCGGTAAAGCACTTCCAGCCTCTCGGAGGGGTCGACTGCGCCCGGCTTGAACAATTGCGAATCGAAGCCAAGATACACGACGGCAATCTTCTCAGCCGGCACGCCGAAGCGCGACACCATATCGGTCTTCGAGTACTCGGAGTCCGTGAAAATGAGGTCCGCCCGCCGCATGCTCGAAAGGTAGGTATGCGCAAAGATTCGGGCTCTTACGGAGCGATACTGTTCGGGGAAAACCAATGGAACAATATCGTGAATGGTGACCGCTAAGCGCTTCGGCTTCAGGTAAACGGGCACGGGCATAGGTATGAATAGAGCATCGCTTCCGCGCTGGCCCACCGCACTGTTGACCAAACCGTAGCGCCACGCCCGGCGGAAGCGCATCAGAGGTTGAACGATCATCTCAAAGCCAAACCGATGCACCAATCCGCTGGTTTCATATTCAGCAACGGACGGAACAAGGATCCGAAAGCACGGCCCTTCCTCGCCACCTGTGATTTTCTCGATCTGGCGCAGAAGGTTCACTAAGTAGCGGTTGATCCCGGCCCCTCGGAACTCTTTACTCAACAGATAGCCGTCTACAGAGATGGTCTGTTGCATATCGGTTCCGAGAAATAAGAGTACGACCTGCAATCGCGCCTGATCCCGTCTTGACTCAGTTCCTTTTCGCAACGATCCATATTGTCTCGTAGACATTGATCCCGAGCAAAAAGCGCAACGCACTGCCGACGCTGTAGTAGAGACGCCAAATTATCTCTTTCAGGCCATGATCCGCATACTGCGGGTCGAGTGTGTTTTCAACCACGGAAAATCCTGACGCTTCAAGGAATCTTTGCAGCACATCAGGAGTGAAATGCGACAGATGGATCTCGTGGATGGTGCCATCGAGCGTGATTCGCGGAAGACCCAGTTTTCCGGCATGCCTGAATCGTTTGGCGCCTACCTTCTTCAACAGCAAATTGATCTTGCTTGTGAGCGATCTTACGTCGTTCGGCACCGCAACCACCAAAACGCCGCCAGCGGAGAGTAGTGCACGACACCGTTCAATCAGGTTCTTGGGGCTCGGAACATGTTCTAGAACGTGGAACAGGGTGATGTTGTCAAAAGCGCCCTCGTCGAGTTGCACGGTTTCCAGGTTTCCCTGCACTACTATTAAATCATATTTCTCTTTGGCAATACGGATCGCACTGTCGGACACCTCAGTGCCGCAAACCTGCGAATAGTAGGGTTTCGCATGATGGAGGAACTGGCCGATTCCGGTGCCGACATCCAAAAGGCTTCCTGGCTTTCTCGTATGTTCCATCTTCCTCAACCTTCTCTTCCACATCCTGTCCCTGGCGCTCTCCGCCGAAAGCCAGTGGTTGTATTTTGCCGGCACAGAATAGAAGGCCGCGATTTCTCGCGACGTGGGCCGCGGATTGTCGAAGATATATCCGCATCTCGGGCAGGCACAAATGCGATTTTCGATGTCGACTGTATTGATCTGGTCGCTGCCACACAGATCGCACAAATCCAGGGTCTCGAGTTCGGGTTCTTTCCTCAAGGAGTCTTCTCCGTCGAACAGCCAGATCAGCCTGAGGTCTGCTTGACCAAGCGCTAAGCGGGTCGTTTCTGCGGCAAGTGAGAGCGTTTGATTAGGCAGGCTGCTAACGGGACCCGTTCCTCGACCGCGCCTGGTTTGCCGCCTCCTCCAAGGCACGCGCGACTTTTCGTGCGGTGGCCTCCCAAGTAAAGTCCTGTGCTCTGTTCAGCCCTTTCTGCGCCAGCGTCTGATACAGCCCGGCATCCTCCATCAGCCGAGCCATCGCATCTGCGAACTCTGCGGGTTGAGGGGGGGAAACCAGAATCCCGGCGTCTCCGACCACCTCAGGGATGGAGGAGCAGTTCGAGGCAACCACCGGTGTCCCGCTGGCCATGGCTTCCAGGAGCGGAAGTCCAAACCCCTCGTATAGCGAAGGGAATACGAACAGAGCCGCACCGGCGTACAGCAAGGGCAGATCTTCCTCCGGCACACGTCCCAGGAATTTCACCTCGTGCTCCGTTAGTCCGCAGCGTTCGATACTGGCATAGACAGCGGAATTTTTCCAACCCGACCTACCTGCAATCAGGAGTTGGTGTTGCCAGCCGCCCCGTTGTTGAAGAAAGCGCATGGCCTCGATCAACGTGATGAGATTCTTGCGCGGTTCCACCGTTCCGACCGCGCAGATGTAATCCGCAGATGCGCCGTACTTTGCGGCGATGAAGCGGGCACACTCACCCCGCTCGCGCGGCGCAAACCTGGCGCTCACTCCAAGATACGCCACGTCGATCTTATCGCGCGTCACGCCGAAGTGCTCTTCCAGCCCCCGCGAGGTCGACTCGGAGATCGAGAGAATGCGGTCGGCCTGCCGGAGTCCGGATGCGGCGGACACCCTGAACGCAGCCCTATTCATCGCTGTCATCGTCTCGGGATAGTGGAGCCACACCAAGTCATAGACCGTTATTACCCTCCCGACGCCAGCACCCAGCCCGAAAGGGAAGGTGATTCTCGTGGCCCAGAAAACGTCAAGCTCAGAACGGCCATCCGCGTCTTTCAATCCCTTCTTGAGATAAAGAGTGCCGAGCGTGTAGGGTATCCCCGGGTGAAGGCACTTATGCCAGCGGGGATTTTTGAAGTGAAAGTCAAAATCCAGCTTCGAGTAGAGATAGTAGTCATTCTCGTGGTCGAGCTTCTGAAGCTCCAGCAAGGTCTCTCGCAGGGCGCGAGCGATACCCGCGTCACCAGAATGCGGGCACAAGGGAAACACGTCGACTCCAATCCGCATGAATGATGCTCCAGGTCCACGGGGAACGAGTCGTCGGCCATCCGCAGCCGCGAAGATGCCTTTTTCCGGCGTCCCTCAGTTCCGTCTCCAGAGGAGAAATTGCGCCACCGGCAGATAAGCCCTGGTCCAGGCAACGCGTTCATCGTGATTCAAGTCCCGCAGCCGCAATCGCAACATGACCAAAGGAAAATCTATGAGCAATGCCAAAGCTGAAGCCAGCCTTAAAAGCAAATACATGGCAACGCTCCAGTGCTTCTTCGCGTAACACATTTGCGACGTGAAAAACATGGTGACGCGCCGGGGTTCGGGGAGTCTCCCGATAGAAGCTGATTTGTAGTGAATGACGTGGGCTTCCGCGAGATAGATGATCCTCCACCCGCCTTTCTTAAGGCGATAGCATAGGTCGGTGTCCTCGAACCAATAGTGGAAATTCTCGTCGAAGAGCCCGATCGCTTCCAGTGCTTCTCGGCGCACCAGGAGGCAAGCCCCAGCCAGGTGTTCGGCGTCGCCGCTCCGCTCTAAGTCTCTGTCGAGGCCGAACCAGCGGCGGGTTCCAGCGTACCTTAGGAGTCGTCCCTCCAAGAACAAGGCCAGAGCCAGGCAGTTAAGCAGGTGAGGAAACCGCCGGTTCGTGAAGTGCAGTTGCAAAGTCCCGTCGGGATTGACCAGCTTTGGACCAACAGCGCCGACTGCCGAGTCGGTCTCCAGCACTCGTAGCAGCACTCCAAGGGAGCCCGGTTGGAGGATCGCATCGTCGTTCAAAATCAGCACGTAGCGTCCCGTGCTGCTCCGAATTGCGATGTTGTAGGCGGCTGAGAAGCTCAAGTTCTCCTTATTGCGAATGATCCGAATCAAGGGCGACTGCCCGGCAAGCTTCGCGGGATATGCGTCGCTCGAGGCATTGTCGATGATAATAATTTCTGCCGCCACATGGCTGTTTGAGACCTCGGAGAGGCATGCCTCGACACTCTCCGGAAGCAGCGCCGGCTGAATGTGAGTTAAAATGCAAATCGAAAGATCCATTGGCCCGGGCGTTCTCCTCTCCTCCCAATCGCGATCCAGAGTGCGCGCTTACCGCAGCCTTCGATCCGCTTCGGAAAGCTCGGTGGTCAGACGAGCACAGCTGCCGCGCTCCGACTCCTAACGCTCCTCTGACGCATCGCGAGGATCCGCCGCAGTGCGCCCGGCGCTGCTGCTCGCCCTGACCCATTCCGGGCGCTGACAACGCTGGGTTGTGTGCACAACGCGTCCTCTGACGCCGACTCCTCCTCAACCGCTCCCGCTGCTCAAGATAAAGGCACCGGTGTTCCAAGTCAGCCGCGCTTCAATTGACGCAAGAACGCGTTTCTCCATAATCTTCACATTGGCTGACTCTGATTGAGTTTGGCAACTGCCTCGGAGTAGAACCTCCGATAGAAGCGCCAGGGCAAAGGAATCTGAGTGTCCAGCAACAACTTGAAAGGCCTCAGAACGCTGCTTATGATTCGACCGGACACGGGGTCGATCGCCCTCCTTAGCACACTCCGCGGTACTTCAGCAGCTCGCTGCTGGGCCTCGTACGCCAGAAGATATTTGCCGGCCTCCTTCCCGTCGAACAGCCGCTTGGCCATTACAACCTGTTCCGCACGCCTGATGGCGTCGGCGAAAGTCATGTATTTGTAGTGGAATCCTACTGCGTCCGGGTTATAGAGCAGACGCATGCCTTTTTGCATCATTCGGTAGCCGAACTCCGTATCCTCAAAGCCGTAGCTCTTGAAGTCCTCGTCGAATCCGCCGTGCTGCCTTAAGAAGCTCACCTTGAAACTCGTGTTACAACAATAGAAGCAATCAAGGCCTACCGCGCTTTCGCGTGTGAGCCTTCCAAATCCGAACTGGACGCCATCGAGCGCCAACCAGTCCATAAACGGCGTTGGTCTGACTTCTGGCGACCAGGGTACGAAACCTAGCACGCCGACGGCGGGATCCAGATATCTCGTATGCCAGGCCAGGTGCTCGGCAACAAGTTGCCGGGAGGGAATAATGTCATCATCCGCAAATAATACGAGCTCGCCCCGAACGTAGGTCATTCCGTGGTTTCGCGCCGCCGCCAGGCCGCGATGGCTTTGGCTGAGCCAGCGGATCGGTATCGGGCTCCCCGCCTCCAGCTTCTTGACAGCTGCCTCCGTCCCGTCGGTCGAGCCGTCGTCTACCACGAGCAACTCAAGAATTTCAGACGCTGCAGACTGATCGCAGTATGCCTGGAGCGTCCGGCAGAGGACACCCTGACGATTATAGGTCGGGATGATCACGCTTAACTTTGCCGGCACCGAAATTCTCCTCACCCGATCTCGCGAGTCAAGACAAAAATCTGGCGATAGGCGGGTTCACCGTCGGCGATCCTCAAGGCCAGCTCGACAATGCCGGGGGCGACTCGCAGCATCTTATTGAACACCCGATTCCAGAAGCCGTACATCTCCGCGCGAGCCATCCAGTAGTGAAATCGAACGTGTTCATTAGGTAGCCGTTCGATCCGCCACCCTTGCAGACCGTAACTAAAGACCTCCTGGTCCGGATAGGGATATAGCACGTGTTCTTCGAGCCAGTCAGGGACTGGCAACGCCAGCCTGCGGTAATCAGCAGCAAGGCGCTGGTCGAGAGCCGTGGCCGGAGAACCCGACGGGAATCCGAATATCACAACACTTCGCGCGACTCGTACAGCTTCGCTAACAACGGCGCGCCGCGCCTTCGGCGGGATGTGTTCAAGCATGTCCGACGCAACCACGGCCTCGAATGATGCGTCGGGGAAGGGCAACGACGTAGCCGAACATCTTACTGGGAGCATCGGCTGTCGAGGCGGGACAGGAAAGTGCAGGTCGCATCCCACAAAGCGCTCGTGGTAGAATTCCGCCAGCCCATAGGACCCCGAGCCTATTTCGAGAACCGACCGCCCAGGAGTGATGTGCCTCTTCAGTACCCTCAAGATCGGGAAATAGCGGGCAGCCCAATTCAACACGAGATCTTGCACCTCATCAACGCGCTTCTCCGCACTGCCTACCCCCTCATCCAAAGGGCGACAGAGTGCTTGTCGTCAATGTTCATCCAACCCAAACCGCTCCCTGAATTCTTCTCCTTTTCCGATAATTCTTAAGATTCCCTCCAAATCTTGATGCAACCACGCAGCACAATACCCCAGACCGCCTGCCAGACGTTCTTTGAATGTCTTGGCGACCAAGCCTTCGGTAAAAGTCCGTCGCGCTTCAGCCCATCGGCCACGGAGCAACAACTGGCGTCCCCTAAAGAACCATTGTTGGGCGATCCCATCGTCGAATGATTCCGCAACCGCCGGTACCTCATCGTCTCTGAGGCCAAGCTCATCCTTGTGTCGGGCCAGAAACGCAACCGCCCAGCGGCGCCGTGCTCGTTCGTTGGCCCAATAATCGCGCGTCCAAGTGGTCGACTGCAAATGCTGGCGCCAATAACCCATGACCCTCGGGACGAAAAAGAACCGACCACGTAAAGTCAATTCGAGAAATGTAGGGTAGTCAGTGGTTGGAAAACACGGAATGCCATGGAAGCCGCCGATTGCCTTGAGCGCGCTCGAACGAATAAGTACAGAGCAAGGCACCGTGAAGGTATTGCCATCCGCCCGAAGCATAAGCCGGGTTGCAGAGCCTATGGGTTCATTGAAAAGCCCAGCGCGCGTGAATTGCTTCTGATACCAGTACGGCGGTATGGTCCCCTTCAGTTCCCGGCCGGTGGGCGAAGCGAAACGTGTGACGCCATAAGCCAGAATGATGTGCTGATCGGCAAAAGCCGGAACCAAAGTCTCCAGCTTGTCCACAGGCCAAAAGTCGTCACCCTCCAATATCGCGATGACTTCACCTCGGGACACCGCAAGCGCGCGGTTGTAGGTTTCCGGCAGCCTGAAGATACCCAAATTCTCCTGACGAAAATATCGGATGCGTGGATCCTTGTAACTGCGAATGATGTCAGGAGTCTGATCTGTAGATCCGTCGTCAATGATTATTTGCTCCCATTCGGGATACGACTGAGCGAGGACGCTCTCGATACAAGGTCGAATGTATTGCTCGTGATTGTAGGTGGGAGTTATGACCGTCACCAGCGGGTGGTTGATTTCGTTCACTCCTGATCTCCGTGCTTAAAGAGATGAACAGTTGGAGGCGTTTTTCACCAGATAAAACGCAGCCTGATCACCGCGTCTACTGCTGTTCAAAACCTTGGCCTGCTCGTCAAACTTGAGGATATCAGACTCCGAAAAAGTCGGACTTGAGGAGCGATTCCAGCATGAGTTTTCGGAAACCAGCGGGACATCTCGAACGTATTGCTCGCTCGCCCAGAACTGGAAACCGCTCGAATCGTAGACCACGTCCGCTATCTTGAATCCGGCCCGGGCGGATAGCAGTTCGAGCGCGCGGATCGAATAAAGAAAGAAGTGCCGGGGCGCGTCGAGTTGCACCCAGTTCGTCCGATAATGTTCCCAGGCGTACGACGAAACTGTCGGGATTCGCAGCAGGCAGCACCCACCGGGCGCCAACATCCTTGCACAGCGTTTTAGGGTCTCCAGCGGCTCACTCATATGTTCGAAAGCGTGGTGAAACATAATCAAATCCCACTCCTCCGGGACGTCGAATACGGTGGACTTGCGCACAGTCACGCCTGAAGGGTAATGAATATCGTGATCGATAAAGGGATCCACGCCCAGCAGCCGTTTGAATCCGAGAGCGCGCAACTGCAACAGGAGCAGACCACTCCCGGAGCCCACGTCCAATATCCTTGACGAGGTACGAAGCCGCACCGGTACAAGAAAAGGCAGTAGTTCGTTTCGTGGATATATCTTGAAAAGGAGTCTGCCTAGTACTCCCCGCCGGGACATGACGAACCGGTCGCGCAAAACCCTCAACCGGTCCCTAAGAGTTCGCCGGGGCTCCGGCGGCGGCGATGCTGGCTTAAAACTGTAGTACCCGGGTGGGTAGTAAGCCCCCATATCGGTGGGGATTGTGGCGATTTGTAGACAGCCGCACTGGGAGCATTCGAAATAAGGGAACGTGTGACGCAACCCAAACATCATCTCACGTACGGTATACTCCCGGTTATCGATTCGATTACCGCAGATCCTGCACTCCGCTTTCACGCCTGCAGACACCTTGGTGTCATCCGCCAGCCACACAGTCCTCTCCGCGTCTCCCTGAGCTTGGCAGTCACGCGCAGTGAATATGGAGGCGCCGTTCGCCAGACTCCCACCTCCCATCAGATCATTCCCCGCCTTGAGTGTGCGCCAAACCGACCTCACATGCTGACTTTTCCGCGTCCGCGAAAGTGTCAGCCCGTCGCATCTGCCAGCCGAGGATGGGAGCAACAACGCCAGGACGTCCATGTGTCTCGCTGAGAGGCGGGCACTGGGGGTCGAACACGTCCAGGCGCAGCACGTCCGGCTCGGCAAACGCCACCCTGAGACACCGGACATCAAATACCACAGTGCCATAGAGAGGTCCGGTCTTAAGGAGCCTGGCAGGGATCGTTACGCGGCTGATAAACCGCCCTGCCTGACGGCTGAGGGCTTCCTCGGTGGGCTCGTCCCAGTCGCATGTCGAGAAGACTTCTTCGCCCTTTTGGTTCCTGAAAAATACGCTAAGCCGCGTATCAGCCACCACTTTGACGATTTCATATTGAATCTCAATGGTGAAGGGCTGCCGGCTGTTAATCACCACCGTAGGGACGTCATTCTGGAAGGCGGTTGCGGCGATCAGCCGAAACTCGCCACAGTCGCGAAAAACGCTGCGAATAGGGGAGTAAAGCCGGTCATCGCCTTCAAGATAGCGGGCTATCACGTCGGATGCCTTTCCCGCGGCGACGACGGATCCTTTGTGCAGCAGCATTGCCCTTTCGCAAAAAGTATTGACTGCCCCCATATCGTGCGAAACAAACAGGACGGTTCTGCCTCCTTGCGCAACCTCCTTCATCTTTCCCATTGATTTCTTTTGAAAGGCATAATCGCCCACCGCCAGGACCTCGTCCACCACGAGAATCTCGGGTTCCAAGTGAGCTGCCACAGCAAAAGCCAGTCGTACCTGCATTCCGCTGGAGTAGCGCTTCAGTGGGGTGTCGAGGAACCGTTCGACTTCCGAAAAAGCGACGATCTCATCGAACTTGGCCTCGATTTCGTTCTTGGTCATCCCAAGGATTGCACCGTTGAGAAAGATGTTCTCGCGTCCGGTGAGTTCCGGATGAAAGCCGGTGCCCACCTCCAGTAAGCTGGCCACGCGGCCCCGGAGTGTGACTCGCCCTCGCGTGGGATCGGTAATGCGACTCAGGATCTTCAGGAGCGTCGATTTGCCGGCGCCATTGCGGCCGATCACACCCAGCCGCTCACCCTGCCTGACATCAAAAGAGACGTCTCTTAGCGCCCAAATTTCCTCGCGCCTGGGATCCGGGGGGACTGACGAAGGACGCATAACCCGAAGCGCGCCTTGCCCGGCGCCCTTCAGGGACTCGACAATCGCCTCGCGAAAGGTGGCATAACGGGCCCCGATTTGGTGGCCGATCACGTACCTCTTGCTGAGGCCCTCGGCCTGAATCACGTAGTCCGACATAAACTCACGATACTTAACCCTAGATGACGTCGGCGAAAGTGCGTTCCGTCCTGCGAAAATACCAGATGCCGCTGACGAGCAACATTGTTACACCGATGATCGAAGATAGAATTACAGTCCCGTCAATCGCGCCGACCTGCCCCAAGATCGCCCACCGAAACCCTTCAATGATACCTACCATTGGGTTGAAGGAGTACAACAGCCGCCACTGCTCCGGAACGATCCGGCTGCTGAAGGCAACGGGCGAAGCATACATGCCGAACTGCACCATGAACGGTACCACGAACCGAAAGTCCCGGTACTTCACAGTTAGTGCCGACAACCAGGAGGTCGCCCCCAGCGACGCCATCACCGCCAAAGCTGCAAAGAACGGGATGGCTAGCAACCTCACACCGGGCACGACCCGGTACCACGCCATGAAGAAGATCATCAGCACCGCTGAAATCAGGAAATCCACCACCGCCACAGCCACAGAACCAGCGGGCGCGATGAGCCGCGGAAAATACACCTTGGTGATCATGTTTGTGTTGCTAACGAGCGAGTTACTGCCCTCCTGGACGGCATTGATAAAGAGCTGCCAGGGCAGCATTGCCGCCAACACCAAGAGTGGGTAAGGCACTCCGTAGCTCGGGAGCTTCGCCCACCGGCCAAAAATCACGGTAAACACGAGCATCGTGAGCAGAGGGCGAATGACACTCCACGCGATGCCGAGCACCGCCTGTTTGTAGCGCACCAGGACGTCGCGCCAGGCGAGGAAATAAAACAACTCCCGGTACCGCCACAGATCCTTCCAGTATTCCCGGTCTGCGCGTCCTGCTTCAATGACCAACCTGTTCGAGTTCATGCCTCAGGGTCCGAGGAACAATCCGCAGTGAATAATGGATGCCAGGAGCAGTATAACTCTGATCTCGCGCACACACCGTCGGCCCACCATTGCCATTTTCGATGCATCTGCCGGCCACATCGCTGGCTCGACGTTTCCTCAATCGCACAGAAGCCGTCGCTCAGGCACGCGATGATACCTATGATGTTACCTGTCACCCCAGTAATCGTCAAGATCTGCGGGGAACAGCGATTAGTAGGGGTTTTGGAACAGGCGCAGTCAATCAACGAATGCTTTATGTGCTAACGGCATTGAACCCGCTATGGGTTGCATTCGATGCGGTCCGATGGTACGGTATCGTCAGCCCCGGACCTGTAGTGAGATTCCGGTCAAGTGTAAGCGGAGAATCTGATGACCCGACAGGAACTGCTCGAGCAAAAGGAAAGTGTGGTTGGCCAGTTTGGGCCATGGACGGCGCATAACGTCCATCTGGGCGGGGGCGTTTACACCATCGATGAGAAGGATGTGGCAGAAGCAGTCCTGCTTCGACGAGTTGTCCAAGTCATACACGACATTGCGCATCGGCCACTGCGGGAGCTCCGAATTCTCGATCTGGCTTGCCTCGAGGGTCTCTACGGGATTGAACTGGCTCTCCAAGGCGCCAAGGTAGTCGGAATTGAAGCGCGACAGGTTAGTCTTGAGAAGGCCCGCTTCGTGAAGCGGGCCCTCAACCTGACTAATCTTGAGCTCGTCCAGGACGATGTGCGCCACATCAGCGCCGAACGGTACGGACGATTCGACGCGGTCTTGTGCGCGGGTATTTTGTACCACTTGGACGTTCCCGACGTTTTCCAGTTTATCGAGCGCATTTTTGAGATGTCGACGGATTTCACAGTCTTCGAAACTCATGTAAGCGTCTCTGCCAAAGAAGTTCAGCATTACAGAGGCAGAGGATACTTCGGCTTCTCTTTCCCGGAGCACAGTCCAGCCTCGACTGCTGATGAAAAGGCGAAGCGGCTCTGGTCTTCCATCGATAACCTCAAAGCCTTCTGGTTTACCAAGCCCTCGCTTCTGAATTTTCTCTCTCACACGGGGTTTACATCGGTCTATGAGTGTCATAATCCGTCGTACCTTCGCGCCTTCGCGGATCGCGTAACCTTGGTAGCCATCAAGGGCACGCGGAAGCCGTTGCTTTGTTCGCCCCCGCTGAACTCTCAGGTTGAGGAGGATTGGCCCGAGAAGTCCGCCCAGCGGGTTCATCCTGCGCAGCAAAGCGGCGGTCGCCTTCGCGAGGCCGCCAGGCGATTGGTACCGGGTCCGGCCAAAGGACTGCTGAGGAGATTCGCGGGATTGCAGAGGGGCTAAGTGGGCACAGCCGGCGAGGAGAAAGCAAGGCTCCGCTGGCGACAACCTGCGTCAGAGGCTGGTTGCAAGGGGCGATGCCCCATAACACCAAAAAAGTCGGCGAGCACCTCGCGTCCTGGGCCTGGGTTGGAATTAGGGAGCCCAACTCACGCCCGGGTACAAGCTGGGCAGCCGAAGGATACGGTACGAGAACTGATTCGAGATATTCATTTGCCAGACAACCTGAGGCGAGGCCTGTTGCGTGACTTCTAAAGCCTCCGTCGCCGGCGGGAAGAAGGACGCCCCTCCAGCGCCCAAGTCCACATTCCCCGTAGACAAGAGATTGATGTTTCCGCAGCAGTCGGCAAAAATCGGTGAGAGATTATCCTGCCATGCGATGGAAGCTGTCCTGGCCGGCTCGTCGAGATCCAAGAAGAGGGCGCGGCTGTAACAAGCTCCCCCGCCAGGCGCAGCGGTCGAGGTTTGGCACGGCAGGCCGGTAATAGGATCGGGGCGACTGTTGCCATTATCCCATACGGCCAGCTCGAAGTCGCCGACCGAATTCGGGCTGATGATGTTCGGATAGTGCTCGTTATAAAACCAATCGCTTGGCCCAGTACTGTTCTGAAGCGTGAAGTCTCCGTACGGACCAAGCGTCCAAATGATATCGCCTGGGCCCGTCCCATCTCGGTAGTCGATCTTCATGACCGCTGATAGGTTCCGGCAGGATAAGATCAGGTTCGCATCGCTGAGTGAATAAATCAGCGCGTTGGAGTGAGTCCAATCCGGGAATTGAAAGGGATGATTGTTGACGTCCAGGTGATCAAAGGCCGACCAGGTCCAGGCGATGTTGCCGTTGGTATCGATGTCAACCAAAGCGTCGCCCGTTACCGATGTTGGGGTGGTGGCTCCCGCAAGCGTTACATTCTGCAGTTGCATAACAATGTAAACCGTGTGCCCATTCGGCAAAACAGCAAAGTCGTGGTGAAAGCCGGCGGACACTATAGGGGATCCAATCGCGGCCAGCATGCTGTTCAACTGAGGCGTTGTCAATTGCGATATTACGTTGCCAGCGAGATCGATTTCCTGGACCTCGCTTACTGGCGCGTTCGGAACAATGCCGCCGACCACAACTTTCATGTGACCGTTGGAAAGCAGCTTCATGGGAAAGCAAGTTTCGCTCACAGTACTAACCCCGGGTATGGTTGAAATGTCGTAATACCATATGACATTTCCCTCGAGATCCGTCGCCAGGCATTCGAGCGGATTCGTTCCCGCAGCACTAAACCCGTTGTCTAGATCAAGCAGCTCGATACCCGGACTGGTCTGCGGGCCGGGCGGCACAGTGATCGTGATGTTCGGCGCCCGTCCCGCCGGCAGGGCGCCGGTCGTGAAGACCTGGTCCGGGTCGTAGTACTGAGCGCCGTTGGCGAATTGCACAGACGCGCGCATGTGATAAGTGGTGCTCGGCCGCATTCCCGCCACGAGCATGTTCAGCGTGCCCCCGCCTGACGGCGCCGGCTGGGACCACGTCTCTAACCCATAGGTCGTATCCGGACCAAACTGGATCGTTACAGTGGCATTGGTCGGCGAAGTGAAGGCGTACTGTGCAACCAGAGGATTCTGGGTGGCAGTGACCGTGCCGGTGGTTACCAGGACCACGCTGGCGGAGGCAGACACCGTTGGGGCAGCGCCAGGGGACGCGCTAACGGTCACCAACTGCGAAGTCGGCGCGGAAGGAGAAGTATAGAGCCCGCTCGTGCTGATGGTGCCCACAGTCGCGTTTCCCCCCGCGACGCCGTTCACGGACCAATTCACGGCGGTGTTGGTGGTACCGGTGACCGTAGCGGTGAACTGGACCGATTGGCTCTGACCGCTCCCCAGGGCTGCTGACGGTGGCGAGATGCTCACCGTAACGGCAGGCGTCGGCGTAGAGGTCTCGGTCGGTGTCGTCGTCATGCTACTGTTACCGCAAGCCACAAGCAGACCTGCCATCGCCACTACCACGATCGCGCGATGGGTCCGAACCACGGTTTCGATCATGCACAACTCCCTCAGATAAGATTTAAGCTCCTAAAACCCAATTGTCGGAAACCGAGTCTTAGCCGTGGCTCCCCCAACCAAGGGCAAGACCATCACCTGCAAACACGGAACAGAAAGAAAAGTTGCGGCTGAAGTGCTTTTTTTCGAGGCATAGCGCCCCGCTAACCAATGAAGAGATGAAGACCTTCTGTAGCCTGCACGAGTTTGATAATTAATCAAAAACTGCGGCATCTTGTCAAGGTCGGGATCGACGATGTCAACTCGCTGGTTATTCAATAAATGATTTAGAATCAGCGGGGGGCACGCGCAGTTTCACGCGGAATTCGCCGGAGCTGCCGATGCCCGACTGCGCTCGGCAAGATAGCGTTGCAACCCATCCTCCCACGGCGGCAGGTCGTCCAGACCTAGCAACTCCAGATGGCGATTGCGCAGGACCGAGTACCTGGGACGCCGCGCCGGCGCGCCGAATGCTTCAGCAGTCACCGGATTGAGATCCGCCTGCACGCCCACGAATTCGAAGATCGTCCGTGCGAATTCGTACCACGAGCACGAACCTTGCGCCGTGATGTGATACAAGCCGTACGCATCGGTTTGCACGAGCTCGAGCACTTTGCGGGCAAGATCAGCGGTAGGCGTTGGTGTCACCACCTGGTCGCTCACCACGCGCAAGGATTTGCCTTGTGCTGCGGCACGCAGCATGGTCTCCACGAAATTGCCGCCAGCACCCTTGGACCGGCTGCCGCCGAGGCCAAAGAGTCCGCAGGTGCGGATCACAAAGTGCTTCGGATGCGTGGCTGCAACCAGATACTCGCCTGCCAGCTTGGACGCGGCGTAGACGCTCAACGGACCCGGCCGGTCGGTCTCCAGGTAGGGTTCCGTCTGCACGCCGTCGAAGACGTAGTCGGTGCTGAAGTGCACGAAGACGGCTCCACTTGCCCGGCACGCCTGCGCCAGACCGCGCACGGCCACGGCGTTCGTCTGAAATGCGCGCTCCTCATGGCTCTCGCAGTCATCCACCCGGTGAAAAGCCGCGGTATTGATGACTACGTCCGGCTGGTGACGCTCGAAAACCTGGCTGACCGACTTGGGATCGGTGATTTCGATGTCGGCGTGCGTGAGCGCAACGCAGTCTTTGGCCGGCAGCAACCTTCGCAGGTTGCCGCCCAACTGACCGCCGGCTCCAATCACCATCATTCTCATGATTCCATCAACGCGACTTCGCGTACCGGAAGCTTTCCGACTCTGGAGACCCCAGCCACTGTTCAAGCGTTCGCGCGCTTCGATCCTTCTCGGAGAGGATCGCTTGTGACACCGGCCACTTGATGCCGATCCCCGGATCGTCCCAGCGGACCCCAGACTCCGCTTTGGGGTTGTAAGTCGCGGTGCACTTGTACTGCACGTCGGCAAAGTCGGACAGTACGCAGAATCCCCGCGCAAAGCCCGCCGGGGCCCAGATCTGCTTCTTGTTTTCCTCCGAGATTTCGATGCCGAACCACTGGCCCAGCGTCGGCGAGCCCTTGCGGATGTCGACTGCCACCAGGAATGCGGCGCCATATGTGACCCGCATGAGTTTGCCCATGGGCGCGTCCCACTGAAAGTGCAGCCCGCGCACCACACCGCGCTGCGAGCGCGATTGGTTGTCCTGGGGGAACTCGTACGGCAAGCCGAGCGCGCGGAACTGGTCGGCGCGGAATGTCTCCATGAAGAAACCGCGCTGGTCGCCTAAGACGTCGGGCGCCAGCACGACCACGTCGCCACCCAAATGTCTCGATTCGATCCGGAATGCCACTCCGATCCTTCCCTATTGTAGCGCCGGTGTCCTCACCGGCGTTTATCCCCATCGCCAAGGTCCCTGACCCACGGTTTTCGGTCATAACCCCCGGTTGGGACGCCGGCGCTACAGAGCTGCCAGCGTCTCGCCGCGACGCGTGTAGTGCTTCTCGTAGTACGCCTGATATTCACCGCCGCAGACCCTCGCCATCCAGCCGGAGTTGCCGCGATACCATTCCACCGTGCGTTTCAGCCCTTCGTCGATGTCGACGGCTGGCGCCCAACCGACTTCCCGCTGGATTCTTTCGGTCCCGAGCGCGTAGCGCCGATCGTGGCCGGGACGATCTTTGACGTATTCGATCAGATCGTCAGACCGGTCGAGCAGACGCAGCAGCTTGCGAATGATTTCGATGTTTGCCACCGGCTGTCCGTAGCCGATGTTGTAGAGTTCACCGGGTAGTCCGGCTTCGAGCACGCGATCAAGCGCCCGGCAGTGGTCCTCTACAAAAATCCAGTCGCGCTCGTTCAAGCCGTCGCCGTAGACCGGCAGCTTCTTGCCTTCGATCGCATTGGCGATCATGAGCGGAATCAGCTTCTCCGGAAACTGGTAAGGTCCGTAGTTGTTTGAACACCGCGTGGTGATCACGGGGTACTGGTACGTCTGCCAGAAGCTGCGCGCCAGCAGGTCGGCACCGGCCTTGCTCGCCGCGTACGGGCTGTTGGGCTCGATCGCGGAGTCTTCTCGCGCGAATTCGCCCGGCTTCATGCTGCCGTAAACCTCGTCGGTGCCTACGTGCAGGAATCTCGGCACCCGATGGCGCCGGGCAGCGTCGAGCATTGTGAAGGTACCGAGCACGTTGGTCTGAACGAACTCGCGCCCGCCCGCGATGCTGCGGTCCACGTGTGTTTCGGCGGCAAAATGCACGATAGCGTCGAAGCGCTCCTGAACGATTTGCTCCACCTGGGCGGCATCCGCCACATCGCAGCGCACAAAGCGGTAATTCAGAGCCGTCTGCAGTTCGGCCAGGTTCTCCAGATTGCCCGCGTATGTGAGCTTGTCGAGATTGAGAATCGAACTGTCAGGATGCGATTTGAGAAAATAGCGGATGAAATTCGATCCGATGAATCCTGCTCCGCCTGTGACCAGAACTTTCAAGCTGGTCTGCTCCTCATCGCTTCTCTCAGCATGACACGCACAAAAAGCAAGCTGCTAAACCCTGTTCGCTCCCGTTTCAGCGGCCAGAGTGTTGGCCCGCAGCAGCGACTCAAAAGTGCCGGCGTCGCTCCACCAACCGTCCAGAACGCTGTAACCGAGCTGGCCGTCCGCCAGGTAGTGGTTGTTAACATCGGTGATTTCCAATTCCCCGCGGTCGGACGGTTTCAGCCGGCGGATGTAGTCGAACACCGTCGCGTCATACATGTAGATTCCGATCACGGCGTAATTCGACTGGGGATTCTTCGGCTTCTCCTCGATTCGTACGATGCGCCCGCCTTCGAAGACAGGCACACCGAAGCGCTGCGGATCGGTAACCTCCTTGAGGATGATGTGGGCGCCGCTGCAGCCCTGTTTCTCGAACTCGGCGCGGGCCGCAATCACGTTCTTCTCGATGATGTTGTCGCCGAGCACCACGCATACGGGCTGGCGGTCCGCAAAGTGCTCCGACAGCCGCAGGGCGTCGGCGATTCCGCCCTCGCCCTCCTGGTAAGTGTAATTGATGTGCTTCAGGCCGAAGTCCTTGCCGTTGCCGAGCAGCCGCAGAAAATCACCGGCATTTTGCCCGCCGGTCACCAGTAGAATGTCGGTAACGCCGGCATTCACCAGCGTCTGAATCGGATGAAACACCATGGGCCGATCGTAAATCGGCAACAGATGCTTGTTGGTGACCCGCGTCAAAGGGAAAAGCCGCGATCCCGTACCGCCCGCAAGAATAACGCCCTTCATCTCACCCCATGGTTCAGGAATTTTCCTGAGATCAGGCTCGCGACGGGCGGTGCCGCCGCTGCTGGCCGGCCCCAGAGCCGCCGGATGCCCAGAAGTCGTGGCTATGGCCGACTGCCAAGTCCTGTTGATGCGCTCGACCACCATCCTGAGCGTTCGAAACCCGGTCAGTAAGGATATCATCCCTGAAGCCAAATCAGAAGAAACCCAAGTAGTGGTGGTACAGCGTACCAGCACCAAGAAATGCAATCTGTCCCCCGAAATTGACAGAGCGCCCTTACGCGCCTTCGCTGTGCTCGTCGCTGATAAGTGCTACGACCGTTGTGAATTCACGGCCCCGAATCACTATATTGCTGATTCTAAGCGCCATCCGTTCCGGCTCGGGCGCGTTATTTCGTATTTCCACCTTGCTGGCGTTTTTTCTCTTTACTTTTTTCGAGCATGTAGCCCTCGCTTTACTCATTCCAAAGGACATTCCCGATTTCGCCTAGCCTCATTCACTCCGGGACTGTTATTGATTCTTAAAAAGAACTGCATTTTTGCCCTTTGGATCGTGGATCGTAGAGCGGAGGCGTTTTTTCGCATTTTTTCGGCATGTAGGTTCAGTAGTGTTGGCTAGTTGTGCCCTCAAGAGACGAAGAATCAGCGCGATGCAAAGTCCGAAAAACTCGGATTTTGCTACGCGGTGGCGCGCCATTTCCGGTACTTTTCGGAAAAAGCCTGCTGTCACATTGATTCTACTCCGACATTCCGGGTTGGGCAGGCAGCGTCGTGACGCGCAAATGCTTTTTCTCGGGTGTTTTTCGCGATGTAGGTTGATCTGCAGAGGCTAGACCATGCGTCGACGGCGGCGAGGTTCCAGGCGGTGCGGTGGGGATCTGCACTCCGGCCTGTTCCACAAGACCGGGCCTCGACGCAACTTATAGTGCCGCAAGGGCGTAGATCCCGCCGTTTGCTTGGAAGACTCCTTCCCTCTGTTCGGGTTCAGACTTTTGGAACTTTCCCCGGTGGTTTCCTGAACTCCTGAGGGTACCTGCGGAGAACTTGGCGGCGCAGTCGCGTGAACTCGAGCAGGCTGGCACCAAATGGAACCTCTGACCTTGACGTGAGCCCTTTGTACATCTCTCAAGAGACCGGGGGCATCGTATGTCATTGAAGCGCAGCGGTTTCGGGAAATGTGGTACTGGCGCTCCCCGCGAAGCCGCCGCGGAACGGCAAAATAATCCGAGGGTTGTCTTACTGCACGTGAGGGATATCATGTCGTACAAACGAACAATCATATTGTGCGGAGTTGCAGCTTGCGGGCTGTTGCTCATGCCCGCAGTCCGATCGTTTACGCAACCAGAGACACGTGACCGGATCGTGCAGGCCATCGATAACAGCGCGGTATCGATTATCAAAGGCAACGTAAGTCCGTGGGCACAGCCTCAATATGACCAGGGCCCGGTCGACGAGTCGTTTAGATTGAATCATATAACGCTTGTGTTCAAACCAAGCTCCAGCGAGCAGGCGGACCTCAATAACTTTTTGCTCCAGTTACAGAATCCGTCTTCGCCCAACTATCACAAGTGGCTGACGCCGGAGCAGTATGCCGCCCGTTACGGTATGACCGAAAGTGACCTCGCCAAGGTCGTCTCCTGGCTTCAGGACCAGGGTTTCGCGATTGAGCAGACGGCTCGCGGCCGCAATTGGGTCGCTTTCTCCGGAACCGCTGGCGAGGTGGAGTCAGCTTTTCACGCTGCGATTCACACCTACGTCGTGCACGGCGAGACGCGCTACGCCAATAGCGTTGAGCCATCCGTCCCCAGTGCTCTGGTGGGAGTAGTGGTGGGAATCCGCGGTCTCGACAATTACCGTCCCAAGCCGAAGGTGAGAGTCGCAAGATCACGCTTCGGAGCGAAGCCCAACTACACATCCAGTGAAACCGGCGATCATTTCCTCGTGCCTGGCGATTTGGCCGTCATCTACGACATTCAAAGCCTCTATAACGCCGGGATCACCGGCGCCGGGCTGAAGATTGCGGTGATGGGGCAGACGGACATCGTGATGAACGACATCACTGAATTCCGCAGTCTGGTCGGTCTTCCGGCCAATAACCCCACGGTGGTGACGATTCCTTCTTACGTCTCGATAACGACCACCGGTGATCTCACGGAAGCCGACCTGGACTTGGAGTGGTCCGGCGGGGTGGCCAGCAACGCGGACATTATTTACGTCAATGCAGGCGACTCTACGAATGGAGCCTTCGATTCCCTTACTTACGCCATCGACAACAACGTGGCTCCCATCATCAGCATGACGTACGGCGGTTGCGAGCCCGACTTCGGCGCCACCAACGCCAGTGCTTATCAAACCTATCTCCAAATGGCGAGCACGGAGGGCATCACGATCGCGGCCGCAGCCGGCGATGACGGCGCCACCGATTGCGACAATAACAATCCCTCCAGTCCATCAGACCTTGCCGTTATGGGTCTGGCCGTGGACTTCACTGCGAGTTCTCCCAACGTCACCGCGATCGGAGGCAGTGAGTTCACGGGAGATACCTCTACCGGAGCAAATACCTACTGGTCTGGGACGAACAACAGCACGACGCAGGCTTCGGCCCTTTCCTATATCCCCGAAATGGTCTGGAACGATACCGCGACTGACATGGAACTTTCCGCCACGGGCGGTGGCGCGAGCACGTTCTTCACCAAGCCCAAGTGGCAGACCAGCGTCGGCGTTCCCAACGACGGTGCGCGCGACGTGCCCGACATCTCGCTCACCGCTTCTGCTGATGAGGATCCCTATCTGATCTGCTCTTCGGATTACGTCAATACGGACACGAGCGCAACTGCAGACTGCACCAACGGCTTCCGCGCCACGGACGGGACTTTGGACGTCGTCGGCGGGACCTCCGCCGCCACGCCGTCGTTTGCAGGCATACTGGCCTTGCTCGAGCAAAAGATGGGCTCGCCTCAAGGGAACATCAACCAGGTTCTTTATCCTCTTTTCGCCAAGTCGGCGAGCGCATTCCATAACATCACCAGTGGCAATAATGAAGAGCCTTGCGAGGCCGGAACCCCGGACTGTCCCAATGGCGGCCAGATTGGCTTTACCGCCGGAACCGGCTACAGCCAGACGACCGGTCTCGGCTCTGTGGATGCGTATAACCTGGTGGCGGCCTGGAAGTCGGTTGCTCCCATCACGGGCAGCACGGCTGATTTTGCGGTGTCGCCCTCGCCTGAGAATCTCTCGATCACTGCAGGTCAGTCGGGTACGACTACGCTGACACTCTTTCCCAACAACGGCTTTACCGGTAGCGTGAGCCTTACGTGCAGCGTTGCGTCCACTCTCGGCGGCGTCACCTGCTCCGTACCGACTCCGGTCAATGTTGCCGAATCCGTAGGGCCTACGACTGCTACTCTGACGGTAACGGCCTCGTCGAGCGCCAAAACCTTTGGCGACCCGAAGTTTAGAGGCTTTGGATGGTTTCAGGGCACACTGATACTGATCTGCGGTCTTGTTC
The DNA here is from genome assembly GCA_030038235.1 of Terriglobia bacterium. Classification (GTDB taxonomy): domain Bacteria; phylum Acidobacteriota; class Terriglobia; order UBA7540; family UBA7540; genus Gp13-AA77. The sequence continues at coordinate 21,060 of JASHPE010000453.1, forward strand.
TGGGAGTCACCGGCCTGTGGGCTCGCAACAACGGCGCGGCTGCCATCGCGCACCGTCGGATTCCCCGGCGAGTCTGGCTGGGCATCGCGCTGGCGGCCCTGCTCGCAGCGGGAATCAGTTGCGGTGGCGGCAGCAGTTCCAGCACTACCACGACCACCACGACGACAACGGAAAGTGGCAATGTCACCGTGACCGGAGCCAGCGGCAGTCTCAGCCACACGACGCAGGTTTATGTCACGGTCAATTGAGGCTCACGAGCCCGGGCCGAAAAAGGAACGCCCGCGAGTTCGAGCGGGCTACGCAGGTGCATTCGAGGGCGTCAGCCACAGTCGGAGCTTCACCGGCAGGTGGCCTTCAGCAGATGTCCGGCAGGGAAACCGGGCCTGCCGGTGCCTCGTCAAAACCAGGGACGATTTGGCAATGCCGAGGATCATCCGTTTGAGCAAGATCGCTCCATCACCATCCTGCAGATTAAGGTTCTACAGCCGTGCCGTCATGGCCAACTGGGCCGTGTTCCTGCTGCTCGCGGCGCCGCTTGCCGCTCAATCTCAACTGACATCCCAACCGCAGTCTGCCCCCGTTCCACAGTCGGCTACTGCCGCGCCGGCGGGCGTCGACATCTCCGGCCAGGTGCGCGGGCCGGGCGACGTTTCGGTTCCGGGCGCTACCGTCCTGCTGACCGATCCCGCAACTGGAGCCCGAAAGGAAACCTGGACTGATGCGGCCGGGAATTATGTACTGCACGGTGTCGCGCCAGCCACCTACCGGCTCGAAGTATCCCTCGTTGGTTTTGCTCCGGCTGTGCGCGAGACTGTGCCAGTGGTAGCAGGGCAAGGCAGGTGGATCAACTTTGACGTCAGCTTTGCCTCGGGCAGCGAGAGTTCAGGTGCGAGTTCCGGCGCGACAGCGCGGGGCAACCAGTCGAATCCGGCGTGGCGCCAGATTCCCCGCGATGCCAATGGCCGCCCCGATTGGTCGAAGCTCTCGCCTCAGCAGCGCGCGCGCATTCAAGCTGCGATGCAGGCTCGCGCTCAGGGCACGGCCGGTCAAAGTGCTGGGGCTGAGGCGCAGACGGGGATTGAAGGCGGTGAAGACGCCGTACGTTTTTCTGAGAATGCCGGCGCCGGCGAGAATCCTTCGGGCGACGAAACTCAAGCTGGCGGCGCTGACGTCAACAGTTCGGCAAACTCATTCCTTTTGACTGGTAGCACGGTCGAGGCGGCAATGCCGATGGGCAATGGCCGGGGAATGGGAGGCGGATTCGGCTACGGAGGGCCCGGAGGTGAAGGGCAACAGGTTGCCCCTGGTTTTGGTGGTGGTGGCGGAGGCGGCGGTGGTTTTGGTGGAGCGGGCGGCGGAGGCGGCGGTTTTGGCGGCGGCGGACGCGGAGGCTACGGCGGAGGCGGTGGTGGCGGTGGTGGCGGCGGTGGCGGTGGATTCGGTTTCTTCACCGGTCTCGGCGGCCGGCGTCCGCGGGTCAACCGGCTCCGAGGGAACATTATGGAGAGCTATACGAATTCGGCCTTTGACGCGCGTCCCTACCCGCTGAACGTAGCCCAGTCCCCCCGGATTCCTGCGTTCACCGAACAGTTGCTTGTTTCGATTGGCGGGCCGCTGTACATACCGCACATCTTCAACAGCAAGGACAAAACCAGCTTTTTCGTGAACTACAATATGCAGCGCGCTAAGAGTCCGTTCGACAGCTATGCCAGCGTCCCCACGCCACTGGAGCGCATGGGAAATTTTTCGCAAACGATTCTCTCGTCCGGCCAGCCGGCGGTGATCTACGAGCCCCAGGCCGGGCCGCTCGGGCCGCGCACGCCGTTTCCCGACGACACTATTCCGAGCTCGATGCTGAATTCGGCCGCTCTCGGACTCCTGCAGTATATACCGGCGCCGAATTTGCCCGGCGCCGTGCAGAACTACCACCTGCAGGAGTCCTTGCCGAACGACAACGACCGGCTGATGGTCCGCATCGGTCAGCAGATCTCGAGCAAGGACAATGCCAGCGCCTTTTACTACTTCAATTCGGCGCGGTCGGACAGCGTTTCGAGCTTCCCTGATTTCACCAGCACCGATTCAGCCCGGGGCCAGAATATCAATTTCGTCGAAACGCACACTTTCAAGCCGCAGCTCGTGAACTCGCTGACCTTCAACTTCAATCGGCTGCGCACCGCGATCTCGAACCCTTTCGCCAACCAGGACAATGTTGCGGCCGCTCTGGGCATTACGGGCGTGTCGGAGAACCCGATGGACTGGGGCGTGCCCGCCATCGACTTCACCAACTTTGGCGCGCTCAACCTGACCATTCCCAGCCTGACCCGCAATCAGACCACCCGTGCCGTAGACACCTTGCTGTTCAATCGCGGCAAACACAATCTCCGCTTCGGAGGCGAATTACGCCGCGTGGAGCTGAACACGTTGACCGACCCCGACGCGCGGGGTACGTTCACCTTCACGGGCTATACGACCAGCGACTTCACCACCGCCGCCGAGCCGGTGGCCAACACGGGCTACGATTTTGCCGACTTTCTGCTCGGCCTGCCACAGGCCACTGCGGTCCAAACTGGAACCCCGGCTAATTATCTTCGCGCCTGGTACTACGCCGGGTACGTTCAAGACGACTGGCGCGTGACGTCGAAATTCACCTTCAATTACGGAGTGCGCTACGAGTATTTCCAGCCCTTCACCGAGAAATACGGCCACCTTTCCGATCTGGATGTGGGCCCGAATTTCTCCTCGGCCGTACAAGTGACCGGGCTCGCTCCTGGTTCGCTGCCGCCATCGCTGCTGGCGGGACACAAGGACAACTTCGCCCCGCGAGTGGCCATCGCTTACCGCCCGTGGGCGCAGCGCAATTTCGTGATTCGCAGCGGCTACGCCATCTTCTACGACGAGTCGATTTATGAGCGTCTGGCGCCGAAGCTGGAGAGCCAGCCGCCTTTCGCGGACGCGTCCACGCTGCTCAGCTCGCCCACCCAAGTCCTCACTCTCGAGGACGGTTTCCCTGCCGTCGGCACCAACATCCTCAAGAACACCTATGCGGTCGATCCCGGTTACCGGACCCCCTACGTCCAGACCTGGAACTTCCTCCTGCAGGACGAAATCGCCCACAACATCATCCTGGACGTGGGCTACATCGGCACCAAGGGCAGTGCGCTCGACTTGCTGCTCGGTCCTAATCCAGCCGGCTCCAACAACACGCCCAACGCGCTCGAGTACACCTACGAAACCTCCGGTGCATCGTCGAACTACAACGCTTTGCAGGTCAGTGTCCGCCGGCAATTTCATCGCGGCATGTCCTTGTGGGGGCGCTACACCTACAGCAAAGCAATGGATGACGCCGGCAGCGTCGGCGGCTCGAACAGCATCGTAGCCCAAAATTACCAGGACGTGGAGGCCGAATACGGCCTTTCGAGCTTCAACCGGACGCACCAGTTCCTGCTGAATTACAACTGGGAGCTTCCTTTTGGCGACCGTCACCGATTTCTGAATCATGGCGGTGTGCTCGAGCACGTGTTCGGAAACTGGCAGTTCAGCGGCGTGACCACTCTGGAGTCCGGGGAGCCCGTTACGGCTTACGTGCAGGGAAACGTCGGCTCCAGCAGCGGAACGGGCGCTTATTTTTCGCTTCGTCCTGACGCCACGGGCGAGCCGGTCAGCCTGCCCTCGCCCGAGCGCACGACCTTGGAGTATTTCAACACTGCGGCCTTCACGCCTCCGCCTACGGGCGACCTCGGCAACGCTGGACGCGACACGATCATCGGCCCACCGATGTACAACTTCAACATGTCGCTCGATCGCCTGCTGACTTTTTCGCGAGAGCGCGGGATCACCGGCGATTTTAGGATCGCCGCCAACAATGCCTTCAACACCCCTGAGTTTAGCGGGCTCGGCACGACTGTGAATGCCACGAATTTCGGACGCGTGACCAGCGTTGGCACCATGCGCACAGTCACTTTGTCGTTCCGGTTGAGGTTCTAAAGGGTTATGAATGGCGCTATAAGTCCGTTCGCATGTCATTCCGAGCGCAGCGAAGAATCTCATTTATCCTCTTCTTTGCAGAGCGAGATTCTTCGCTGCGCTCAGAAGGACATGCTTGGAGGTTTTCAGCATCCACTTACGACGCTGACTATAAGGTGCGACCTATGATTCTCTCGCGGTGGATCAGCCTTTTCGGGGTCTGCATCGTGGCCGCAATCGCGCTCAACCTGGCGCCCGCGCTGGGCCCAGCACAAACGGCCCAAACAGTGGCATCGAACACCGCCTCCTCTATTGCCACACCCACTGCCGCTCAGCGCAACGGCTTCGTCATTAAGGTGCAAACGAACGTGGTTCTGGTGGATGTGCGGGTAACGGACAAAAAGGGCCAGCCCGTCACCGATCTCCGTCAGGACGACTTCCGCGTGTCCGAGGATGGCGTCGAGCAGAAGATCAGCTCGTTCAGTGTCGAGAACGTTGAGGAACTCGCCCGAGCCGGTGAGGAGAACGGCGCGCCGCCCACCATTGACTTCGGCAAGCTCCCGACCACGGTCACCGTAAACGAGGTCAACAAGCTCACTCAGAATCACCGCATGATCGTGCTTTTCTTCGATCTCAGCTCGATGCAGGTTGACGATCTGCTTCGCGCCGTGAAGTCTTCCCAGAACTTCATTAAGAAGCAGCTCACCCCCGCCGATCTGGTCGCCGTGGCCACATATAGTTCCGACCTGCGCGTGGTTCAGAACTTCACCAATGACCGCGCCGAGTTGGGAAAGGCCCTCGAGGCCATCCGCGTGGGCGAGTCTTCGACGCTCGCCGATCAGGGCGAGATCGGCGCGGCTGGCGGAACCAGCGCCACCGGCGAGGAAATCGTCACCCAGGACACGTCGGAAGCTTTCACGCCCGACGAAACCGAATTCAACATCTTCAACACTGACGAGAAGCTCGCGGCTCTGGAATCTCTGGCGGACCTGTTACGCGGCGTGCCAGGACGCAAGTCGGTGATCCATTTCTCGAGCGGGGTGGAACGCACCGGGATCGAGAACCAGGCCCAGTTGCGCGCCACCACCGACGCTGCCAATCGCGCTGACGTTTCGTTCTACACCGTGGACGCGCGAGGCCTGGTCGGTCTGCCGCCCGGCGGTGACGCCACCAGCGCCAGTCCCAGCGGGACTGCGGCTTATACCGCGTCGGCCTTCTCGTCCCAACTTTCGTCGCTCGAGGGCGGGCGTGAAACACTGGCGTCGCTCGCACTCGATACCGGCGGCCGCACGTATTACGACATCAACGATTTCGGCCAGGCATTCACTGGCGTACAGAAGGACAATTCCACCTACTACCTGCTCGGCTACTCGCCGTCGAATACCAAGTCGGACGGGCGATTCCGCCGCATTCACGTGGAGGTGAGGCGCCCCGGTCTGAAGGTCCAGGCGCGCCCGGGTTATTACGCACCCAAGAACTTCCGCCAGTTCACGGCTGAGGATAAGGAAGTGCAACTCGAACAGGCCATGAACCTCGACGAGCCCTTCGTTGATCTTCCGCTGGCCGTGGAAACGGCGAGTTTTCGCAGCTCGAATCAGCAGTACTACGTGGTGCTGGCCGCCAAGATTCCGGGATCATCGATTTCGTTTCTTAACAAATCGAGCAGCCATCGCACGGAATTCGACTTCGCCTGGCGCGCAACCGACAGCGCCGGTCACGTGGCCGCCGCACTGCGCGACACGCTCCCGGTAAAGCTCGATCCGGAGAATTATCAGCAGGTGCTCGCCAGCAATTTCCTTTACGAGGGTGGGATCGTGCTGCCGCCGGGCAACTATAAGCTAAAGGCGGTGGTGCGCGAGAACGAAAGCGGCAGGATGGGAACGTTCGAGGAGCCCCTGGTGCTCCCGCCGCTCAGCGGGACGGGACTCGCGGTGAGCTCGGTCGTGGTCTCGAACGAGGTGAAAGCACAGGAGACGGGCACGACCGGACGCGGCCGGGCAAGGTCCAACGCTCCGAACCCTCTCGACGACAGCGGCCAAAAGGTATTGCCTAGCGTCACGCGCGTCTTCCGCACCGACCAGAATCTCTACGTCTACCTTGAGTCGTACGAACCGAAGAACGGGAAAAAGCCAGTGAACGGCCAGGGCTCTCAAGGCTCCGCCGCCGCTGCGCCGTCCTCCGTTGCGCTGGTGTTCTTCCGCGGCGGCGCCATGACGTCGGAGGCGGGTCCCTATTCCGGCCGTCTGAACACGTCGGAGCAGGGGACTGTACGTTACCTCGTGAAGATACCGCTGCAGAAATTCCCGACCGGCCGATACTGGATGCAAGTCAATGTGCTTGATCCGGGTGACGATCAGGTGGCATTCGCGCGCGTACCGCTGGCCATCATGAAAGCGCCGGCGGCGGCTTCGCCGCAGGCGTCGCCAACCGGTCGACCTTCAGCGTCAAATCAGATCCCGGAGCCCTAGCCGACCGTTCGAGGCTCTCCGCCCGCGGGGGCTAACCCGACCTCTTTGTCCTTGAGCGCCTTGACACGATCGCGAAGTTCCGCCGCCTTCTCGAATTCGAAGCGCTTGGCGGCTTCGCGCATCTGTTTCTCGAGATTCGCCACCAGCGCCTGAAGTTCATCCGGCGTCGCGGGCTCGGTTCCGGGCTCCTCAAGCGGCACCGTGACGTAATCCGCCTCGACGATCGAAGCCAGCGCCATATCGACCGGCTTCACGATCGACTCCGGCGTGATGCCGTGCTCCTGGTTGTATTCCATCTGCTTGGCGCGGCGCCGGCTGGTCTCGCCGATGGCGTGCCGCATCGAGTCCGTCATGTTGTCGGCATAAAGAATCGCGCGCCCGCGGACGTGGCGCGCGGCGCGGCCCACGGTCTGGATCAGTGAACCACCGCTGCGGAGGAAGCCCTCCTTGTCCGCGTCCAGCACGGCGACCAGCGACACCTCCGGCAAGTCTAGGCCCTCGCGCAGCAGGTTGATACCGATCAGGACGTCAAACTCGCCGCGGCGCAGGTCGCGCAGGATCTTGACGCGCTCCAGCGTCTCGACCTCGGAGTGCAGATAGCGGCAGCGCACGTTCAGCTCGGAATAGTATCCGGTCAAATCCTCGGCCATACGCTTGGTCAGCGTAGTGACGAGCGTCCGTTCGTTGCGTTCGGCGCGCGCGCGAATCTCGCCCAGCAGATCGTCCACCTGGTTGCGCGTGGGCCGCACCTCGATCTCGGGATCGATCAGGCCGGTCGGCCGGATGATCTGTTCCACCACCACGCCGCCGGCGCGCGTGAGTTCGTAGGGACCGGGCGTGGCCGAGACGTAAATCACCTGGTCCACGCGATGCTCGAATTCCTCGAAGTTCAGCGGCCGATTGTCGAGCGCCGAAGGCAGCCGGAATCCGTAGTCCACCAGGATCTGCTTGCGTGAGCGGTCGCCGTAGTACATGCCGTGGAGCTGCGGCACGGTTTGATGGCTCTCGTCGATGAAGAGCATCGCATCCTGCGGCAGATAATCGAGTAGCGTCGGCGGAGGCTCTCCAGGTAGCCGCCCGGAAAGGTGCCGTGAGTAGTTCTCGATGCCGTGGCAGTAGCCCATCTCCTTCATCATTTCCACGTCGAAGCGCGTCCGCTGCTCCAGCCGCTGCGCTTCCACGAGCTTTCCCTGCTTTTCAAGCTCGCCGTGCCACCAGTCGAGCTCCTCGAGAATTTTCTGCATCGCCGTCTCGCGGCGGTCGGGCGGCATCACGTAGTGGGTCCGGGGATAAATGGGCAGGCGCGGGAAGGTGCGCTTGACTTGGCCGAGCAGCGGATCGATTTCCGCAATCGATTCGATTTCGTCGCCGAACATCTCGATGCGGAACGCCGCGTCCTGGTACGTGGGG
>JASHPE010000454.1 GCA_030038235.1 Terriglobia bacterium
CGCAGCCGCGAGGCGCTGAGCGCGATGTGCGTTTTCGGCATCCTGGTGGTGTTTCTTTTCAACTTCTCCTTCAACACCGGCCGCGAGGAATCGTTGCGGATGTTGCCGGGATTGCTTTGGATCGCGTTCGCGTTCGCCGGCGTCCTCGGATTTAACCGCTCTTTCGCCGCCGAGCGCGAGAACGGCTGCATCGAAGCGCTGGCGCTTGCGCCCGTGGATCCTGGCGCTATCTTCGCGGGCAAGCTTCTCGCCAATCTCGTCTTTCTGGGCATCGCGGAGGCCGTGGTGGTGTTCGCCGCCGCACTTTGGTATAACTTTTCTTTCATTCCAGCGCTGGGCTCGTTCTGCGCTATCGTGCTGCTGGGGATGCTCGGGTACGCAGCGCTCGGCACCATCTTTGGCGCCGTCGCCGCCAACACGCGGATGCGCGAGGTGATGTTGCCCGTGCTCCAGTTCCCTGTGGCATTCTGGATTCTGGTGCTGGCGAGCGACGCCAGCGCGGACGCGCTGCGCGGAGCGCCCGCCCTGACGATTCGCGGCGGGATCGAACGGGTCGCTGGCGTAAGCTTGGTGTTCACGGTGGCGTCGTTCTTGCTTTTCGAATACGTTCTCGAGGAATAAAGTATTTCGGTGCGCCAGTTTGTCAGTCCAGCGAGTCGGCCCCTCACTGAAATGATGAGGTACTGAAATACTGACGCACTGAAATACTGAGATGCTGGCTCTTCAGATGCGCACGAAATTCCCAATGAGTGTCCATCTCGCCATCTGCCTCGCATGGATGGTGATCGCGCTTTACCTCATCTTCCTCTATGCGCCCGAGGAAATGACGATGGGCGAAGTGCAGCGCATTTTCTACATTCACTTTTCGCTGGCCATGACAGCGTTGTTCGCGTATTTCTTCGTGTTTCTTGGCAGCATCGGCTACCTGTGGAAGCGCGCGCGCGGCGCAGATGACTTCGCGTACGCCTGCGCCGAGGTTGGATTCGTCTACTGCTGCGGCGTGCTGGTGACGGGACCGCTTTGGGCAAAGCCGGTCTGGGGAATCTGGTGGGCGTGGGACGCGCGCCTCACGTCCACGTTCATCGTCTGGCTGCTCTACATCGCGTATCTCATGCTGCGGGCCTACGTAACCAGCCCGGGACGCGTCGAGTCGCTCGCGGCGGTGGTCGGCACGCTGGGGTTTATCACCTCGATTGTGGACTACATGGCGATTCGCTGGTGGCGCACCCAGCACCCGCAGCCGGTGATCGGCGGCGGGGAAGGCTCCGGCCTCGAACCGAGCATGTGGCTGACCACTTTCGTGACTTGGGGCGCCCTGCTGTGCCTCTTCTTTTACCTGGTGCGGCTGCGCACAGCAATCGCGCGCGCCCGTCGTGCCGTCAGCATGGCGCGACAACAAATGGCAGCGTGAGGCCGGCGCCACTTAAGGAGCATCGTGGTCAACAAGTACTTGTTTCTCGCTTACGCCTTAGTTTGGGTCATCTTCATGATCTACGCCTGGAGCCTTTCCCGGCGCCAGTCAAAGCTGATGAAGGAAATGGACGAGCTGAAGGCGCGCTCCGCGTCCGGCAAGTCTGCGAGAGAATAGGCCGTATTCAAGAGAGGTTGCGTTCCCTGCCACTTACCCCGCACGGGCAGCATCAAAGTAGGCTTCGGAGGATCAAATGCAGCTCGGAATGATCGGCCTGGGACGCATGGGCTCGAACATGGTGAAGCGACTGCTCGCGCGCGGCCATGAGTGCGTCGTATTCGATACGCAACGCGGCCCGGTGGAGCAGCTCGCAAAGGCCGGCGCCGCCGGCACAACTTCTCTTGACGACTTCATTGCCAAGCTGCGCCCGCCGCGGACGGTCTGGCTGATGGTGCCTGCTGCCGTGGTCGACTCGATGATCGGCCAACTTGAGTCGCGGCTTCAAAGCGGCGACACCATCGTGGACGGCGGCAATTCCTACTATCGCGACGACATCGACCGCGCCGAACGTCTGAAGCCTCGCGGCCTGCACTACGTTGATGCCGGGACCAGCGGCGGAGTCTGGGGACTCGAACGCGGCTACTGCCTGATGATCGGCGGTGAACCGGAGATCGTGCAGCGTCTCGATCCTATTTTTGCGGCTCTCGCGCCCGGGCACGACGCTGCGCCGCCGACGCCCGGACGCGAGCCAGGACAAGGCACGGCGGATCAGGGCTACCTGCACTGCGGCCCAAACGGCGCGGGCCATTTCGTCAAGATGGTGCACAACGGCATCGAGTACGGGCTGATGGCGGCTTACGCCGATGGCCTGAACATCCTGCGCCACGCCAATGCCGGCAAGAGCACACAGGAAGTCGACGCCGAAACCACGCCTTTGCGCGATCCCAAGTACTACCAGTTCGATTTGAATCTGGCGGAAGTCGCGGAGGTCTGGCGGCGCGGGAGCGTGATCAGCTCATGGCTGCTCGACCTTACCGCCGCGGCGTTGCACAAGAGCCCGAACCTCGACGAGTACGAGGGACGCGTCTCCGATTCCGGCGAGGGCCGCTGGACCTCGATAGCAGCCATTGACGAAGGCGTGCCGGCGCCGCTCCTGACGTCAGCTTTGTACTCGCGTTTCGGCTCTCGCGGGCAGGACGA
>JASHPE010000455.1 GCA_030038235.1 Terriglobia bacterium
AAAGAGGCGCCGCCGCAGTCCCTGCAGGACCTTGTCGATGCCGGCTACATGCATGCCATACCTGCCGATCCTATGACCGGCACGACAGACAGTTGGGTGCCTGACATCAAGGAAGTTCCGGTTCCACCGGACCAGACGGCATCCGGCGTGGTTGACGTCCACAGTGGGTCAGAGGGGAAAGCGCTGGACGGGACAGCTTACAACACTTGGTAGGGGTCGACAGTCGACAGTCGACAGTCGACAGTAAGGACCTGTTGACTGTCAACTGTTGATTGCCAACTATGGAATTCGTCTGCAAACTCGGGAGTCCCGCGGGACGCATCCTCAGCCAGACGGAAGAGGCGGGGTCCGAGGGTGAGCTCCGGCAGCGCCTGCTTTCACAGGGCTACTACATCTTCTCGGTTCAGGCCCGGGGTGGCCTGGACGCGCGTCTGCGCGCGCGCCGCCGCCGGAAGATCAAGCCTGACGATTTCGTGATTTTCAATCAACAGTTCCTGACGTTGTCCAAGTCCGGCCTGCCGCTGCATCGATCGCTCGAATTGCTGGCCCGCCAGACGCGCAGCGACGCCCTGCGCGAGGCGCTCGAGGACGTGCGCGACCGGGTCCGATCGGGCGTGCTGATTTCCGAGGCTTTCGAGGCTTCCGGCAAGTTTCCGAGCATTTACTGCGCTAACCTCCGGGCGGGCGAGCGGAGCGGGGCCATGGACAAGGTCCTGGCGCAGTACGTCGCGTACCAGAAGGTCAGCCGGGGATTTCGCAAGAAGTTTATGGCGGCCCTCATCTATCCGTCGTTCCTGCTGGTCTTTCTGGCAGTACTGATCAGCTTCGTGGTGGGCTTCGTGGTACCGCGCTTTGCCGATCTCTATTCCGATCTCGGAGTGAAGCTGCCGCCCCTGACGCTGTTTGTGATCAACCTGTCGATGAATTTCAGGCATTACGGCTGGCTGATGCTGATTGTGTTGGTCCTGGTGGTGCTCGGTGTAAGGCAGCTCCGGAAGTCGCCCGAAGTGAAGCTGGCCTGGGACCGTTTCAAGTACCGGCAGCCGATCGTCGGCAAGCTTCTGCTGAAGTTCTCGGTGGCGGAGTTCGCTCGCACGCTGGGCACCCTGCTGCAGGGCGGACTGCCCGTGGTTCAGGCCTTGGACACAGCGCGCCACTCGGTCAGCAGCCCGCTGCTCGTGCAGGCCATCACCGCGGCACGGCAGGAAGTTACCGGCGGACGGTCGCTCACCGCCAGTCTGCGCATGAGCGGGTTTTTCCCCGAAGTGGCCATGGACATGATGGAAATCGGCGAAGGCACCGGCGCGCTGAGCGGGATGCTGGAGAGCATGGCGGAGTTCTTCGAAGAAGATGTGAACGTCGATCTGGGAACGTTGGTTTCCCTCGTCGATCCGATCATGATCGCGATCATCGCCATTGTGGTAGGTTTCGTGCTCGTGGCCTTCTACCTGCCGCTGTTCTCATTGGCAGGCCAGGTGGGAGGGTAAGTCGACAGGAAAGAGACACCGGTTGCTAGGTGTTAGGTGCCAGGTGTCAGGTGGAAGTCGACAGTTAACAGTCAACAGTCGAAAGTAAAGGGCACTCGTTTTCTTTCACCGTTCACTGTCAACTGTTGACTGTAAACTTCCACCTGGCACTTGGCACCTCGTGAGAGAGGAAGTACCGTGGGTGAGACACCAGTGGCGGCCGTGCCCGCCGTAAATCTGGAAGAAGAACTCGAGCAGGCGCGGCAATTGGCGGAGCGCTACCGCTTTCCTTTCGCCGATCTGCGCCAGATCATCCTCGACAAGGATCTTCTGGGCTCGATTCCGCTCGATCTCATGGTGCACTACGAGTTCCTTCCCATTCAGTCCGATAACGGCGAACTGGCCGTTGCGGTGAGCGATCCGCGGAATCTCGAGCGCCTCGATGAACTCGAAACGCGGCTCGGGCGGCGGCTGAAGATCAACGTGGCGGCCGTAAGCCAGGTGCGCGAGGCGCTCAAGAACACCGAACCCTCGCGGCGCGTGCTCGACGAGGCGACCGAAGATTTCGGCCTGGACGTGATCCGCGAACGCGAGAACGCCGAGCAGGGTCTCTCGCTCGAATCGCTGGTGGAGGATCGCGAGTCGAGTCCCATGGTGAGACTGGTGGATTCGATTCTCTTCGCCGGCCTCGAGCGGCGGGCGAGCGACATTCACATCGAAAGCCACGATAACGCGGTGGTGGTGAAGAACCGCATCGACGGCGTGCTGCAGGAGGCCATGCGCCCGCTGGCGCTGGAATTCCAGTCGAATCTGATCACGCGCATCAAGGTGATGGCTGAACTTGACATCGCCGAGCGCCGCGTCCCCCAGGACGGCCGGTTTCGCGTGCGCTACAAGGGACGGCCCATCGATTTTCGCGTCTCCATCATGCCATCCATCAACGGCGAGGACGCCGTGCTTCGTATTCTCGACAAGGAATCGCTGAGCGAGAAATTCCGCCAGTTGCGTTTGGACGTGCTCGGCTTGTCGGAACGCGAACTGCGCCGCCTGCGGCGATTCATTCGCGAGCCTTACGGTATGGTGCTGGTGACCGGACCCACCGGCAGCGGCAAGACCACCACGCTTTATGCGGCGCTCTCCGAAATCAAGAGCGATGAGGACAAGATCGTTACCATCGAAGATCCGGTGGAATACCAGATTCGGGGCATTACGCAGATTCCAGTGAACGAGAAGAAGGGCCTGACCTTCGCGCGCGGCCTGCGGTCGATTTTGCGGCACGACCCCGACAAGATCATGGTGGGCGAGATTCGTGACAACGAGACGGCGCAAATCGCCATCCAGTCCGCCCTGACCGGCCACCTGGTGTTCACCACGGTGCACGCCAATAACGTGCTCGACGTGCTCAGCCGCTTTCTCAACATGGGTGTGGAGCCCTATCACTTTGTCTCCGCGCTCAACTGCATCCTGGCGCAGCGTCTGGTGCGCGTGATTTGCGAAGTCTGCAAACGTCCCACCGAGGTGACCCGGGAACAAATGGAGGAGTCCGGGCTTGACCCGTCGGCGTGGCGCGATGCGATTTTCTATGAGGGTACCGGATGCCCGCAGTGTAACTTCACCGGGTTCCGAGGCCGTACCGCCATCGGCGAAATTCTGGCGCTCAGCGATTCCGTTCGCGAGCTGATTCTGGAAAAACGTCCTACTTCGGAACTGCGGCGGGTGGCGCGGCGCGAAGGTATGGTCACCTTGCGCGAGTCGGCGCTCGAAAAAGTCCGCGAGGGCGCTACGACGCTGCGCGAGATCAACAAGGTCACGTTTGTGGAAGCGGGAGGCTAGTGGTCAGTTGTCGGTGGCGGTAGGCAGTCGGCAGTAAGGCCGTAGACAGAAGGTAGTAATTACACGATTCTACGAAACGAAACCGTCAGGTTATTGAAAATAAAAGACTTTATTTTTCGGAATAAAACGAAACCGTCAGGTTATTGAAATAAAGGCATTTAGATGATGTGTGCCGTTAGATCGTTGATTCCGAACTCATTACGTCATTTGGGGTAGGAACAACTGACAACCGACTGCCGACAACCGAGAACCGATGGACTGGAAAGACCAACTCAAGGAAATCTGGAACCGGGTCACGTGGACGGGGACGGCTTCGTTCAGTCTGCCCCAGGCGCTCTTCGAGATTCAGCCTGACTTCGTGGTGGGCGCGCGGCTGACGGGCTCGCAAATCGGCAAGTTGGCCGTGGAGCCGCTCGCGCCGGGGGCAATCGCTGCCTCGCCAGCGGGTCCCGTGGTGCTCAACGAATCGGCGGTGGTCAAGGCGTTTCAGAGCGTTGTGGCGTCGGTGGGCAACGGCCAGCCGCGTGCCGGCCTGTTGGTGCCTGACGGCGCTGTGCGTGTGGGCGTGTTTCCCTTTGACGAACTTCCTTCGGGCAAGCGCGAGGCGGCCACGCTGGTAGGATGGCGTATGCGGGAGACCCTGCCCTACCCGCCGGCGGAAGCCCGCATCAGCTACCAGAGCGCGCGGCCCGCGGCCGGTGGCATGGAAATCGCCGCTGTCGCGGCGCGGTCATCGGTGGTAACCGAGTTCGAAGGCTTGCTCGACGCGATCAATCGTTCGGCGGACATGATTCTGCCGGCCACCATGGCGCTGCTGCCTCTGCTGTCAGACCAGGGGGATGCCGCTCATCTTTTGGTGCATGCCTATTCCGCCGCAGCCACCTTCGCGGTGGCCCACAAGGAACGCCTGCGCTTTTGGCGTGCCCGGGACCTCACAGGCCTTAGTCCGGATGAGATGTTCGAGCAGGTGGCTGCTGAGGCGGCGCGCGTGGTTGCGTCGGCTGAGGACCGCCTGGATGTGCATCTGGGACCTGTGCGGCTGTGTGTTCGTCCGCCGGTCACCGATGACTGGGCGGGTCGCCTTGCCGCGGCGCTAAACCGCGACGTGGAATTGCTGAAACCACCGCCGGAAAGTGGCTCCCTGCTGGCTGGTCCGGAGCATACGGCTTTTCAGCGCTATGGGACGCCGATGGCGGGGTTGGCGGCCAATCAGTAGGCGTTAGGCGGGAGTCGACTATTTCTGACTTCTGCTTCTGACTATGAAAGTTAGTCTAAATCTTGCGCGCGCTCAGGGCTTCCGCCGACGCCATCTGCTTGCGTGGTCCGTGCCGACCCTGTGTGTTGCCGGACTCCTGATGCTGCGGATGATCGTCGGCGCAGAATCAAATTGGCAGGAATATCGCACCGTTCGCGCCGCGGCCGACAAGGAAGCCGGGCGGCAGTACGATCTGCTGACGCGCGAGGCGGCGTTGCATCGCAAGCTCGACGAGCCTGACAATCGCGCGCTGCTGAACGAGGTCCGGTTCATCAACGACCTCATCGATCAGCGCCGACTCTCATTTGGAGAGCTCACCGACAAAGTGACGGCCCTGCTACCGCCGCAGGCGCGGCTCGCCGGCTTGAGCATGCCGGATGCTTCCGGCGATCCGCTGGTGCACTTTGCTATCGAGGGAGCAAGTGAGGAGCCGGTTGAGACCTTTTTGACGAATCTCGAGAACTCGCCGGACTTTAAGGACCTCATCATTACCAATCAAGGTTTCGAAGAGAAAGAGAGCGGAGGCGCGCCGGTCAGCATCACCTGCAACGCCCGGTATGTCGGTGGCCGTGGGGAACTGACACCGGTTCCGGCCAAGGCGGCTGCGCCTGCCGGAGAGGAGATCCTGAAGGCGCCCGCGCCGAGCGTCAAGGAAGCGACGAAGGCTCCAGTGGGGCTGGGCATACCGGCGGGCGCAAAGCCGACCGCAACGCCGGCTCCGTTGCGAGCCGGCAGGGCGCCCGCTACGGCACCCGTTGTTGCGCCCGTCACAGCACCGGCCGTACGGAATCCTGTTGCGAGACCGTTGAGTCCGCCGCCCGGGACTCCGGTTCGGGCGGGGACACCAGCGCCGGCAACGCCGCAGTCCGGCTCGCCTCCTCCAAATAATTGATATGGCAAGGATTAGACGAAAAACACTTCTCCGCATCCTCGAAACCGCCGCGTTTGGCATGGTGGCGCTCGACCTGTTATTCTACCTGGCGGTCGCGCGGCCTTTGGCCAGTGGCGTCGAGGACCAGCAGGAGAGATTTACGGAGGCCAAGCAGCAGGTGCATCTTATCCAGACGCGGATCGGCCAAGCGCAGGATGAGCTGAACGAGCTTCCCTCCACCCAGGCTGCCATGACCAAGTTCCTGGAAGCGCACGTGCCGCCGCGGCAGCGAGGCTACTCGCGCGCCGCGGGCCTGGTGCACAAGCTGACGGACGATTCGAACGTGAAACTGACGCGAGTGGCCTATCGCCTGACCGTCGATCCGAAGGAGCCGCTGCAACGGCTCGGAATTCAGGTTAATGTTGAAGGCCCTTTCGAGGGCCTGCTAACTTT
>JASHPE010000456.1 GCA_030038235.1 Terriglobia bacterium
CAGATATCGACAATGCTCTGCTGAATTCCCCGCCAGTGCAGTATGTTCTTCGGCCAACCGTACTTGGCCCCGGGAACGACGCCGAACAGGTTCTTCATGCTCAACGTGACCCCTGACCAGTGGTGAGTCTTGACCTTCGGCATCGACACCAGGAAGTGAGTTTCGAGCACTGTGCGGGGCAGCCAGAGATGAGCCAAGCCGGTGTAGGTTGCGCGCAGGCGTGTCTTGATCAATTCGTCGCGGTTGAGATCAACAAAGGGTATGCGCATATCGTTGAGCCGGGTCGAGAAACCGCTTTCGAAAAGCACGAGCTGAGTATCCCGCTGGTGCCCCGGACCCTCGGCGATCGTGACCGATCGTGCGCCAAGCCGCGTGAAGCATTCCGCGGCTGCGGCAACTAAGACGGGATCGGTATTGATGTCCGCGCCGGGAATGAAATCCACAAGGTTCGGCTTCAGCAGGACTGATTTCCCTTGGACGTCGAGGCGAAACAAGTTCAGGCCGCGCATCAATTCATTCTCAAGCCGCTCCGAATACTCGGACACGCGCAGGATAGCGACACGCGAACGTGGCGGGCGTCGGACCTCCTCATACCTCGGCAACAGAAACGGAACCGTGGTAGCAGCACCCGCGGCGAGTCCCACCGAGCCGGCCAATACGCCTCTCCTTGTCATGCGATCACCTTGAAGACATTACCCTTGATCGGGCATTCGAGGGCGAGGATTACCAGCGCGAGAGTGGCCGAGTCCCACAGCTGATAGAAATCGCTCATCGCCCACAGCCGATTATTCAGGCCCCCAATGGGTCGGCCGTAAGCATCGAGAGAGAGGATGGACCACGCCAGACTCCAAGGAGCTGGGCAGGTTCGGGCCGAACGCTCCAGCCAACAGAGGCTTTCAGCGACAGTCGCGTCTCGTTCCTCGCCGTGCAGGGCCAGCAAGGCAGCGGCCGTGGCGTCGAGGTGTGGCGCAAGAGATCTTCCGTAAACCACACCGTTTCCGGCATTCCAGCCTCCCCCAGGACAAGCCCGGTCCAGCAGCATGTCAACACCACGCCGGACGCGACAGCTCACCTGAGCCGTCTCACCGCAAACGGATGCTTGCCTCAGGGCGATGACCGAAAGAGCCGTCGGGATGACCCAACTGCAAGTGCCTGGCATCCAGGGCCAGCCGAATTTATCAGGATCGAAACGGACGTGGGTATCAGTAGTCCGAAACTTCCAGCGCCACAGCCAGTTCGATTCCTTGCCCTTCGAATCGAGCAGCCATTTGAGGCCACGCTCAGCCTGAAGCGGTATTTCATCATTGTTGATCAGGGCCATCACCGCCAGCGCGGATAGGCCCGACCCTTCCCCACCGTCCCCTGTGAAAGCCGGCCAGCTTCCGTTTGGATTCTGAAGGCGGAGCAGGAATTGAAGGCCCTGCATTTGAGCGAGGCCCGATTCCCATCTCAACGCCAACAGAGCGAGGCACGTGGGCTCGAGAGCCGATTGCCCCGAGTCTGGTTCGTAGCTCCAACCCGCGTCAGGGATGTGTCTTTCGACGAGTGCAGTCTCGAGAGAGGGACGCAACGCGCGATCAGACATGGGTTGGTTGTAATGGAAAGCTCCCGAGGGGTCAAACAGGGGGCTGAGTATTGCCACGAGGGCCGCTCACGCAGATCGCGCTTGGGAACGCGAGGCTCAACTGGCGGACCTTACGCACATCACCCCCGCGCTCCTAGGCAGGCCTGAAACACGGTTCTCACACTTGTCGACCCGCAAAATAAATCCGGCACGTCGCGTGCACGCGGAATCTGCAAATATCTCACACCGATTTCGGTTCTCATATTCGCCGACCCGTGAAATAAATTCGGCACTTCCCATGCATGGAATCCGGAGAAGTTCGAACGGCGCAAGATGGTTCTAACATTCGCAGACCCGCGAAAAAAAGTTGGCCCTCGGCGTGCTGATTTCCCTGTGAACAATCAGGCGGCAGCCGCTGCGCAACCCACACCCGGCACGAACGACGGTTCTCATAATCGCCGACCCGTGAAAAAAGTTTGGCGGCTTGGCTGCTCATTGGCCTAACGTCGCGCATAGCTTACCTCTTGGGCTCTTTCCGCTTGTCCGGGCACCCGCTAGCCGCGGCCAGGCGGCGCCTCTAATAAATAATCCGTGATGTAGAGTGTGCCGCGAGGAGGCGGTGCATGTTTCGGTCGCGGCAGGAACTCTCCGGGAAACTGCGGGCGGCCAAGTACGTTATCGATGAGATCACTCTGGAGGTAGTGTATCTCGCCGCCCGCATGCAAAAGCCGCTTCTGGTCGAGGGGCCGCCCGGGTGCGGCAAGACCGAGCTGGCGTACGCGGTGGCCGAGGCAGCAGGGACGTTTGTAGAGCGTTTGCAGTGCTACGAGGGAATCACCGAGGACAAGGCGATCGGGAAATTCGACGAAGCCCTACAAAGATTGTTCCTCGAAACTCAGGGTGCTCACCTCGACGGCAATTGGGACTCGATTCGAACGCGCCTGCATTCACTCGACTTTTTTGCCGAAGGCCCCCTGCTCAAGGCTTTGCGCTGTACCGGCCAGCCGTGCGTGCTGCTGGTGGACGAGCTCGACAAGGTCAATCACGAGTTTGAAGCCTTGTTGTTGGAGATCCTTAGCGCGTGGCAGGTGACGGTTCCGAAACTCGGAACCATCAAGGCAATGACGGTTCCCTTCGTCGTTCTGAGCTCGAACGAAGAGCGCCGGCTGGGGGACCCGCTGCGGCGACGCTGTTTTTACCTGCGAATGGAGTACCCCACCGTGGAGCGGGAAGCCGAGATCCTCGCGGTACGTAGCGCCACCGAGGATGAAGCTCTACGCGGTCAGCTGGCAGGCTTGGCGCGGGCACTACGCGGATGGAGCCTCGAGAAGCCCCCATCCATTGCAGAGATGCTCGATCTCGCGCAGGCCCTGGAGATCATGGGCGCGCGCGAAATCGAACCTGAGCAACGGGATGTGCTTCTTCCCCTGCTTGCGAAGACGGAGGCCGACCGGCGGCGTCTGCTGCTGCGGGCAGGATTCGATGGTTTGGTGGCAGACGCGAAGAGATACAGAGACGAATTATCTGCACGAAGCGCATGAAGGCAACAACCACACTGATGATTGCCGTTTGGTTGGCGGGCGCGGCAGGAGCCGCGGAGCCGACCAACCTGCGCGCTTACTCGGCTCAATGCGCCGAGTACTACGCCCACGTTTACGGAGTCCCCGTTGAGCTGGTCGACGCCGTGATTGAGGTTGAGTCGGATTGGCAGCCGTATGCCGTATCGCGAAAGGGAGCTGTGGGCTTGATGCAGTTGATGCCCGGGACAGCGGTCAGGCTGGGGGTCTGGAATCGCTTTCGCATCGAGGAGAACGTCCGGGCCGGAGTGGAGTATCTGGCCTTTTTGATGCGCCTGTTCGGAGGCGATTTAAGGCTCGTGACGGCTGCTTACTACACGGGGGAGCGCCCGATACTTAGGCGTGGACTCGAATATTCCTCGCCCGATGTCTACGGCTACGTCAGTCGTGTAGCCCGTGCTTACCGGGCAGAGAGGGCGCGGGGAAACGCCCGGTCCAGCACTGGGGAACGGGAAGCGAGGTGAATCATGAGGATGGGCAGAAGTGTTTGGGCGATAGTCGTGATTTTGTTCGGCCTCCGGATGGCGGCGGGACAGGTGCCGGAGGTCCGGCCACGGGTGCTAACCAGGGCTGACCTTGAGGGGAATGTCGCTGTTGTGGAGGTCGCCCCTCACTTCGTGACCGCGATCAAGATGCCGGAGACGGTCAATTCGGTGGCGGTGGGAGATCCGACGTTGTTTGAAGTCGAGCACTCCGAACGAGAGCCGCAATTGGTATTTGTCAAAGCGCTCACGACGAAGCCGGCCGAGACCAACCTGTTGATCTCGACGTCCCGCGGGCATGAGTCCAGTCTTCTGCTGGTGAGCCGGGGAGAAGAAAAATCAACGAGACCGTCGAGCGTGGACTTCCTGCTCAACTACAGGGCCGCCGCTGGATTCCTGATCGAGCCCGACTACCCATCCGCACTCGTCGGCCAGACTGTGCCGGTTGCGTCTGAGACGCAGACGCCGGCTCCACGGAATTCTCCGACCCAAGCTACCCCTGCGTCCCTTGCTAAGTTGAGTCAGCCGCCGCTTTCGCCAGCCGACCCGCCTGACGATGCCCGAACCGGAGGACTCGATGCACTGCTCAGCCGGCAGGAACATGCCCCACTGCCGGCTTTATACGGTGAACATGTCGCCGGAGAAACGGCTACGGGCGACCAGGTGCGCGCGGGCGTCAGCAACGTGATCGATGGCGGTGATCACGTCATCGTGTTGTTTTCGGTGATTGATCCCACGGACCACCCTATCCTGCTGATGCCCC
>JASHPE010000457.1 GCA_030038235.1 Terriglobia bacterium
GTAAACCACTTGAGGATTCGTGGGTTGAATCACGATGACACCGGGAGACGGCTGAGCGACCGTGACTTGGGGTGTGGATTGCAGCGTACCCGCAGCTTGTGCCCTAGCCCTCATCGCTTGCACTGCTGCCATCACATCGGCCTGTTGATTCGCGAACGCCTGACCCAGGCTGGATGTCCACGAGATGTTATGCGCCAGGTTATCCAACACGGAAGGAAACTGCGTCAAAGCCTTGACGCTGGGGTCCCAAGATTGTTGGTCAACCGCTTGCGCGAGCGCAGTGCCAGTCAGGCCCTTGTTTTGTGCTAGCCAATCGTCCGCGTACGCGATTTGGTCTGGATTTTCAGAGGCTGCAAGCACCTGCGCCACCAGCGAGTCGGGGTAAAGTGCGATGGGTGCGACCAAAGCGTTGAGTTCGTCCGGAGATTGGGGCGCCGGCGCTGGATCGTCGCTACTGGGTGCGTCAGGCGCCGCCGCAGGCTGCGGCGCGGCCTGGGCCGCGACTACCGGCGCGGGCGGGGTTGTAACCTCCACCGGTTGATACTGATAGGAGGTTACCGGTGGAACCGGACCTGCCAGCCCGACTGTGGTGACGCGCACGGCCTGCCACCCGGCGTGCCGGCCATGAAGTCCATACAGTCCTGACATGATATTTCCATTGACCGTTCCGCGAAACTTGAGTACGTTGCGCGTCTGCGTGTCGAACTTAACTCGATTGCCGTTCACCGATCCTTGAATGGCACCTGCCTGGTCAGGACCTTCGAAAAATCCGCTGATACTGTTGCCGTATTGCGCGATTTGGACGTGCTTCACTACCGTTGCGCCAGTCGTGATGCTCGTCGAATAGATTGTCCAGTTGCCCGCAACGTAGGCCGCTGGTACCTGCCCTGACGTGTTCTTGCAGGCGATCAGCAACGCGAGAACAAAGCCAGCCAGCCTCAGCGTCGCGTGAATTCTCTTCATGACATCCTCCTGTTGAATACGCGACGGCTTAATGTCCACTTCGTGTCTGCGTGCCGCGTTTCATGGTTGGTACTGTATTCGTGCGCAGTGCGGAACACATCACGAGATAAGAGGTTTTTGAGATACCCCTCGCGGGCGACAGCGAGATACCACTATCGGGTAACTGGGGAAGAACTAACCAGAATCATCGATGAAGGTTCGAAGGAACCGAGGTCGCGTAGTCCCGGACATCCCGGCAGCGGAATTCGCAGGTGCATGTCGAGGGAAGAAAGTTCAGGCCCTCGGTAGACCAGAGGAACGCGGAATGATGATTTTGCGCCGCCCGAACAGGCGGGCGTCGAGTGAAAACGCGCCTGGACCAAGAAAAGCACATGTGAGTGCCATGATGACCAGGTCGACGGTTAAAAGGCGGCTGTTGAAAAACACAAAGGCCGGCACCGGGAACCAGGACAGCCCGATGCCCACGCCGACAAGAACAGCAAGGATCCCTGCTGCTGGAGTCAGGAATCCGATGAGTAGAGCAGCGCCGCTCGCCAGTTCGAGCAGGCACCCGGCCCAAGCCCCGACGGCCAAGCTCTGCGAATCAAGTAGCCAGGACGCAGCCTGGACTGACAGACTGACGCCAAGTGCCGAGCGCAATAGGAGCAGACCTAGCCCCTGCCAACGTCCCGGGAATGTCGAATATGGGCTTCGCAAGCTTCGCCTCTATGGGGTTCAACGGCAGTCGACCCCAAGACCAAAAGAATAGCGAATGCGATTGCCCGTCGAATCCCCAGCGATCGGTGTTTTTGTGTACCACTTTCGAGGTATAAGCCGTGGGGCAAATCCGAGCGTTAGAGATGCATGATCCCACGCCGCAAGGCGATGGCCACGGCTTGAGTCCTGTCACTGGCTCCAAGCTTGTCCATGATGTGCTTGATGTGCACTTTGACGGTCTCTTCTGAGATGAACAGTTTTTCGGCGATGTCGCGATTGCGATTGCCGCTCGCGACCTGTTGAAGCACCTCGATTTCGCGCGCCGTAAGCTCTTCATCACCCAGATGCTCCGCGAGATGTTTTGCAATTTGGGTCGGAATCGCCTTCTTCCCCGCATGGACTTGTCGGACTACGTTGAGCAGATCCTCAGGCGGCATGCTTTTCAGAATGTAGCCGCGCGCTCCAGCCTCAAGGGCTCGCCGGATCTCAGCGTCGCCCTCGGATGTCGTTACCATAATGACGTGGGCATCAGAAAACTCTTCTCGAATCAAGATCATGGCGTCGATGCCGTCTTTGTCTGGAAGTCTCACGTCCATGAGGACGATGTCAGGGCGATGCTCGCGAAATCGTTGAATGCCCTCCTGGGCCGTGGACGCCTGAGCGATCACCACCATGTCCGGCTGGCTGTTGATAAGTGTGGAGATGCCCTCCCTCAGCAGAGGATGGTCATCGACAGCGAGAACCCGAATCCGTGTCTCATTACTCATCGGGCCTCTCCTTCTCCGGCGGATGAACTCCGGGTGCCGATCTTGTGGCAAACATTCGCGAAAGCCAGGTTGAAAAGCGATTCGATGGCCTGGATTTGAAGGCCAGCTTGCCCGGAATAGAAAGTTCGACCTCGGTTCCGGCATGCGCGCTGCTTAAGACTTCAAAACGCGCGCCGATCTTTTCCGCGCGTTCGCGCATCGTGGTGAGTCCCCAGTGGCCTTCGCGCCCGGTGCTGAGCGTTTTAGCGTCGATCCCGCAGCCATCGTCGCGAACCCGAAGCCGCAGGTCGCGGGCGTATTCCACTTCGACTTCGATCCTCTTCGCGTGGGAATGCCGGAAGGCATTGAGCAAGGCCTCGCGGCCAATGCGATAGACCTCATCGCGAATGATGGGGTGCATGGATTGAGCCGCACCCTCGGCCGTCACGTGGAAATCGATGTGCTCCTGGGTGCTCACTTCTTCGCGCACCCGAGAGAGGGCGTCTTCGAGTCCATCGGATTCGGGATGCGACGGACGCAGGCTTCTCAGGGCACTCCTACCCTCCTCGCTGACCTCGGTCATCAGCCGCACGACGCGCTGGACAAGGGGTTTCGCAGGCGAATCCTCCGGCAAGCGCTGGTCGGCAACGTAGAGCTGCATGGATGCGCTGTGGATACCCTGCAACAGGGTGTCGTGCAGATCGCGCGCGATCCGCTCCCGCTCTTCCAGGCGCTCCTCGAGTCGGCCTTGCAGGTGCGAAGCCACCTGCCGAAGGCGCATCGCGTAGAGCAGCCAGAGAATTCCGGCAGCAGCGAGGACGCAGAGCCACAGGAACCACCTGGTCTGGTAGAAGACGGGAAGGATTACAAAGCTCAGCGTCGCTCCAGCCTTGTTCCAAACGCCGTCGCTGTTACGGGCGATCACGGTGAACACATATTGTCCTGGCGGCACATGCGAATAGTAGGCCGTTCGCCGTGGACCGGCATCGACCCAACTCGAATCCAGGCCCTCCAGCCTGTATTCGAACCTGATCTGCTGCGAGTCGATGAAGCTCAGCGCCGTATATTGAATTTCGAAGTTTGTCTTATCCGGTGTGATCCGAACTGGACGGTCGAAAGGCGTGAGTACATGATCCAGCAGAAACGATTCAATTGCCACCGGTGGTGGCTGCGAATTCATGGGAGCGGCCAACGGATCGATCACGGCCAAACCGTCTTGGGTGGGAAACCACAGCTTGCCGTCACTCGCTTTGATGCCGGCGGGCCAATAGCCTCCATTACATTCGGCGTTGACCATGCCGTCACTCCGGCCGTAGTTCACTGACGTGATCTCGGTTTGCATGCCGGCGGCGAATTCATTCAGCTGCCGCTTGCTCACGCGATAGATGCCTCGGTTGCAGCTCATCCAGAAGTTTCCGCGGGCATCTTCCAGGATCTGGAAAACGCCATTGTTGAACAGGCCCTCGCGCGTCGTATACCGGGTGAACCGGCCGTTTTGAAAGCGCCCCAATCCCCCATCGTAAGTCCCGATCCACAAGACGCCGTCGCTGTCATAGTAAATTGCTCGAACCGTGTTGCTCGGCAGTCCATCGCGCTCGGTCCAGTGGGTGAAATGACCCTCTCGAAGCCGCGTGAGCCCTCCATAACCTCCGATCCATAATTCGTCGTTGCCACCATCGACGATCACTCTCACGTCGTCGGCCGCGAGCCCGTCCTTCGCCGTGAAAAGCTTCGACGCTCCGTCCTTGTAGCGCACCAATCCGCGTGACGTTCCGAACCAGAGCCTACCTTTGTGGTCCTGGTGAATGGCCTGTACGGTAGCGTGCTCGGGGATTATCAGGCCTGGCGCTGCTTGGAACCGTCCACCCTGGAAGATCCTCACGCCGCCGTGTGTAGCCACCCAGATCTGCCCATCCCGGTCTTCGTCAATAGCCGTCGCGAGATTGGAAGCTAATCCGTCTCGTTTCGTGTAGGCTGTGAATCGTCCGTCCTTTAAGCGGCTGATGCCGCCACTCCAGGCTCCGATCCAGATGGCGCCCTGGCGATCCTGAAACACGGGGTAGACGTTTCGATCGATCAGGCCTTGTTGTTTCGAGACGACACTTATGAACTGTTTGCGTACCCGGTAAAGCCCGTCCCTGCCTGTTGCCAGCCATAGACTCCCCTCACGGTCCTCGCTGAGCGAGTTGAAGGACACCTCCTTCTCCTCGCCGTTCGCCGAGGAAGTGACATATCGTACCAGGCGTGGGCCGATGCCAAGCTCCCAACGAGTTCCACGACGGTCGCGATAGGTCGTGAGGACTTGCGCAGGCGCGCGTCGGACGATTCCCTCGACGATTCGGGCCCGTATTCCGCTGTCCGTTTCCAGCCAGATCGTTCCGTCCTGATCCCTTGTCACGACACGGATTGAACGTCCCGGCAACCAGCGTGGGAGTTCATGCGTGACGACGTGACCCTCGACAAAGCAGTACAGGCGCGTGTCGCCAGATCCCCAGAATCCCCCTCCTTCCCACAAGAAGGTGTCTAGAGGCATTCTGAGGTTTCTCGGCGTAACATCCACGAAGCGGCTCGTCGCGTCCTGCCATTGCGCGATGGTATCGTTCGCCAATACCCACAGGTTGCCGGAAGCGTCCCCGGTGATCGCCCGAACGGCGTTGTAGAGTAGACCGTCCTGTGTCGTATATGTCGTGAAGGTTCCCTTGTGATAGCGCGTGACACCGCTGCCTTCGGTGGAAAGCCACAGGTCGCCATTTCGCTCATAAAGCGACGTGAACCGGTTCGACTCGATTCCTGGAGAATTGTTCTTGTCGAAAACCACGAACCGGACGCCATCGAAGCGGGCCAGCCCATCCAT